>CAIMWE010000199.1 GCA_903845115.1 uncultured Acidobacteriota bacterium | reverse complement strand
GATCAGGGGAACCCGGCGCGGCCGGTGTTCCCCTGCGCGCTCACGCGCTACCGAGGACGCTTCGCGCCTCGCCGAGGGCGGCCATCACTGATCAGGGGAACCCGGCGCGGCCGGTGTTCCCCTGCGCGCTCACGCGCTACCTCTCCTCGCCCGGGGGGAACGGCGGCCCGGAAGGGAGGGCCGCGAAGCGGCGAGGGAAACCGCGGTAGGGGTTTTCCTCTTGAACGGCAGCAAGCTCCGGCCTTCAGAAGCTGGCCAGGGCCTCCGCCTCGCTGTTGAAGACGTCGAACACGGTGATGAGCTGCGTCACGGTCAGCACGTCGCTGATCTTGGCGGGGAGGTTCATCAGCTTCAGCTTCGATCCCCGGTTCATCGCCGCGTTGTAACAGCCCACGAGCTCGCCGACACCGGTGGAGTCGATGGTCGTGACTTCCTTCATGTTGACGACGATCTTCTCGGCGCCGCTGGCCAGCACCTGCCGGATCCCCTCCCGCATCTGGAGGTCGCCCACGCCGATCGTGATCTTCCCCTTCAGGTCGACGATGGTCACGTCCCCCACGGTCCTGATCGCGATGTTCGTTTTCATCCCTATCGTTCTCCTCTCTTCAAGGCAGTTCGTTCTTCAGCTGCTTACGCATCGTCAGGATCGTCCCGCCGCTCTCTCCGCGCGTGAACGACAGGTCGTCCATGAACGACCGGATGTAGAAAATCCCCCTTCCGGAGGTCTTCAGGGTGTTCTCGGGCGCCCTCGGATCGGCGACCTTCTCCAGCTCGAACCCCTCTCCCTCGTCGCCGACGACGATCGTCAGCCGGTCGCCATCCTCGTCCAGCGAGACATAGACCTTCTTGGAAGGGTCCAGCTTGTTCCCGTGCTTGATCGCGTTGGCGACGGCTTCCCTGACCGCCATCCCGACCCAGTGCTCGACGTCCTCGGAAACGCGGCGTTCGCGGCAGACGTTGCCCAGAGCCGCCAGCACCAGCTCGATGTTCTCGAACCGGCTCGACAGCCAGAGCACCATGGGGCCGGTTCCAGCGGAGGTTTTCGTCATCTCGTTCGCGGATACGGCCCGGGGCCAGGGGCCTCCTGCTAAGCTCGCGCCCCTATGTCTGGATGCCGGGGTCGTCCGGGAGACGGGCGGATGATACGCGGAAGGGGCGGTGGACGTCCACCGGCCGTGGCGATCCTGGTGACGCTCGTCACCGTTTCCCTGGCACTAGGGGCCACCGCGGACGACGACGCCCCAGCCTCTTCCCCTCTCTCCGACCGCCTCCCGGCTGCCGTCGCGGCGGCGCAGAAGGCCGTCGAGAAGGTCAGGGGGGTCCCGTTCCGGTCTCCGGTCGCGTCCGCCCTCCTCCCGGAAAAGCAGCTCGGCTCCGTTCTCGAGGCCAAGCTGATCGAGGACCTGCCGACTTCCTTCGAGATGTACGCCGCTTCTCTCGTGGCCGTCGGCCTGATCGACCCGGTCCCCGGCCTGAGGAAGAGGATCGCGAACCTCTACACGCGGCAGGTCGTCGGCTTCTACGATCCGGCCGAGAAGAAGTTCTACATCGTCCCCGAGCGGGCGGGGAGCTCCGCTCCCGACCCCGCAGGCGACCTCGGGATGGACGCTGCCCGCCTCGTGGAGGAATCGCTCCTCGCCCACGAGCTGACCCATGCCCTCCAGGACCAGCGCCTCGACCTGGACCGGAGGATGGCCGCGCTCCGCGAGAACTCGGACGCCCTCCTCGCGCTCGAATCGCTGCTCGAGGGAGAGGCGACGGTCGTCATGGCCGAGGTCCTCCTCGACCGGATCCCCCCCGAGTCACGGGACCTGCTGGGCAAGGACGTCCTCGGCGAGATGGTGTCGAACCTCGCTCTCGTGGGCGCCGGGGCCGTGGACGGCGCCGACGGCGTCCCCGACTTCTTCGTCAAGGAACTCCTCTTCCCGTACACCGCCGGGACCTCCTGGGTCCGGCGGAAGCGGGGGGCCGGCTGGGCCGGGATCGAGGAGGCCTATCGCCATCCGCCGGAGACGACGGCCGAAATCCTCCATCCCGACAGGAAGACCTCCCGGACGAGGCTCGCCCCGTCCGACCGGCCGTCGCGCACCGAGATCCCCGCGAAGGGCCGCTTCATCTACAACGACTCGCTCGGCGAGTGGGAGCTCCTGCAGCTCCTCGACCGTTCCGGCGCAGGGGACGGAGCCGCCGAGATCGCCGCCGCCTGGCAGGACGACCGGATCCTCTTCTTCGAACGGTCCGGCAGCCCGTCTCCCGGGATCGGGTTCTGCTGGCGAATTCGCTGCTCCTCGCCCGCGGACGCGGCGAGGCTCGCCGCGGCGCTGCTCCCCCTCTATGCCGCCCGGCCGGCCGGCTCCCGTCCCGCCGTTCACGCGCGGGGGGAGGTGGTCGCGGTCGACCTGGGGACTACCGGGCGCCGAGGGCCTTCATCACGACCGGAAGCACCACGAAAAGCTGGATCGCATTGAACGTCCCGTGAGCCGCGATCGGGGCGATGGTCGACCCGGTCCGCCGGAATGCGGTGGCGAGGACGGCCGTGATCGCGAGGAGTCCCACGAAGACGAACGGCTCGCCATATCCGGCGTGCGCCAGGAGGAAGAGGATCGAGGCGCAGACCGCTCCCAGCCGTCCCTGCAGGAAGGCCCGGAAATAGAACTCCTCGACCGTCATCGCCGAGAGGACCACGAGGGCCTTCTCCGGCGCCGACAGGCTCGCCACCCACCTGACGAGCGGCGGGACCGCCTCCGGCCCCGGCAGGTCGACCACGCGAGCCACGATCGCCACCACCACCCCGACGACCAGGGTCAGGCCCCACCCGATCACGCCCAGGCAGACTCCCGTCCCGGCGTCCGCGAGCGGGCTCGCCGAGCGGAGGCGCAGGAAATCGGCGCAGGCCGGACGGTTCGAGAGGAGCCACCAGAGGAAGAGGAAGGCCGCGAGCGCTCCCTGGGTCACGAACAGCTGGGAAAAGCGGATCTTCGAGGGGTCGACCGGCCGGCTCCCCGCGAAGGCCGGGAGGAGAACGGTGAGCGCGAGGTGGACGACGAGGAGTCCGAGCGCCATGCGCCGGCGGAACGCGGTCGGAAAACCGTCCAGCCGGAAGAACCCGCGCCGATCGGCCACGAGGACGATCGCAACGAGGAGCGGAAGACCGGCACCGATGAGGAGCGCGAGTTGAATGCGGGTCACGTCGAATCCGAGGGCGCTCCGGGGGCTCTTCCTCCGGGCCGGAGCGGCGGGCCGCGAGAATAGGACAGCCCGGGAGGTCCCGCAATCCCCGTCAGACCATGAACCCGAGGTCGTCCGCCGCGAACGCTCCCAGGTTCGGGAAGACGGTCCGCATCGAGGCCGCGGGGACGCCGAACCACCGCGCGAGCGTGGCGCCGTACTGGTCGACCGCGGTGGTGGGGATCCACCGGCCCCGGGCCTCCGCGTCGTCCGGCCCCCCGAGGGCGAGCGTCGGATAGGTGCCATAGAAGTCCCCGCCCTTCACCGAGCCGCCCACGATGAAGTGGTGGTTTCCCCAGGCGTGGTCCGTGCCGCTCCCGGATCCGGGCTGGAACGTGCGGCAAAAGTCCGAGAGCGTGAAAGTGGTGACGGAGTCCTGGACCCCCAGCTCGACCGTCGCGGCGAAGAACGCCCCCATCGCCTGGCTCAGCTGCGTCAGCAGCGTCTGCTGCGTCGCGATCTCGCCGGTGTGGGTGTCGAAGCTCCCGATCGTCGCGAAGAAGACCTGACGGCTCATCTTCAGGGCCGATCGGGCCGCGATGACGCTGGCGATCGTCTTCAGCTGTGTGCCGAGGCCCGTGCTCGGGAAGGGGGTCCTGAGCGCCGGGACCTGGCCGAGGGCAGCGTTGAGCGTGTTGGTGTCGTCGATCGCCCGCCCCATCAGCGTGCTCTCCGTTCCGACGAGCGTCTGGGCGGTGTCGAGCGTCAGGAGCTTCCGGAACGCGGCGAGGCGCGCCTGGGAGGTGGCGCCCGTCGTGAAGCCCGCCAGGCCGGTGCCCGGGTCCAGCGGGCCCGAATTGACCCCGGTCTGGAAGAGCGACAGCCCCGCCGTGGAGATCGACACCGGGAACGAGGAGGCGTTGAGGGAAGCGACGGCGTCCGCCGCCCGGCCCCCCCAGCCGGTCCAGGCGGCCGGGTCGCTCGTCTTCACCACCGCCGACTGCCACTCGGCCTGCTGGCTCGAGTGGGAGAACAGATCGTCCGGCACCGGCGCACCCGCGAGGTACCGGGCTCGGGTCGTCGGCGACGCGAGGGTCCCGACGTTCGCCAGGATCGCCACGTTCCCCTTGTCGTAGAGCGATTGGAGCTCGGCCAGGGCCGGGTGGAGGCCGAAGGCCGCCTTCTGGCTGGGCGCGGAGATCTTGAGGATCGAGCCCTTCGGGATGTTGATGGTGGTCCCCCGCACCTTCTGGTACGAGGCGTAGTCGTCGTACGGGATGACCGTGTTGTTCCCGTCGTTGCCCCCGTAGAGGAAGAGGCAGAGGAGCGCCCGGTAGTCGCTCGCGGCGTCGACGGCCGCGGCGTCGAGGAGCGAGAAGCGGCCCATGGCTCGGAGGACGGCCGCCGCCCCGAGCCCGCGGCCGGCGTCGTGAATGAGCTCGCGCCGTGTCTTCATCGGATCACCTCGCCCGTTCGTCGCCGCGCGGTCATCGCGCGACCTGGTACTGCGACGACGTCGCCACCAGATAGAGGGCCGTCTGGGCCCGGAGGAGGGGGTTCGTCGCCGGGACCGCCGAGACCGCGTCGGTGACCGTCGCCTTCATCGGATCCGACATCGAACCGTGCATCAGCAGCCAGTTCAGCTCGGCCACGAGGCGCGCCGGGTCCGCCGCCAGCGACTGGAGGCCCCTCAGGTCGAGGGAGGTCCCGAAGTCGGGCGCCGCCGAGCGGATCTGGGAGAAGGCGAGCGTGTTCACCAGGTTCGCTCGCGCCTGCGCCGCCACGTTCGTCTGGATCCCGAACTCCGGCCCCTGGAAGGGGGTCCCCGGGATCCCGTACGCGTGGGGGTAGTAGCCGAAGACCGTCGGCGAGTTGAAGAGGTTCTGCCCCAGGGCGGTCGCGGTCGACCCGAGGATCCCGTCGCTCGTGGCGTCGAGCGCGCGGCAGAGGTTCGTCACGAAGAGGACCGGCTCGCGCAGGCGCCCGTAGGCCGCGTCGCCCTTCGACGCCCCGCGGGCCTCCGGGTCGAGGAGGATCGCCCTCACCACCGCCCGGAGGTTCCCCCGGGTCCCCGATCCGTCGTTGGCGAACGCCGCCGCGACGCGGGAGACGTAGGCGGGGGACGGGTTCGACGTGACCAGGTGCTGGATCAGCTGCTTCCCGATGAACGGCCCCACGTTCGGGTGGTCGAAGACGTTGTCCAGCGCGTCCGAGAGGTCCACGGCCCCGTCCCGGTTGGCGGGCAGCGCCTGGTGGACCGCGCCCGGGTAGGCGAGCAGGCTCTTCGGCGTCTTGTCGTGGCTCGAGTCGACCCCGGCCGCGTTCCGGTACAGCCACATCGGCGCCAGGAAATTCGCGGGGTTGTGCTTCTGACCCGCCACGCCGGGGTACGAGGCATAGGTCCACCCGGTGAAGACCTTCGCGAACTGGGTGATCGTGGCCTGGGTGTAGGTCGGGATCGGCGTCCCTGACGCGTCGCGCTGCGGGGTGCCATCCTGGTTCAGGGTGTCGAGCCCGATCGAGAAGAGCTGCAGGATCTCCCGCGCGTAGTTCTCGTTCGGGGCGGCGCTCCCGGTCGCCGTCGGGGCGTCGTTGTTCACCATGTCGAGGTAGTGGCCCATCGCCGGGTTCAGCGTCAGGTGCTCCAGGAGCTGGCGGTAATTCCCGAAGGCGTCCTCCAGCAGCAGGTTCAGGTACGGGGCCACCTGGCTCGGCTCTCTCTCCTTGACCCCGGAGACGACGAGGATCTCGTGCAACACGAAGGCCACCCGTTGCCGGACCTGGTCGTCCTGGCCAAGCGCGTTCTGGAAGAACCGGACCTGCAGCGGGTACATCGTGTAGTTGTCCCGCAGGCAGGTGGAGAGACTTCCGTCCGGGCAGCCAGCCGTCGTGTCGGCCGGCATCTGGGGAAGGACGGGGTAGAACGAGCCCCTCAGGGCAAACTGGTCGTCGAGGTACCTCTCGATCCCGATGGACTGGACGTGCCGGGCCAGCTCGGGGGTCGGCCCGAAGGTCGCCTGCTCGAGGAACCGGACGACGTCGTTCGGGTCGGACCGGCCAACCGCCGGGAGGGAGGGGTCCGACCCCACGGGGCGGTGCGACGCCCCCGCGAGGACGAGGAACACGGCCGGGATGAAGGCGAGACGCCGGCACGGCCTCCACCCGCGAGCGGCCAGGGCCCTACAGGCCGGATCGGGAGATTTCACACGTCCGCCGGGCTGAGCGGCCATCACAGCACCATCGTCTCGTGGATCAGCTCCCCGGCCTGGAAACGGGAGAGGGAGAGCGAAGAAATGTCAGCGCTCTCCGCTCTCCCCTTCACGATCAGCTCGGCGACGCAACGGCCGGCGGCGGGAGCGTGCATGACCCCGTGCCCGGAGAAGCCGTTCGCCAGGAGGAACCCGGGCCTGCCGGGCACCGGACCGATGACGGAGTGGTGGTCGGGGGTCACCTCGTAGAGCCCGGACCAGCTGCGCCTCGAGTCGATCCCCCCGGCGGCCACGGCCGGGAAGCGGCGATCGAGGGGCTCGGCGAAGCGGTGGACGAAGTCGGGATCGAACGCCAGGTTGAAGCCCGCCGGCTCGTCGGGGTTCGAGTAGGCGATCAGGACCCGGTCCCCTTCCCGCCTGACGAGGACGCCGCTGTCCGAGTCGATCGTCATCGGGATGACCGGAGGGAGGTCCCGGACCGGCCCGGTCAGGAAGATGTGCCGTCGGACCGGCTCGACCGGGAGGTCGATCCCGGCCAGCGCCGCCACCCGCCCCGCCCATGCCCCTGCCGCGTTGACGACGTGGGGGGCGGTGAACGCCTCGCCCGTGGCCGTCCGAAGCACCCACTCGCCGCCGGGGCGCGGCTCCACGGCGACGACCTCCCGCCCGTACGCGAAGCGGACCCCCCCGGCCGCGGCCATCGACACGAAGAACCCGCAGAGCCTCCCGGGGTCGATGAACCCGTCCCTGGCGCCGAACGTCCCCCCCGCCAGGCCCTCCCCCGAAACCCACGGGACCCTCCGGCGGACCTCGCTCGCGCCCAGCACCTCGACGGTGACCCCCAGGCCCTCCTGGAAGGAGGCGGCCCTCTCCATCGCCAGGAACCGTTCGGGGCTGTCGGTCAGGAAGAGGTATCCCGCCTTCCGGTAGGCGGGGGGGTCCCCGATCTCCGCCTCCAGCCCGTCCAGGATCTCCATCGAGAGGAGCGACATGGCGACGTTCACGCCGGTCGTGAACTGGGCGCGGATCCCGCCGTTCGCCTTCGCGGTCGACCCGGCGCCCGGAAGCGCCTCGCGTTCGAGGACGACGACGTCGCGCTGCCCCATCCGCGCGAGCTGGAACGCCACGCTGCTCCCGATCACGCCGGCCCCCACGACGACGACCGAAGCCCTCTCTTCCATCGACGGCCCCCCCCTCGCCGGGAGCTTACCCAAGGCGCCGACTAGAATGCGGCCTTTCCGCCCCTGGTGCGCGCGGCGCGCCCCCTCGAAGGAGAACCACCATGTGGAACGTCACCTGTCCCATCTGTGGCAAGCCAGCCTTCAGGTGGGTCTTCAAGGTCATCCTGGGACCCGCGAGGACGGCCGCCTGCCGGTCGTGCCGCACGGAGCTCAGCCCGTCCTGGAAGCCCCTCATGGGAGGAGTCTTCCTCTTCATCGCGTTCGTCCTCGTGGGCTCGCTGCCCGACACGCCGTTCCTGAAGACGTCGGTGGTCGTCCCGGCCTTCGCTCTCCTCGTCCTCGGCTGGTCCGCCTGGTTCGTCCGCTCTCCGCTGGTCCTGGGAGACGAACCCAAGAAAGAAAAGGACCCCGAGTAGAGGCGGGAGGGGTGGTCCGGCGGCTCGACTGGGGGCGGTGACCCGGAAGGTCAGGCCCCCCCGGCCGGCCGACGCCCCATCAGCCTCCGGCACCGCCACTCGAGATAGTGGGCCAGCATCCAGAACCGCCGGAAGGCGGGGTTCCTCGTCTGGCCGTGGTGGTAGCGGAAGTAGATCTGCTGCGCGATCCCGGCGAGCCGGAAGATCCCGTAGACCTCGTAGAAGGTGAAGTCGACAGGGGGGAGGCCCATCCGGTCCAGGTAGTAGTCGACCACCTCGCGGCGCGTCGGCATCCCGGGGAGGTGGGTCGGCTGCCGGCGAATCGCCCGCCCGACCGGGTCGTCGGCCGCCTCCACCCAGTAGGCGAGGCTGTTTCCGAGGTCCATCAGCGGGTCGCCCAGCGTCGCCATCTCCCAGTCCAGGATCCCGACGACGCGGGTCGGGTCGCCCGGGTCGAGGACGACGTTGTCGAGGCGGAAGTCGCCGTGGATCACGCACGTCCGGACGTCGTCCGGGGCCGTCCGCTCGAGCCACTTCATCACCGCCTCGAACCGCGGCACGTTCCAGGTGCGCGCCTTCCGGTACCGGTCGCTCCAGCCGGCGATCTGCCGGCGGGCGTATCCGACCCCCTTCCCCAGCGACTCGAGGCCGGCCGCCCTCGGGTCGACCCGGTGCAGCTCGACCAGCCGGTCGATCACCGAGAGCGCCATCCGGCGGGCGGTCGCCGCGTCGAGGACCATTCCCTTCGGCAGGTTGCCCCGCAGGATGACCCCCGGGATCCTCCGCATCACGTAGAAGTCGCTCCCGAGGACCGCCAGGTCGTCGCAGAGGCCGATCATCTCCGGGACGTAGGGGTAGACGGGCGCCAGCGCCCCCTGGACCTGGAATTCCCGCTTCATGTCGTGGGCCGACTTCGCCTTGGTCCCGGCGGGCGGCCGCCGGAGGACGAGGTCGTGCTCCGGGTACTTCAGGCGGTACGTCCAGTTCGACGCGCCGCCCGAGTACTGCGTGACCTCGGGGAGGCCTGTCAGGCCGTCCAGCTTCCCCCTCAACCAGGCGTCGACCGCCGCAACGTCCAGCTCCTCGCCGGCGCGGACCGCCCCCTCGCGGTCGCGCGGGGCGGACGGGGCGGATGAGGCGTCCGGCGCCGTCACTTCTCCCGCATCCCGTAGCCGCGCAGGATCCGCCTCGCGACGCTCTCGACATGCACCTCGTCAGCCCCGTCGTAGATCCGCGAGGCCCGCTCGTGCGCCCACCACCAGGCGAGCGGGGTGTCGTCCGTCATCCCCAGCCCGCCGAGGGCCTGGATCGCCCGGTCGAGGACCCGCTGCATCGTCCGGGCCACCGTGAACTTGATGAGCGAGATCTCCTGGCGCGCCGCCGGCGCCCCTTCCTTCTCGATCTTCCAGGCGGCGTGCAGGACCATGAGCCGGGCCCCGTGGATCTCCGCGCGGCTCTCGGCGATCCACTGCTGGACGATCTGCTTCGTCCCGAGCGGCCGGCCCGGGGAGAGTTCCCGCGTGGCGGCGTGCCGGCAGAGGACGTCGAGCGCCCTCTCGCAGATCCCGATCCACCGCATGCAGTGGTGGATCCGCCCCGGGCCGAGCCGCTCCTGCGCGATCGTGAACCCGTGCCCCACCTTCCCGAGGAGGTTCGCGAGCGGCACCCGCGCGTCCTGGTAGCTCACCTCCCCGTGGCTTGCCCAGTCGCCCCCCCGGTGCCCCATCACCGAGATGTTGCCGATCAGCTCGAACCCCGGCGTGTCGGTCGGGACCAGGATCATGCTGGCCCGGCGGTGGGCCTCGGGCGCCTCAGGGTCGGTCACCGCCATGCAGACCGCGAAGGCCGCGCCGTCGGCCGACGAGGCGAACCACTTGTGCCCGCGGATCACCCAGTCGCCGCCGTCCTTCCTCGCCGTCGTCCCCATCCAGACCGGGTTCGACCCCGCGAGCTCCGGCTCCGTCATCGTGAAGCAGCTCCGGATCTCGCCCTTCACCAGCGGAAGGAGGAACCGCTCCTTCTGCTCCTCGGTCCCGTGCTCGAGCAGGACCTCCATGTTCCCGACGTCGGGCGCCTGGACGTTGAAGACGTAGTGGCCCACCGGGCTCTTCCCCAGCTCCTCGCTCATGTGGGCGAACTCGGTCAGGGAGAGCCCCGCGCCGCCGATCGCCTCGGGAAGGTGCGCCGCCCAGAGGCCCGTCTGGCGCGCCTTCTCCCGCTTCTCCCTCATCAGGGGGAGGTGCGCCTCGAACCCGTCGTGCCGGATCGTCGCCTCGATCGGGAGCAGCTCCTTCTCCACGAACTCGCGAACGACGGCCCGGACCGTCCTGACCTTGGGTGTTTCGGAAAAATCCATCGCTCTCAGCTCCTCCCGGGATGCTCCGTCGACGGGGATCGGTGGGCGAGCCGGGCGAGCGCTCGCCCGCCTCCCCGGCTGCCGGACCTTCCCCGCCTCACGGTTTTCGCTTCGCCGGCTTGTCGGCCGCTCGCCGGAACGACGCCGTCTGCCGGTTCATCTCCCACGTGTAGAGGGCGTGCGGCAGGACCCGCTTCAGCAGCCAAGCCGCCTGTCCCTCGAAGTGGGGAAGGACCCAAAACTCCCTGCTCTCCACCGCCTCGTAGACCCGGTCCGCAACCTGCTCCGCGGTGAGCGGGGAGCGCGACACGAGCCGGTCGGTCATCTCGCGCAGACCCGGATTTCCCGTCCGGAGGGACTTCCCGAGATTCGTCCTGAAGAACCCGGGACAGACCACCGTCACCGCGATCCCGTGCTCCCGGAGCTCCGACTCCAGCGTCTCCGAGAGCGCCACGACGGCCGCCTTGCTGGCGTTGTACGCCGCCATGAAGGGCGGGTGGACGAGGCCCGCCATCGAGGCGACGTTCACGAGGTGTCCGCTCCCCTGCCGCTTGAAACGGGGCGTGAAGACCTTGCAGCCGCGGACGACCCCCAGGAGGTTCACGTCCAGGATCCACTGCCAGTCGTCGAGCGAGGCGTCCTCGATCCGGTCGGCCTGGGCGACGCCCGCGTTGTTGACGACGACGTCCGCCCCTCCCCACCGCTTCTCCAGGAGATTCGCGACCCGGACGAGGTCGCGCTCCTTCGTCACGTCGCACCGGAACGCCAGGGCCGCTTCCGCGTCCCCGGCGATCTCGTCGCGGACCCTCCTGGCGCTCGCGGCGTCGAGGTCGCCGACCGCCACGCGCCAGCCCTCGGCGGCAAAACGACGCGCCAGCGCCTTTCCGAGGCCGCTCCCCCCTCCGGTGACGAAGATCCGCTTGCCGCTCATCCCGGCTCTCCTCCTAAAGGGACCGCCGCGCCCAGCCCGACGCCGATCTTCCGGCGTCGACTGGGATTCGTCCACCGAGGCGCCGCGGCCCCGGACCTGACGAACGGGGGGCCTAACGGGAGCGCAAGGGGCCGCACTGATCCCGCTTCAGCCCTCGAACCGGACGTCGACCCGCTTCACCCCCCAGATGTCGTCGGCGTACTCCGCCACCGTCCGGTCCGACGAGAAGGGCCCCATGGCCGCCACGTTCAGGATCGACATCCGGGTCCACGCCTCGGTCCCGTAGTCGGCCGACGCCCTGTCCTGAGCCTCGGAGAACGCCGCGTAGTCGGCGCAGTTGAAGAACCGGTCGCGACCGAGGAGCTCGTCGAGGATCGGCTTGAACGTCCCGGTCTCGGCCCCGGGGAGATTCGGGATCTCCTCGACGACCCTCTTCAGCGCCGGGCACGCCGCGATGTGCCGGCGCGGGTCGTCCCCGGCGGCCTTCAGCGCGGCGATCTCCTCGGCCGTCTTCCCGAAGATGTAGATGTTCGGGGCGCCGACCGCCTCGAGGATCTCGATGTTCGCCCCGTCCAGCGTGCCGATCGTCAGCGCGCCGTTGAGGGCGGCCTTCATGTTGCCGGTGCCCGACGCCTCGTAGCCGGCCGTCGAGATCTGCTCCGACAGGTCGCACGCCGGGAAGATCACCTCGGCCGCCGACACGCTGTAGTTCGGCAGGAAGAAGACGCCCAGCCGGCCGCGCATCGCCGAGTCGGTGTTGACGGCGTCGGCCACCGCGTTCAGGAACTGGATCACCAGCTTCGCCATCACGTATCCGGGCGCCGACTTGCCGGAGAAGAGGACGACCCGGGGGGGGCCGGCGCTCGCCCCGTCCCGGATCCGGTCCCGGAGCGCCAGGACGTGGAGCGCGTTCATCAGCTGGCGCTTGTACTCGTGGATCCGCTTGACCTGGACGTCGAGCATCCCGTCGGGGTCGCTCACGAAGCCGTATTGCGACCTGCCGTACTCCGCCAGCCGCGCCTTGTTCGTCCGCTTGATCGCCGCCCACTTCTGCCGGAAGGCCACGTCGTCCGCGAACGGGCGCAGCCGGACCAGCGCGTCCAGGTTCGTGATCCACCGCTCCCCGATCGCTTCCGAGATCAGGGCGGCCAGATCCGGGTTCGCTTTCAGCAGCCAGCGGCGCGGGGTGATGCCGTTCGTCTTGTTGCGGAACCGCCCGGGGAACAGCTCGTGGAAATCCTTGAACGTGTCGTGCTTGAGGATCTCGGAGTGGATCTTCGCCACGCCGTTCACCGCGTGGCTCCCGACGATGGCCAGGTGCGCCATCCGGACGGCCCCCCCGTTCTCGGGGTCGAGGATCGCCGACCGGTCGACGCGAGCCGCGTCGCCGGGAAAACGCTTCCGGAGCCGCTCGCGGAACCGGCGGTCGATCTCCTCGATGATCTGGAGGTGCCGGGGCAGCAGCCGCCCGAAGATCGAGATCGGCCACCGCTCGAGCGCCTCCGGGAGGATCGTGTGGTTCGTGAAGCCGAAGACCGCCTGAGTGATCTCCCACGCATGGTCCCATTCGAGACGTTCGCCGTCCACGAGGACGCGCATCAGGCCCGGGATCGCCACCGCGGGGTGCGTGTCGTTCAGCTGGATCGCGACCTTGTCCGGGAATTCGTCCCAGTGCCCGTCGTTCCTCTTCCTGAACCGGCGGAGCACGTCCTGGAGGGTGGCCGAGACGAAGAAGTACTGCTGCTTGAGCCGCAGCTCCTTTCCGGCCAGCTGGTCGTCCGGCGGGTAGAGGACCTTCGAGATGTTCTCCGTCCGGGTCTTGTCTTCCACGGCCCGCGTGTAGTCGCCCGCGTTGAAGGTCGCCAGGTCGAACTCGCGCGTGGAGCGGGCGCTCCAGAGCCGGAGCGAGTTGACCGTGTCGTTCTTGTAGCCGGCGACCGGCATGTCGTACGCCATCGCGTAGATGTCCTCGGTGTCGACCCAATCGGTCCGCACGCGCCCCTGGTCGTCGCGGAACGTGATCGTCCGGCCGTAGAACTTGATCGGGACGAGGGAGTCGGGCCGGACGACCTCCCAGGGGTTGCCGTGGCGCAGCCAGTTGTCGGGGGCCTCCACCTGCTGCCCGTCCTTGATCCGCTGCCGGAAGATGCCGTACTCGTACCGGATGCCGTATCCGAAGAACGGCAGCGCCAGCGTCGAGGCCGAGTCGATGAAGCACGCGGCGAGGCGGCCGAGGCCGCCTCCGCCGAGGCCGGGGTCCTCCTCGTGGTCGGCGATCTCGGTCAGGTCGTACCCGAGCTTCTCGATGGCCCGCGCGTACGCCGGGTGCGCCCCGAGGTTCAGGATGTTGTTGACCAGCGCCCGTCCCGGGAGGAACTCCATCGAGAGGTAGTAGACCCGCTTGGAGTCGGTCCGGTAGTACTCGCTCTGCGTCAGGAACCACCGCTCCATGAGGCGGTCCCTCACGGCGTAGGCCAGCGCGTGGTACAGGTCGAGGTCCGAGGCGGTGTGCTCGTCCTTGGCGACGTCGTACATCATCTTCTCGGCGACGGTGTCGATGATCCCGGGGACGTCGAGGTGGCCGGGCGAGGGTTTCGGGATGCGTCGCTGGGAACCGTTGGGGGCCGCGCGATTTCCGAGCGTGTCTCTCATGGGAACGGGATTCTAACGGCCTGCCTGGTCGCCGACCGATCCGCCGCCCCGGAACGCTAGACTCCACCATCGCTTGAGCCGCAAGACGCCCTCCCCCGCCCCCGCGGCGCCGGGTCCCGCCGACGGCGTGCACCAGGCCTCGGCCCGCGCGAGGCTCCTCGAGAAGGTGAAGGCGCGCCTCCTGGCCCGGGGCCTTCCCCGCCTCCAGATGAGCCTCATCGTCGCCTGCACCGGGGCGGCCGGGTTCGTCGCGTCGTTCCTCCTCCTTCACCTGGGCCTCCGGCGGCTCTGGCCCCGGTACGCCCTCGCCGTCGTCGCGGCCTACGGCGTCTTCCTCCTCCTCGTCCGCCTCTGGCTCGCGATCCAGCGCCGCCGTCTCGACCTCTCGGGGGTCGGCGACGGCTTCAACGTCGACCTCGGTGGATTCCCGGTCGGCGGCGGGCCGGGGGGCTCGCCCTCCCTGTCCGGCTTCTCCGGAGGCGGGGGAAGCTCCGGCGGGGGCGGCGCGACCGTGCTCTTCGACGAGGCGGGCGCCGACGCCGGCGGCGCGCCGGCACGCGCCCTCGCGGCGGCCGTCCCCGACGATTCGTCCTCCGGCTCCTCGGGAGGCTGGGGCTCCGGCTTCTCGCTCGACCTCGACGGCGACGAGCTGGTCGTCGTGGTGGTCGTCGTCGCCGTCCTCGCGGCGTCGGTCGCGGCGTCGGTCTACGTCGTCGTCTCGGCGCCCGCGCTCTTCGCCGAGGTCCTCGTGGACGGGACCCTGAGCGCCGGCCTCTACCGCCACGTCAAGGGCCTGGACGAGGAGAGGTGGCTCGAGGCCGCTCTCCGGAGGACCTGGATCCCCTTCGCGGTCGTCGCGCTCTTCTTCGTCGCCGCGGGCGTCGCCCTTCACCGCGTCGCGCCCGAGGCCGCGTCGATGCGGGAGGTCGTCCGGCACGTGTTCGGGCCGGCGGTCCCCTGACTCGCCTTCCGGTGGAGGCCGGCGCCTATACTCGGGGGCGAAACGACGGAGGGCTGAAGCAGACCATGGACCTACCGAATCTCCTTCAGGAAGCCAGGACCGAATCGATCGACCGCGCTCTCGCGGGACTTTCCAGGGCGACCCTTCCCCACTACTCGGCCAGCGACGCCGGGCAGAACCGGAAGAGGCTGGCCCGGCTCTACGACCTCGTCCTCGAGTGCGTTCAGAGCCAGTCGCTGATCCCCATGACCGAGTTCGCCCGCAGCCTGGCACGCGAGCGCCACAAGGACGGATTCGACCTGCAGGAGGTCCACACGGCGTTCAACGTCGTCGAGGAGGTGATCTGGCAGGCGATCACCGTGCGGCTGGCGCCCCCGGAGTACCCGAAGGCCTTCGGGCTCGCGAGCACCGTCCTGGGGGCCGGAAAGCAGGCCCTCGCCATCGAGTACGTCGCCCTGGCCAGCTCCAACCAGGAGATGCACTCGCTGGACCTCTCCGCGATGTTCAAGGGGACGACCTAGCGCTTCCCGCCCGGGCCGCCCCTCCTCGGAGGAGCGGGCCCCGCTCCCCGGGGGTCACCGCGCGCGGCGCCGCTTCCAGCGCCGCACTCCCCAGTGGACGAGCCAGGGGACGACGGCCAGCAGCGAGAGGAGGACGACCAGCCGGGGCGACCAGAGGTCCTTCGGGCTCTGCAGGTCGCCGAGGTGCGTCCCGGCATAGACGTAGAGGAGGTAGCGCGGCATCAGCGCGACCAGCGACACCAGGAGGCAGGGCCAGAACCGGACCGGGCTGACGGCGACGACGAGGTTGGTCGCCGACCAGGGGATCACCGGCAGGAGGCGGAGGGTGAAGACGAAGTAGAGCCCTTCGCGCTCGAGCCCCTCGATCAGGTGAGGGAACCGCCGGCGGGCCCGCTCCTCCACCCAGTCGAAGAAGAGGTAGCGGAACGAGAGGAACGCGCACGACGAGGCCAGCGTGCTCGCCGAGACGACGAGGGCCAGCCCCTCCTCGAAACCGAACAGGAGCCCCGCGGAGACGTTCAGGACGGTGCTCCCTGGCAGCCCGCACAGCCCGAGGAAGAGGTACGCCGTCACCCAGATGGCCGCCGCCTCGACGGGCCGTGCGTCCGTCCACGCGATCAGCGCGTCCTTGTGGGCGACCAGCTGATCGAACGAGAGAAACCGGTGACCGCCGCCGGCGACGAACGCCGCGATCCCCGCCAGAAGAAGGGCCAGCAGGCAATACCGGGGGACGTTCGGCCGCACGGGGGAAACCCCGGCAGCCTCTCCCGCTACGCCTCGCCCTCCAGGAGGGCCCTGAAGTAGCTCTGCGGATGGGCACAGACCGGGCACGCCTTCGGCGCCTCCAGCCCCTTCTCGATGTGGCCGCAGTTCGTGCAGTACCAGTAGACCTCCTGGCCTCGCTTGAACACCGCGCCGGCCTTCAGCTCCTCGAGGACCTTCCGGTAGCGCATCTCGTGATGCTTCTCGACCTCCGCCAGCCTCGTGAAGAACTTGGAGATGGCTCCCAGCCCGTCCTCCTCGGCCTCGCGGGCGAAGCGGACGTACATGTCGGTCCACTCCATGTTCTCGCCGGCGATGCAGGCCTCGAGATTCTTCTCGGTCGTGGCGAGCAGGTCGAGGAACTGGGCCATCCGCTTGGCGTGCTCCTTCTCCTCGTTGGCCGTCTGCTCGAAGACGCGCGCGATCTCGAGGTACCCCGACTTGCGGGCCTCGCCGGCGAAGAACGTGTACTTGTTCCGCGCCATCGACTCCCCGGCGAACGCCTCCTTCAGGTTCTTCTCCGTCCGGGATCCACTCAGCTTTCCAGTCATTTCACCCTCACTCCTTCGAGCCCGCGAATCTCCGCCGTCCGGGAAGGGTCCGGGCTCCACCGGAGAGACTAGGCCTCCCGGGGCTGGAAGGGAACCGGCGACGCGGAGCGCCGGTGTCAGCCCGGCAGCGGACCCGGCGTCGGCGTCGGCCCCGGGGGGACCGGAGGAGTCGGAGTCGGAGCCGGCCCCGGAGGCCTCGTGCAGTCGTAGCCCCTTCCGGTCACCGACTGGGCGACGCCCTTCGAGACCTTGTCCCAGACGACGTGGGTCACGCCGCGCTTGGCCGCGTCGTTGAGCGCCTCGGCTCTCGCCTGGTCGGTCCCGGGCATCGAGGAGAGGCCTTCCCAGCCGGAGGTCCCGGCCACCTTCCCGACCAGCGCGCACCCGGACACGGCGCTCTCGTCGACTTCCTTGATCGACGCCCCCTTCGTGCTCAGCTGCGTGATGCACGAGGAGAGCGCGAGGGTCGTCACGGCCAGTCCCCCCGCGAGGACGAACGCGCGGACTCGAGTCATGGGGATCTCCCTCCCTTTCGGAGGACGAAGACTACCGCACTCCCCGCGCGAACCTCGCCTCCCCGTGCCGGCCGGAAGGCCCCCGGGCGGGGCCTTCCCCCTTCTTGCGGGACCGCGGCCCTCCCGGGAGGGGCTGGCGCCGGTCCCGCAGCGGGGTGCGGCGGATCGTGCGAAATGGACCGCGTCGCATGCCCTTCCCGCCCCTTCCCGTGGACGCATGATCCCGATGATTCCCCTGCCGGATGCCGCTTGCGCCTCGCTCCGAACGGCCCTACCGTTACTTCGTTAGCCGGCAGCGGAAGGGAATTTCCTCCAGCGCCGGCCGAGGGTACCGATGCCGCGACCTCCGTGATTTGGCAGCGATCCAGCCGGCGACGACCGCAGGCCCTGGGCTAACGAATCGAGGAGGAGAACGGCGATGGCACGAAAAGAACTCGTGGAGGCGCTCCGGAAGATCGTCGGAAAGACGAACGTTCTGGATTCGCTCGTCGACATGCAGCTCTACCAGTACGACGCCTACCTGGAGGAGCGGCGCCCCGACGCCGTGGTCTTCGTCCACTCGACGGAAGAGGTCTCGGGCGTCGTGAAGGTGTGCAACGAGCACGGCGCCCCGTTCGTCCCCCGCGGGGGCGGCACGAACCTGAGCGGCGGGACGATCCCGGCGAGGGGAGGGGTCGTCCTCGAGATGATCCGGATGAACAAGCTGCTGGAGGTCGACAAGGCGAGCCTCCGGGCCCGCGTCCAGCCGGGGATGTTCAACCTGGAGCTCGGGACCGCCCTCGCCCCCCACGGCTACCAGTACATGCCCGACCCGGCCAGCCAGAAGGCCGCCACGATGGGAGGCAACGTCGCCGAGAACTCCGGCGGCCCTCACTGCTTCAAGTACGGGGTCACCACCAACCACGTGATGGGGATGACCGTCGTCCTCCCCGACGGCGAGATCGCCGAGATCGGCGGGAAGGCCCCCGACACGCCCGGCTACGACCTCTGCGGCATCTTCGTCGGGAGCGAGGGGACCTTCGGGATCTGCACCGAGGTGGTCGTCCGGATCGTCCGGCTTTCCGAGGGGGTCAAGACGATGCTGGCGATCTACGACTCGATCGAGCGGGGCAGCGAGGCCGTCTCGGCGATCGTGGCCGCCGGGATGGTCCCCGCCACGCTCGAGATGATGGACCAGCTGGTCATCCAGGCGGTCGAGCAGTCGATCCACTGCGGCCTCCCCCTCGACTGCGCGACGGTCCTGATCATCGAGGTGGACGGCCTGAAGGACGACCTCGAGGAGCAGTGCAAGGCCATCGCGGACATCTGCACGACCCACGGAGCCCGCGAGGTCCGCGTCGCCAAGGACGATGCGGAAAGGGCGATGCTCTGGGCCGGCCGGCGCGGCGCCTTCGGCGCCGTCGCCCGGCTCGCCCCGAGCTACCTCGTCTGCGACGGGACCGTCCCCCGCACCGCCCTCCCGCAGGTCCTCCGCAAGGTGGCCGAGGTGGGCAAGAAGTACGACCTGAAGATCCCGAACGTCTTCCACGCCGGCGACGGCAACCTCCACCCGCTGATCCTGTTCGACTGGAGAGACAAGGAGCAGAAGATCCGGGTCATGAAGGCCGGGACGGAGATCCTGGAGCTCTGCGTCCAGCTGGGCGGCACGATCAGCGGCGAGCACGGCGTCGGCCTGGAGAAGATGGACGCCATGAAACTCTGCTTCTCGGACGCCGACATCCGGAGCCAGGTGGCGCTGAAGCGGGCGGTCGACCCGAAGGACCTGGCGAATCCCGGGAAGATGTTCCCGGTGACGGCGGAGGTGGCCTGTGCCGTATGACGTGACCGCACTCCGCTCCCGCCTCGAGGCGATCGTCGGCCCCGATCACGTCGCCGCCGGCACCGAGGCGAACTCCCCGCTCGCCGTCGACGGCGTCGTCCCCGCGCTGTCGGTCCGGCCGGGAACCCAGGACGAGGTCTCCAAGGTCGTCGCGGCCTGCTCGGCCGCGGGCGCCGCGATGATCCCGCGGGGAGGCGGCACGGCGATGGGGATCGGCAACCGCCCCTCCCGCGCCGACGCCGTGATCCTGCTGGACCGGCTCGACCGGGTCGTGGAATTCGACCCCGCCAACCTCTGCATCACCGTCGAGGCCGGAGTGCGGCTCGGCGCCCTGCAGGAGAAGATCGCCAGCGACGGGGAGGTCCTCCCGATCGACCCGCCGGACGACGAGAAGGTGACGATGGGCGGCCTCGTAGCCGCCAACCAGAGCGGCCCGAGCCGGCTCCTTTACGGGACGGCCCGCGACTTTGTCCTGGGGATGCGTGTGGTGCTGCCCGACGGCGAGAGGGTCCACTGCGGCGGCCGCACGATCAAGAACGTCTCCGGCTACGACATGAACAAGCTCTTCATCAAGAGCTTCGGGACGCTCGGGATCGTCACCGAAGTGACGGTCAAGCTGCTGCCGGCCCCGGTCATGCGCGCGGGAGTGGTCGGTCTCTTCCCGACCCTCTCGCAGGCCACGGCGGCGGTCACCAGGACGCTGGAGTCGTTTCTCCTGCCGGAAGCCCTCGATCTCCTGGACCCGGCGGCGATGGACCTCCTCGCTCCGCGCCTCGAGCTCGGAGCGCCCGGCGGGGCGCACGGAGTCGCGGTCGCGCTGGCCGGCAGCCGCTCGACGGTCGAACGGCAGGCCCGGGACTTCGAGACCCTTTTCCGGGCCGAGGGGGCGCGGGTCGTCCCGCTCCCCGAGGCCCGCACCGTCTCGGCGTGGAGCTCCATCCGCAACGTCTTCGGCCTCCTGCCTCCGGCGCCCTCCCGCGTCGTCTGCAAGATCTCGGTCCCGATCGACAAGGGAGGAGCGATGCTCGGCGCTGCCGGCGCGGACGGCAAGGCCCTGGGCCTCCAGACGGCCGTCTTCGCCCACGCGGGAAGCGGCGTCGTCTGGGCCGCTTTCGTTCTGGGAGGCCGCCCTTCCGAGGAGACGGTGACGGGGCTCCAGCGGTCGCTCGAGGCGCTGCGACAGCGGGCGGCGGCGGCCGGCGGAAGCCTCGTCCTCTGCGAAGCCCCCCCCGCCCTGAAGGCCAGGATGGACGCCTGGGGAGCCCCCCCCCCCGGACTGTCGGTCATGAAACGGATCAAGTCGGAATACGACCCGCGGGCCCTCTGCAGCCCCGGGCGCTACCTCGGCGGAATGTGAGGCGAGGGCGACCATGGCACTCCAAGAGCTCCTTCCTCTCTACGACACCATCGCGCAGTGCAACCGGTGCGGCTTCTGCCAGGCCGGCTGCCCCGTCTTCCGGACGACCGGCTCCGAGCACTCCCTGGGGCGGGGGAGGCAGGCCATCGGCCGAAGCCTGATCCTGGGCGACCTCGAGCTGAACCCCGAGGTGATGAAGGCCCTGGACGACTGTCTCCTCTGCCGCGGCTGCACGGCCCACTGCTTCCCCGCCATCAGGACCGACGAGACCGTCCTGGCGATCCGTCACGCCTACGTCCAGAAATTCGGGCTCCCCGCGTGGCAGAAGGTCCTCTTCCAGAAGATCCTCTCCGACTCCGGGACTCTCGAGAGGACCGGCCGGATGGCCCTCTGGGCCAAGCGCCACGGCCTCGCCGACGCCGCCGAGAAGAGCGGGCTCCTCGGGATGATCGACGGGCGGCTCGAGACCGCCATGCACGTCGTCCCGGCGATGATGGAAGTGCCGTACCTCCGTGGCGAGGGGGCAAAGGTCCCGAAGCCCGACACGGTCCTCCACCGGGTCGGCTACTGGGCCTCCTGCGGCCTCAGCTTCCAGTTCCCCGAGGTCGTCCAGGCGACCCTCCGGGTCCTGGCGAAGAACGGCTGCGAGCTGACGCCCCTGAACAACACCTGCTGCGGCCGTCCCGCCTACTCGTACGGCGACCACGACTCGGCCCGCGCCATCGCCCGAAAGAACGTCGACCGGCTCACCGCGTCGATCGAGGAGAAGCAGCTCGATGCCGTCGTCTCCGAGTGCGGCAGCTGCAGCACCCACCTGAAGGACTACGGGAACATCCTGAAGGACGACCCCGCCTACGCCGAGAAGGCCGCGGCGCTCTCCAGGAAGGTCCGGAGCTTCAGCGAGTTCCTCGTCGCGGCCGATTCCAACGGCCACCTCGGCAAGCTCTCGGGGACCGTCACCTACCACGACCCCTGCCACCTCTCGAACCGCTTCGCCAAGGTCACCGCGCAGCCGCGGAAGCTGCTGAAGTCGGTCCCGGGGCTCACCTTCAAGGAGCTGCCGGAAGCCGACTGGTGCTGCGGAGCCGCGGGCAGCTACACCTTCCTGCACCACGAGGAAGCGAGCGGGGTCCTCGACCGGAAGATGGGAAACGTCGTCAAGACCGGCGCCGACACGCTCGTCACCGAGTGCCCCGCCTGCATGATGCACCTCGGCTACGGGGCCAGGAAGAAGGGGCTCCCGGTGAAGGTCCGCCACCTCAGCCAGGTCCTCGACGACGCGTACGCGGCGGAAGCCAAGCGCTGACCCAGGGCTCACCGATCGATCGGCGGGGGACCCGGGAACTCCCGGGTCCCCTTTTTCATTCCGCCTCCTCCGGGCCGGCCGCCCGCGCGGACCGAGCCGAGCGAGGCGCCGGATTTCCCCATCCCCTCGTTGCGCCTCGCGTTGGCCGGTAGGACGACCCTCGCCGGCGCGCCCGCCAGCTCCTTCACCAGCTCGCCGACGACGGTCTTCGCGTCCCCGAAGAGCATCCAGGTCCGGTCCGCGAAGTAGAGCTCGTTGTCGATCCCCGCAAAGCCCGGGTTCTTGCTCCGCTTGATCGCAAAGACGCTCCGGGCCCTGTCCGCGTCGATGATCGGCATCCCGTAGATCGGGCTGGTCCTGTCGGTCCGGGCCGCCGGGTTCACGACGTCGTTCGCGCCGGCCACGAGCGCCACGTCGACCTGCGGCATGTCGGGGTTGATCTCGTCCATCTCGACCAGGTCGGTGTACGGGATGTCGGCCTCGGCCAGGAGGACGTTCATGTGGTCGGGCATCCGGCCGGCCACGGGGTGGATCGCGAACTTCACCGTGATCCCCCGCTTCTTCAGCTGGTCGTACAGCTCGCGCACCTTGTGCTGCGCCTGCGCCACCGCCATCCCGTAACCCGGGATGATGACGACGAGGCTCGCCTGCTCCAGCGCCTGGGCCGCCCCCTCGGGGGTCTCGGACTTGTAGACCTTCTCCGCGCCCCCCGCCTTCGCCTGCTGCACCTGCCCGAACG
>CAIMWE010000198.1 GCA_903845115.1 uncultured Acidobacteriota bacterium | reverse complement strand
CCGTCCTCCAGGCCTACCAGCGCCACCTCTTCCACCACCGCAAGACGGACGGCGAGCCGATCGGCCTGAGGAGCCAGGCGACGAGGCTCCAGGCCGTCCGGGCTTTCTTCCGGTGGCTCTGCCGCGAGGGGCACCTCCCCGGGAACCCCGCCGCCGACCTCCAGCTCCCGCGCCCCGGCTTCCGCCTCCCCAGGGCGGTCCTGACGCTGGCCGAGGCCGAGGCGGTCCTCGCCCGGCCCGACCCGGAGACCCCGCTGGGCCTCCGGGATCGGGCCCTCCTGGAGCTGCTCTTTGCGACCGGCCTCCGCCGCGCCGAGCTCTCGCGCCTCACCCTCTCCGACCTCGACCTGGCCGGAGGGACGCTCCTGGTCCGCGAGGGGAAGGGACGGAAGGACCGGGTCGTCCCGATGGGGGAGCGGGCGTCGCGCCCGACGGCGGAACGCTCCTGCTGACCGCCACCAGCAACCCCTTCTCGCCCGACACCCTCACGAACCTCTGCCGCCGCTACGTGGAGGAGGCCGGGATCGGCAAGAAGGGGGCCTGTCACCTCTTCCGGCACACCATGGCCACGCTCATGCTCGAAGGGGGCGCCGACGTCCGCTTCATCCAGCAGATGCTCGGCCACGCCCGGCTGGACACCACGGCCCTCTACGCCAGCGTCTCCATCCACAAGCTCAAGCAGGTCCATGCCGCCACCCACCCGGGGGCGCGGCTGGGGAAGTCACCCGTCTTGCCCCCCGATCACGGGGACGGCGAGCCGTAGAATGAGAGTGGAGGACGCCATGAGCCACGTCGCAGTCAGGAAAGGAACGGGGGAGCTCGCCGACGCCCTGGAGCGGGCCAGCCACGGCGAACGGGTGATCCTGCGTCGGGGCCGGAAGGCGGTCGTCGCCGCGATCCCCATGGAGGACTTCAAGCTCCTGCGGGAGATGGAAGATCGGCAGGACGTGGCAGTCTCGGTGAAGAGACTCGCCGATCCCAAGGAGAAGCGGATCCCCTACGCGCAAGTCCGAAAGCAGGCTGGGCTCTGATTGGCCTACCGGCTCGAACTCCTCTCCTCGGCCAGACGCGAATTCCTCGCCCTTCCCGCTGACGTCAGGAAGCGCATCGACGCGCACTTGATGCTGCTCTCCGAGAACCCTCGCCCTCGGAGAGTGAAGGGCCTGAAAGGCCACAAGGGTCTCTGGCGGATCCGAGTCGGGAACTACAGGGTCGTCTACGAGGTCGACGATGAGGCTCGCGTCCTGACGGTGACCCGCGTCCGACTCCGGGCGACGGCGTATCGAGCCCTGTAGGCGCGAGAGACCCCAAGCAATGGACGGCAGACGGATCCCCGTGTCGCTCGTAGCACCGGGGCTCGTCTTTGTCGCCTTCCTCGCCGCTGGCGCCGAGGCCTCGGTTCCTGCGCCTCTCTATCCAGAAACTCGCGTCTGGGGTTTCGGACTTACCGCCGAGACTCGGATCGAGGGCGAGCAGCCCGTAAGCGTCGGAGCGACCTGGGCTTGCGGCTCCGATAGCGGACGGAAGGCGTCAGGGTCTGGAGAATTCCGGATCTTCGATCCCAACGGGAATGCACTCTCCACCAGCGCCTACGGATGGACCCGCCTCTTCCAGGGACGCGAGTTCATCCCGATGCTGGATGCCTACGACTTCAGAGCCCGAACCCTCTGGCCCGAGCTTGGGAGATTCGGCCAGGAGGATTCGGCAGGTCCCGAGATGCTCACCGGCCCCGTGAACATCTGGCGCGTGAGGGTCGGCGACTACCGGATCGTCTATACGATCGAGGACGACGTCGTCCTCGTCCTCGTGCTCCGCGTCGGCCACCGCCGAGAGATCTACCGGCTCGTCCTCCCTATGCTGGAGCTGACGGCGGACGAAGATCACGAGTGTTGACTCCCGCGGTATTCCGGGCTGTTGATCCCGAGGTCTTCCGCGGCGTAGCAGGCCGGGGCCGGAGCAAGGCGGGACGGTCT
Organism: uncultured Acidobacteriota bacterium; assembly: GCA_903845115.1. Lineage (GTDB taxonomy): Bacteria > Acidobacteriota > Thermoanaerobaculia > UBA5066 > UBA5066 > CAIMWE01. The sequence continues at coordinate 17,134 of CAIMWE010000198.1, read as the reverse complement.
GTTCGATGGTCGGCGGGGGAGCCGTGGCCGCACGGGGCGGCCAGAAAGCGAGAGGGCCGCCCTGGGGCGGCCCTCTCCGGGATCCTTGCAGCGAAGACCTCGGGGCTTACAGCTCCTGGGGAATCCGCATCGAGTAGAAGGAGCGCCAGACGAAGACGACGGAGACCGCGAAGAAGGCGATCGCGAGGCCCGTCCGGACGCCCGTGGTCAGCTCGATGGCGAGCTCCACGGCCAGGAGCCCGAACAGGGTCGTGAACTTGATGACGGGGTTCAGGGCCACCGAGGAGGTGTCCTTGAACGGGTCGCCGACGGTGTCGCCGACGACGCAGGCGTCGTGGAGCGCCGTCCCCTTCTCCTTCAGCTCGGTCTCGACCAGCTTCTTGGCGTTGTCCCAGGCGCCGCCGGCGTTCGCCATGAAGATCGCCTGGTAGAGGCCGAAGATGGCGATCGAGATCAGGTAGCCGATGAAGAAGAACTCGTCGAGGCAGGCGAACGCGAGGGTGGAGAAGAAGACCGTCAGGAAGATGTTGAACATCCCCTTCTGGGCGTAGTGCGTGCAGATCTCGACGACCTTCTTGGAGTCCTCTACGGAGGCCTTCTCGACCGTGTCGTCGAGCTTGATGTTCTTCTTGATGAACTCGACCGCGCGGTAGGCCCCGGTGGACACCGCCTGAATGGAGGCGCCGGTGAACCAGTAGATCACCGCGCCGCCGACGATGAGGCCGAGGAAGAACGGCGCGTGGAGGAGGGAGAGCTTGTCGATGTTCTTCGTGAGCCCGGCGGTGAGGACGACGATGATGGAGAAGATCATGGTGGTGGCGCCGACGACGGCGGTCCCGATGAGGACCGGCTTGGCGGTGGCCTTGAAGGTGTTCCCGGCGCCGTCGTTCTCCTCGAGGTACTCCTTGCCCTTCTCGAAGGAGAGGTCGAACCCGAAGTCCTTCTTCACCTCGGCCTTGATGTTCGGCACCGCCTCGATGCAAGACAGCTCGTAGACCGACTGGGCGTTGTCGGTGACGGGGCCGTAGGAGTCGACGGCGATGGTGACCGGTCCCATGCCGAGGAACCCGAAGGCGACGAGGCCGAACGCGAAGATGGCGGGGGCGATCATGATCCCGATGGGGAAGAGGGTGGAGACGGCGTAGGCGATCGACATGAGGCCGACGATGGCGATTCCCATCCAGTAGGCCGAGAAGTTGCCGGCCACGAGGCCAGAGAGGACGTTGAGCGAGGCGCCGCCCTCGCGGGAGGCGGTGACGACCTCGCGGACGTGGCCGGACGTCGTGGAGGTGAAGACCTTGACCAGCTCGGGGATGATGGCGCCGGCCAGGGTCCCGCAGGTGATGATCGTCGCCAGCTTCCACCAGAGGCCGCCCGGCAGGTCGGGGATGAGGAGGTTGGAGGCGACGTAGGTGACGACCACCGACACGAGGGACGTGATCCAGACGAGCGAGGTGAGGGGGCCCTCGAAGTTCATCTTCGCGGCCTTCTCGTACTTCGCCTTGGCGATGGCCTCGTTGATCCAGTAGCTGGCCACGCTGGCGATGATCATCAGGACGCGCATCACGAAGATCCAGACGAGGAGCTTCGTCTGGACGATCGGGTCCTTCATCGCGAGGAGGATGAAGGAGATCAGGGCGACGCCGGTGACACCGTAGGTCTCGAAGCCGTCGGCGGTGGGCCCGACGGAGTCGCCCGCGTTGTCGCCCGTGCAGTCCGCGATGACGCCGGGGTTACGGGCGTCGTCTTCCTTGATCTTGAAGACGATCTTCATCAGGTCGGAGCCGATGTCGGCGATCTTGGTGAAGATGCCGCCGGCGATGCGGAGGGCGGAGGCGCCGAGCGACTCGCCGATGGCGAAGCCGATGAAGCAGGGGCCGGCGAGGTGGCCCGGGATGAAGAGGAGGATCGCCAGCATCAGGATCAGCTCGGTGGAGATCAGCATCGTGCCGATCGACATGCCGGCCGACAGGGGGATCTGGTAGCAGGGGTAGGGCAGGCCCCTGAGGCTGGCGAACGCCGTGCGGGAGTTCGCGAAGGTGTTGATCCGGATCCCGAACCAGGCGACCCCGTAGCTCCCCGCGATGCCGACCAGGGAGGCCATCACGATGACGGCCACCTTGTAGGCCTCCAGGTGCCGGAGGAACCCGAAGTAAAGGACGATGATCGCCCCGATGAAGAGCTCGAGCAGGAGGATGAACTTGCCCTGCGTGACCAGGTAGGTCTTGCAGGTCTCGTAGATCAGCTCGGAGACCTCCAGCATGGAGCGGTGGACCGGGAGGTTCTTCAGCTTCGAGTAGGTGGAAAGGCCGAAGGCGAGGCCGCCGAGGCAGACCAGGATCCCGATGGAGAGAAGGGCCCGGCCGGTCATCCCGAAGAAGCTGACCGACGAGAGGTCGGGGAGGATGAGGTCGGACTCGCTCGCCATGGCCGGAAAGGCCTGGAGGAGGAGAACGAGAAGGGCGAAGAGCAGCCCCGGAACACCCCTGGACCAGCCGCGCGGCCGGCTTCCCAGGGAAATCCCGGAATTGAGAGGGAGGAACTGGGCCAGCATTTTCATGAGATCCTTTCCTTCAGTTTCGAGAGTTTCCGGGCCGAACGGGCGGCTCCGGCTCACACGCCCCACCGAGTCACAAGCAACGTCCCCGGCAAGGGCCGGGGACGCTTTTCTTGGAATTCGCGGATTGTACCGTAGGGCCTCCACGGGCCCACCAGGGCCTACTGAGCGGCGGAAGCGGTGGGATCGACGTAGTCCATGACGATCCCGATGTTCTTCGCCCCGTTGTTCCGGACGGCGTCCATGACCTCCATGGCCTTGCCGTAATTGACGGTGTCGTCCGCAGAGAAGAAGACCACCTTGCTGCCACGGTTCCGGAGGACTTCCTGGAGCCGGATCGGGAGGTTCTGGAGCTCGATCCTCTCCTTGTTGAGGTAGACGTCCTTGTTCGCCGTGACCGTCACGATGATCTGGTCCTTGCTGGCCTCCGCCGGGGGAGGTGTGTTCGAGTTCGGCGGAACCTGGACCACGTAGCCCATCTGGAGGAGGGGCTGCACGACCATGAAGATGATCAGCAGGACCAGGACGACGTCCACGAGCGGCGTGACGTTGATCTCGGATTTCGGGCCGCCGCCGCCCCCCATGTCCATGCTCATCTACTTGGCCCCCTTCTTCTCGGTGATCAGGCCGACCTTCTCGAAGCCGCCGTCCTTGATGTAGCGCATCACCTTCCGGACGTCGCCGTAGGTCAGCCGGTTGTCCGCCTTCACGATGACGTCCTTCGCGGCATTGCGCTCTCCGAGTTCCTTCATCTTCGCGGCGAAGTCCTTGTCCGGGAACCACTTGGTGTCGATGAAGATGTTCTTGTCGACCTCGACGGAGATCAAGAGTTCGTTCTTGGACTCGGGGTGCTTGTCCGGGCGGTCGGTCTGCGGCAGCATGACCGGCTTGCCCTTCTGCAGCATCGGCGTGACGACCATGAAGATGATGAGGAGGACGAGGCAGACATCCACAAGAGGAGTGACGTTGATGTCGCTCTTCATGCTCTGCCGGCCGCCGAAGCTGTCCATACCCATCGAAGTCCCCTCCTAGTTTCCTGCGGGTCGATAAGAGCCCGGGGTTCGTTCCAGCTTCGTCACGCGGCCTTCGAGGCCTGGCGCTTCATGAAGTAGTCGATCAGCTCGGACGAGGAGTTCGACATCTCGACCTGGAACCGCTCGATCTTGTTCAGGAAGTAGTTGTAGAGCCAGACCGCCGGGATGGCGACGAAGAGGCCGAGCGCCGTGGTGACGAGCGCCTCGGCGATGCCGGCCGAGACGGAGCCGAGGCCGCCGGCGCCGGAGGCTGCCATGCCGCGGAACGCGTTGATGATGCCGACGACCGTTCCGAAGAGGCCGATGAACGGCGCCGTCGTGGCGATCGTGGCGAGGCCGCCCAGGCCCTTCTTGAAGTCCGCGACGGTCATCATCGTGGCACGCTCGATCGCCCGCTCGGCGGCGGCGACGATGTCGTGGCCGGCCGTGCTCGCGCCGTGGGCCGAGTACTGGAACTCGAGGAGGCCCGCCGACACGACCTTGGCCACGTGGCTGTTGCGGTACCTCTTGGCCAGGTCGATGGCTTCCTGCAGCTTGTCCTGCTTGAGGAGCTGGCCGATCTCCATCGCGAATTTGACGGACTGCGTCCGCGCGAGCTTGAAGTTCCACCAGCGCTCGAGAGAGACGCCGAGGGAGTAGATCGACAGGAACGCCAGGAGAATGAAGACCGCCTTGGCGGTCGGCCCCATCGAGTTGTAGAGGCCGGTGATACTCATGTCCATGTTGAGGTGTCCTCCTTTGTCTGCTCGGCCGAACGAAGTTGCCGGCGCTGTTTCTTTGCGTTCGAGACGTTTCGTCGCTGAGGTGTTTCTGGTGCTCTACTGGAGCTTGAAGGTGACGGTCACGGTGAGGTAGACCGGCACCGGCCGGCCGTTGAAGGTGGCGGGTTCGTACCTCCAGCGGTTCACAGCCTGCATCGCGGCGGTGTCGAGGAGCGGGTTCAGACCCCTGAGGACCCGCACGGAGTCGACCGCCCCGCTCTTCGTGATGATCGCCTCCAGGATGACGATCCCCTGGAGCCTGGCCTTCCTCGCGGCCTCGGGGTACTGGGGCTGGACACGGGAGATCTCCCGGGGCTCCTTGACCTCGCCCCCGACGCGCATCGGCTCCTCGCCCTGGCCGCCCAGGACGCCGCCTTCCTTGCCGCCGAGGACGCCTCCCATGACGCCTCCGGCCACGCCGCCCTCGACGCCGCCCTCGACACCGCCCACGACCCCGGACGAGGTCTGCTCGGGTGCGGACGGGGCGACCGGGACGACGTCAGGCACCATCATCGGCGAGGTCATCTGGGTCTGCTTGACGGGCTCGACCTTCGGAGCGGACTTGGGGGCCGCCGCGGCCTTCGGGGGCGGCGGCGGGGGCGGTGGCGGCGGGGCCGCGCTCGAGTAGAAGGTCACCGGGATGGGGGGCTCCGGGATGTCCTCGATGATCCACATCGAGGCGGCCAGGCCCGTCCCGATCACGAGAACGTGGATCAGGATGGAGAGCGGCACGGAGAGCCACCGTTTTCCGGAGTCCTTGTGCTTGGAGGATTCGATCAGGGAGGCTTCGAACATCGACTCGGTCTCCGCTCTTTCCTACATCGCTTCCAGGGGGTTCTTCGCGGCGGCTTCTTCCTTCTGCTTCTGGATGACGCGCGCCCGGACCTCGAGGGCCTTCTTCTGCCACTCGTCCGCCTTGGCCTTGTACTCCGCCTTCTTCGTCTCGTCGTTCTCGAGCTTCGCGTACTCGCGGTACATGAGGTTCACGTAGAGCATGGACTCGAAGTAGTCCTGCCGGAGCTCGATGGCCTTCATCAGCTGCGCCATTCCGTAGTCGACGATCTCCTTGCGCTTGTCGCCGTCCATCTTGTCGGGCGGGGTGTTGTAGGCCTTGTCCCAGCAGGTGACCCCGAGCGTGTAGAAGACGTCGGCGTTCTGCGGCTCGAGCTTGGCCTGCTCCTTCTGCCAGATCATCGAGTTCTCGAAGTCGCCCTTCTTGGCGTAGAGCATCGCGATCGTCTGGACGGCTTTGACGTCGGTGGGGTGCACCGTTCGCCACTGCTTGAAGTACTCGATCGCGTCGTCGAACTTCCCGGAGTTCATGTAGGTCGTGATGAGGTACTTGGCGGCCTTCTCGTCGTCCGGCCTCTTGTCCAGGTAGATCTTGAAGTTCTCGATCGCCTTCTTCAGCGCTTCCTGGTCCTTCGGGTGGGTGGAGCCGGGGTTGTAGAGGGCCATGTTTCCCATCGCCACGAACTTGGCGAACCGGATCTCCTTCGGATCGAGGGCCCGGGCCTCCTCGTACCGCTTGAGGGCGTCCTCGTAGAGCTGTTCCTTGAAGAAGGCGTTCCCCTCGCGGACGAGCTGCTTCGCCTTGAACCGGTCGCATCCGGCGGTCGTCAGAGAGAACACCGCGACGGCCAGGAGAGCGGCGGCCCGGCGGCCGTAGGACCGGCGCGAGACGCGCGTTCCGTCCGCCACACCGTCCGGTCCGGCATCGACTCTCGTCCTCATCAACCTATCTCCTTTCGAGGTCTTCCTCGTTTCGGCGGCCATCCTCGCCCGCCGGGGCGAATCCGTCAATCCGGCGGACGGAATCGAGCCGCTCGGGACGGCCTTCACGAGGGCGTCTCCTTCCGGGTCGTGCGGGCGGGAGCGACGACTCCTCCGGAAACCACCAGCTTCAGCCCTTCCTCCACCGTGAGCCCGGGGTCGACGACGTCGCTCTCGGGAACGAAGATCACGAAACCGCTCGTGGGGTTTATGGCAGTCGGGACGTAGAGCGTGAGCATCTGCGATCCCGGGGCTCCGATCCCGTCGCCCGTGACGAACGCCAACGCGAGGGTTCCCTTCTTAGGAAATTCGACGAGGACGACCTTCCGAAATGCGCGCCGTCCTCCCGGTGAAACCGCCTCCACGAGCTGCTTTGCTCCCGTGTAGAGCGTTTTGACCAGCGGAACATTCTGGAAGAGACGGTCGATAAGTTCAAGGACTTTCTTGCCGAAGAAGTTCGTGGAGAGGAGTCCCACGAGGTAGACGGAGACGAAAGTCAGGACGAGACCGACCCCCGGGATCGGCCAGCCGAAGAACCGGTTAGTCAGGGGGCGTGCCCAGCCGTCGATGAGATCGAAGATGAAGGAGACCGCGAGGGCTGTCAGGCCGAGTGGGACGAGCACAAGGAGGCCTGCGGTGACGTGCCGGCTAATGCGTAGATGCATCGGGAAGAGGGATTCTAGCCGGAACGGCGGGCGGGAAGGCGGCCACGTAGAATGTCCGGATGAAGTTCCGTCACCTCGTTCCGCCCTCGCCCCGCGCCGCCTGGGCAGCGGCCGCCCTCGCCGCCCTCCTGGCCGGGACCGGAGGGACCGTCTCGGGGGCCGAAAAGGAGAAGCCGACCGGGGTCGTCGGGCCCGTGGTCAAGAACGTCGACGTGTCGATCACGAACCTGGACGTCGTCGTCACCGACTCGAAGGGGAACCGCGTGACGGGACTCCGGAAGGACGACTTCGAGGTGGTCGAGGACGGTCTCCAGCAGATCATCTCGAATTTCTACGTGGTCGAGGCCGGGATCCTGAAGGTCATCGGCGACGACCCGGTCCCCGCACCGGCCCAGCAGGCCGCCGCGGCGGAGCCGGCGAAGGTGGAGGTGGGGAATGCCGAGGTGGCCCCCCTCCCGGTCCTCAAGACCCGCATCGTGATCTTCGTGGACAACCTGAACATCGCCGCCTTCAACCGGAACCGGGTCCTCCGCAACCTCGAGGCGTTCGTCCGCACCAACGTGAAGGACAACACCGAGGCGATGGTCGTGACGTGGGAACGGTCCCTGAAGGTCCTCCGGAAGTTCACGAACGACGGGAGGGACGTCGCGGACGTCCTCAAGCAGGTGGAGGAGATCTCGGCCCAAGGGTCGGCCCGGCTCAGCGACCGGCGGGACGTCATCAAGGCAATCGACGACTCGTCGACCGTCGAGGAGGCGGTCAGTCGGATCCGGTCGTACATCCTCGCGCAGAAGAACGACCTGGACTTCACGGTGGAGAACCTCAAGACCGCGGTCAACCAGCTCTCGGGCGTGGAAGGGAAGAAGATCTTCATCCACGTCTCGGACGGCCTGCCCCAGTCGCCGGGCCTCGAGCTGTGGCTCTACGCCCAGGACAAGTACAGGAGCCAGTCGCTCCTCCTCAACGCCCAGGAATTCGACAAGACGGTCGGCTACCTGGGCGTCATCCGGAGCGCCAACGCGGCGGGGGTGACGATCTACGCCGTAGACGCGGGCGGACTCTCGGTGGACGAGTCGGTGTCGGCCGAGAACCGGTCGATGGGGCAGCGCCTCGACACGTTTGCCGCGAAGAACAACGAGCAGTCGATGCTGACGCTGATGTCGGAGGAGACGGGCGGCACCGCGATCCTGAACAAGAACGACATCACGCCGGCGCTCATGAACATCGAGCGCGACTGCACGTCGTACTACTCGCTCGGTTACCGGAGCCTCCGGTCGGGGGCCGATCGCCCCCACAAGGTGGACGTCAGGGTGAAGAAGAAGGGACTCGTGGCGCGGGCGCGGCGGAGCTATCTCGAGAAGAGCCCCGAGACCCGGATCACGGAGGCGACCCTCTCCGCCCTCGTCTTCCCCCGCGACGACAACCCGCTCGGGGTCGGCCTGGAAACCGGAATCCCGGCCCCGGCCGACAGGGCGAACTTCATCGTGCCGATCCGGATCCGGGTTCCGTACTCGCGAATCACGCTCCTGCCCGACGGGACGAAGCTCAGGGGACGGCTCATCCTCTACTTCGTCGTCCTGGACGCCGCGGGGAAGCAGTCCGACCTCACCGACCAGATCATCCCGATCGAGGTGGATGCCAAGAGCTTCGGCGCGATCTCGAGGAAGGACTTCATCTGGGACGGCCGCCTCCTGATGATCCCCGGCGGACAGCGCCTTTCGCTCGCGGTTCGCGACGACCTGACGAACGCCGTCAGCTACATCCAGAAGTCGATCTTCGTCTCGGTCTTCGCGGGCGAGGCGGGCAAGCCGGGCCCGAAGCCTTGAGAGGCTGTGAAGAAATCTCGAAGGGGTCGCGCGGGCCGGGCTTGGGAGGCAAAGCCCAGGCGCGAGGAGCGGATCGATGCGGGGCATCGAACGCGACGAGTAACGCCGGCTTTGCCCCCAACCCCGGTCCGCCCAAAGGGTTGCTGCGGCACGGCGCCATCTTCTGCGTTGCCGCTCCTCGGAGATGGCCCCGCATCGCCTGCGTCCCGGCGCCTTGAAGCCGACGCCGTGGCGCGAGCAACGCGGCCCGTCCCAGATTCCTTCACAGCCTCTGAGTTGACCGCTCGCAGGAGGCTGGCCCTCTTCGTCCGCGAGCCGGTGGCCGGCGCGGTGAAGACGAGGCTCGAGCCGGCCCTCGGGGCGGAGGGCGCGGCGCTCCTCTACCGGGCGTTCCTGGAGGACCTCTCGGCGAAGCTCGTCGACTCGGCCCGCTGGAAAGCCGTCGCGGTCCACGACGGGTCGGTCCCCGGGCCCGTCGTGCGGGAGCTGTTCGGCGGGCCATGGACCCTCCTCCCGCAGGGATCGGGGAACCTGGGGGAAAGGCTGTCTCGCTGCTTCCGCACGCTGGCCGGGGAGGGGGACGGAGTCACCGTCGTCGCCGGCAGCGACGTCCCGGCCCTCTCTCCGGCCGCGGTGAGCGGGGCGTTCGCCGCGCTGGAGGGGTCCTGCGACGTCGCCTTCGCGCCGTCGCCGGACGGGGGGTTCTCGCTCGTCGGGATCCCGTGGCCCGTTTCCGCGGCGTTCCTGGAGGAGCGGATCTCGTGGTCGACCGGGACGGCCCTCTCGGATGCGGCCCGGGAGGCGCGGGCAGCCGGGCTCGCCGTCCGGTCCCTTCCCGAGCTCCCGGACGTGGACCGGCCAGAGGACCTGGAGGCTCTCCTGGAGCTGCTCGGGCACACTCCGGAGATCGCGCCCGCGACCGCCCGGGCGCTGCAAGAGCTGGTGCCGGCCCGCCGCGGGGGATCCCGATGAGGTCGGTGACCGCTGCCGAGGCCCGCCGCCAGGATGCCAGGACGATGGCGGCCGGAGTTCCCGGCATCGTCCTGATGGAGAGGGCCGCGGCTCAGGCGGCGGCCGAGATCGCCCGGATCCTCGGCCGGCGGCCGGCGCTGGGAGCCCACGTCGTGGTGGCAGCCGGAACCGGCAACAACGGCGGGGACGGCTTCGAGACGGCCAGCCTCCTCCTCTCTTGCCCCAGTGTGGGCCGCGTCACCACTCTTCTCGTGGGCGAAGGGCCCGACGAGCTGCCCGCCGATGCGCGGACCACTTACGAGCGGCTGCGGTCCGCCGGCGGAGCGCCGATCCGGGTGACGGCCGGGAGCGACCTCGAGCCGATCCGGAGGGCGACCCTCGTCGTCGACGCCCTCTTCGGTACCGGGCTGAGCCGCCCGATCTCCGGGGAGAGCCTCTCAGGCTCCGCCGTTCGGCTGATGAACGCCTCGCCGTTCGTCGTGGCCCTGGACATCCCGTCCGGCCTCCACGGCGGCGAACGCGGGATCCCGGGCCTCCACGTGGCCGCCGACGTCACGGTCACCTTCGGGTGCCCGAAGGTCGCCCACGTCCTCTCGCCCTCGGCGGGGCCGTGCGGACGGGTCGTCGTGGCGCCGATCGGCCTCGTGGGGGAGGAGGGCGGAGACGAGGGGACCGGGCCGGAGACGGTCACGGCCGGGGAGGTCGGTGGGTTGCTCCCGAGGAGGGATCCGGAGAGCCACAAGGGGACGTACGGAACGGTCTGCGTGTCCGGCGGGGCCGTGGGGATGGCGGGCGCTCCCGCGCTCGCCGCGAGGGCGGCCTTCCGGAGCGGCGCGGGGAAGGTCGTGGTCTCGGTCCCGGAGGAGGTTCGCCCGATCGTCCACGGTCTCTGCCCGGAGGCGACGACGGCCCCGGAAGGAGCCGACCCGGCGCCGTTCCAGGCACTCGCGGTCGGGCCCGGCCTCGGGACCGGCGGCCGGTCCGAACAGGTGTTCCGGCAGGCGCTCCGGTCGGGGATCGCGGCCGTCTTCGACGCCGACGCGCTGAACCTCGCGGCCGGACAGCCCGAGCTCTTCGTGCGAGAGGCGCGGACGGTCCTCACGCCCCACCCGGGGGAGGCCGCGAGGCTTCTCGGCATCTCGACGGCCCAGGTCGGGCGGGACCGGGAGGGCGCCGCGCTCGAGCTGGCCCGGCGCTCGGGGGCGGCGGTGGTCCTGAAGGGATTCCGCTCGATCGTCGCCACGCCGGCGGGGGAGATCTCATACGTACTGGCCGGAAACCCCGGGATGGCGACGGGCGGGTCGGGGGACGTCCTCACCGGGGTGATCGGGGCGCTGCTGGCGCGAGGGCTGTCGGCGCGGGCCGCCGCGGCGGCCGGGGCGTACCTCCACGGGCTGGCCGGCGACCTGGCGACGGAGGTGCTCGGCGAGGACGGAGTGACCGCGTCCGACATCGTCTCCCGGCTTCCCGAGGCGTTCTCGTCCCTCTCCCGGGTCCGGTTCGGGGCGGGCCTTCGGTGACGGCCGCAGGAGCCGCCGAGGACGGGGGAGTGGCCGTTTCCGACGACGAGAGCGAGACTCGTCAGCTAGGGAAGGAGTTGGCCTGCCGGCTCGTCCCCGGGGATCTCGTCCTGCTGGAAGGCAACCTGGGCGCTGGCAAGACCGTCTTCGTGAAGGGGCTGGCCGCCGGCCTCGGACTCAACGAGGCCGCCGTCGCGTCCCCGACCTTCGCCCTGGTCCACGAGTACGGTCCAGACGGGGTCGCCCCGGTCCTCGCCCATGTCGACCTCTACCGGCTTTCCGGGGACTCCCCGGCCGCTCTGGAGGAACTGGGGCTGAGAGATCTCCGAAGGGGAGGGGCGATCCTGGCGATCGAGTGGCCGCGTCCGTTCCTCTTCGAGGCGGGAGCGTGGCACGTCAGGGTGGGGATCGAGAAAGGAACGAGGCGCCGAATCGAGATCCGGCGCCTCTGAAAGGTCCTATCTCCCGCCGGCCCTCCGGCGAGGCGTTCTCAGAACGCGAACGAGAGGCCTCCCGTCGCCTCGCCGCTCGTATACCAGCTGGAGTCGTAGTAGTAGTTGTTGTCGCAGTAGTTGTGGTTGCCGCAGGACGAGCCGTTGTTGCCGACGTTGGTGCTGCGGACCTTTCCCTCGATCCGGATCCCGAAGTGCGGGTCGATCCAGAACTTCATGCCGATTCCCATGTTCCCGACGAAGCGGGTGCTGGAGGAGGAGCCGCCCGTCGTCGTCGAGAGCTTCATCGAGTTCACGCCGCCTCCCACGGTGAAGTAGGGGACGACCTTGCCCTTCGTGAAGCTGAAGACTCCGTTGGCCTCGAACGCGTCGTTGTCGAACGTCCCGACCTTCGTCTGGGGCGCGAAGGCGCCGCTGGGCCCGGTGTACAGCCCGGACGACGAGTGGGCCCAGGCGAATTCGATGGCGGCCCACCTCGAGAAGTTGTAGGCGAACCGGGCGCCGTAGGCGGCGCTGTCCCCCACGTCCAGCTTGACGTACGGAGTGCTCGGGCCGGTATAGGAGTAGAGCGACCCCCCGAAGTTCCCTCCTGCGAAGGGGGAGATCTCGAACGTGCCAGCCCGGTCCTGGGCGGCGGCCGGAACGGCCGCGAGGACCATGAGGGTGATCAGGATACCCGTCTTCTTCATCTCGTTCTCCTTCTTGAGAATACCAGCGAAACCGTACAGCAGGCCCGCGCAGGGCGTCCCCCCTGGAGGGCGCTTCCCGCAATTGATGCAAATGGCATTCCTTCCTCGAGCCCGAGCCGTGATGCAGATCATCGAAACGACGGCCCCGAGCCGGAAGGAACGCGAATCCGTTAATCTTCCCTCGTGCCAGACTCTCGCGGGCCAGCGTGGCCGGGTATTCCGAACGCCGGAGGAGCTGCTCCGGACGCCGTGGGACCCGCCGAGCGGGCGCTCGATCTCGTCGTCGGCTTTTCGTCTCCGAGATGAGGAGCGTCCGGGTCGGCAAGGTCTGGCAGGCGGTCCTTCTCGGGTCCACCACCTGCGTGATCCTGGCCCTGACGCTCCTCGTCGAGGGCCGGCGTCCGGTCGGGACGAACCTCGCCCCTTTCGAGGACGTCGGGAGGCTCCTGCTCCACTCCCAGAGGGGAGACCTCTTCACGGGCCGCTTCATCTTCGGAGCCCTGGGAATCGTCGGGAACCTCTTCCTCTTCGTTCCCTGGGGATTCCTGATCTGGAAGTTCCTCGACGGGGCGGGACGGAGCGCCCTCCGCATCCATCTCGAGGTGCTCTTCTTCGGAATCCTTCTGAGCGCAGGCATCGAGCTGATCCAGCTCTTCCTGCCGACTCGCGCCGCCGACGTCGACGACATCATCTGGAACGTCCTCGGAACGGCGGTGGGGAGCCTGCTGGCGCACGTCGGACGCGAGGTCCGCATGGAGTGGGAGTAGCCGGAAGGGGTAGACTGGAAGAAGTTGCCGGAGTGGCGGAATGGCAGACGCAGGGGACTCAAAATCCCCCGATCGCAAGGTCATGCGGGTTCGATCCCCGCCTCCGGCACCACTACCCGAGCGGGTTCCATCGAGGTAGGGCGAGGAGGGCCGTCGGAGGCCCGGGAACGTCTTGCCGTCCCCTTGCCATCGGTGCGGGATTTCGGCTCCCGGAGTCTCCCGATTCCATCGGCAGGGCCGAATCGTGTCAGAGCCCCCGGTAGACCTCTCGGCGGTGTCCCACGTCTCGGACGGTGACGATTCGGCCCCCGTCGTCGATCTCGTAGATCACGCGGTAGTCCCCGACGCGGAAGCGGAAGGAGCGAAAGCCCCGGAGCTTTTTCATCCCCGGGGGGCGGGGGTCCTCCGCGAGCGCGAGGATTCGCCGCGTCACGTTGTCCGCGACAGCCCGGGGGAGGCGTTCGATTGAGCGGGAGACGCTTCTCGGGATGACGACCCGGTACACGCCGGCTACTTGAAGCCGAGGCGTTTCCGGAGGGTCTCGATCGTCTCGACGGGCTGCCCGGCCTGTTCCTTCCGCCGCTTCTCCAGGATCTCGATGTCGCGGGCGTCGCGGGCGGCTTTCCGCCGTTCAACCTCGGCGCGGAGGGCCGTTCGGTCCCGACGGGGAGCGGTGGGGCGCGGGGCGGTGCTCACGATGGAATTCTAACGCTTCGCATCGGGCTCATACCCGCGGGGCTGTCTCCCGGATCGTGGGTGAGGCGGAGACGCCACGGGTTGCGGCATTCCCGCCTCGGTTCTCCTCCCCCGCGCGGTCGTCGGCTCTCGACGGTGCGCTCGCCGGCCTTCAATTCTCGAATAGGGCACTGCTTGCAGCGCGCCTGGCTGGCCCGTAGTTCGTTCCCGTCGACGGCCACGACCCGGGAGGTTTCGCCATGACGGTCGGGGTGGATGGACTTGGAGCGCCATCCACTGCTGACAGGCGGCGGACGGCCGGAGAGAGGGCTCGGCAGGTGGACGCCGGCCCGGCCCTCTGGGTCCGGGGACGATTCGACGCCGCTCCGTCCGGGGGCGCCGTTCCCTCGCCGGTCCTACTGGCAGACGAACGGACCGTCCCGGACCAGGTCGAAGGGATTCCCGAGGGCGTTCGAATACGTCTTCACCAGCCCGGTCAGGGTGTCGGTCACGACCAGCGTCACGCCCACGTCGGTGAGCCCGCTCGCGTAGACCCCGACGTTTTTCGCCCCGCCGGTGCAGAAGCTCACCATCTTCGCGATGACTTCCAGGCTCGACCGGTTGAAGAACCAGAAATAGCCCGTGTCGGACGTCAACGGGACCGCCTGGCCGATCCCCAGCTTCCCCGCGTAGTCCTGGTAGATCGCCTGGACCTGGAACCGGCCCCCGAAGAGGCAGAGCGTCGTGGCGTCGGACGAGCAGGTGGAGTCGAACGCGGGAGGGCCGGCCCGGGACGGCATTCCGGCCGGACCGGTCTGCGCCTTCTCGCCCTCGGCGAGCGCGGTCGGCCCGCCCCCGAACCCCGCGACCGCGGCGGGGCAGGTGAAGGGACCGTCCCGGATCAGCGCGAACGGCCGGCCGAGGGGGTTGCGGTAGTCCTTCGCCGTGCCGGTCCTCGTGTCGACGACGTGGAGGGTCACTTCCAGGTCCGTGAGGCCGTTGGCGTAGACGGCGACGTTGTTCGACCCGCCTCCGCAGAAGCTGACCATCTTCACTACCGCCTCCACGTTCGCGGCGTTGAAGAACCAGAAGGTGCCGGTGTCGGGAGTGAGGGCGACGGCCTGTCCGACCCCCCCGTTTTGGCCGTAGTCGACGTACGAGGCCGTCACCCGGAAACGGTCGCCGAGGAGGCAGAGTTCCGTGGCAGTCGGGGAGCAGCCGCCCGAGGAGGGCCAGACGCTCACGGTCGCGCCGCTCGACGCTGCCCCGGCGGAATTCGCCGCCGTGCACGTCGCGGAGTAGGAACCAGGCGATCCGTACGCGTGCGTGGCCGTCGACGACGGGGTGGACGCGCCGTCTCCGAAGGCGATGACGTACACGGGGGACGGCGATCCCGTGGCGCTGCAGGCGAACGACACGACCTGGCCGACCGTCGCGTTCGACGGACTCGCGGAGAAGCTCGAGACGGCCGGAGTCCCAGTGCATCCTTCCACGGTCACCTGCTGACCGGCGGAGGAGGTCCCGACGGGGTTCGACGCCGTCAGGGTCACGGAGAAGTTGCCGCAGGACGAATAGGCATGGGTCGGGAACTGCGCGCTGCTGGAAGCCCCGTCCCCGAACGCCCATTGCCATGACGTCGGCGCCGGGGCGGAGGTGTCCGTGAACGCGACGGTCTGGCCCTGGACCGGACGCGCCGGGCGCCAGCCGAAGCTCGCCGTCGGGGCGCCGGGACAGGAGGCGTACCAGGGCGTCACCCCGGTGGCGGCGTCCCACGCCGGGTCCGTGGTGTGGTTCAGGTAGTTCGGGCAGAGGAACGAGGCGCCGACCCTCAGGTGGTTCGGGCTCGGGACGGACGGCAGGATGCCCGTCAGCCTGTTGTCGCTCGCGACGAACGCGGTCAGGTTCGTGAGGCCCGTCAGCGGGGGAATGGAGCCGGTCAGGAGGTTCGCCTGGACGTTGAAGAGCTGCAGGTTCGTGAGGGCCGTCAGCGGGGGGATCGAGCCCGTCAGCTGGTTGGAGTCGGCCCGGAAATACCAGAGGGAGGCCAGGTCGCCCAGACTGGGAAGGGAGCCCGTCAGCAGGTTGCCGTAGACCTCGAAGACGGCGAGGGCGGTCAGGCCGTCGAGAGGAGGGATCGAACCGGAGAGGCGGTTGTCCGCGGCCGCGAAGGAGGTCAGGTGAGTCAGCGAATCGAGGTTCGGAGGAAGCGCTCCCGTGAGGTTGTTCGAGCCGAGCCGGAGCCCCGAGACGTACGCCTCGTCGTTGCAGGTCACCCCGTACCACGAGCACTCCGTCCCGGCCTTCCCTTGCCAGCCGTCCCTGTGCGTCCAGCCGTCTCCGTTGGTGCTCGCGTACAGCGCCAGGAGGACGTTCCGCTCGCTCTCCGGGATGGCGGCCCGCGCGGTCGCCGCCGGGAGCGCGAGGAAGGTCACGAGCAGCAGGGCGCACGAGCGACCCCCGGTACCGGGACGGGACGGCTCGACGGAGGGGCGGACTCCGCACGATAGCCTCACCGGTGCGGCGTCCTCTTTCCGGGAGAGCGCCGGGGATCCGTCCCCGATGCCGGGGAAACGGTCCGGTCAGTCCACCTTGATCCGCTCATCTTCTTCCTCCGGTGAAGCCGGGCCTCTTCGCTCCCCGGCGGAGCGCTGCCCCGGGGGGGAAGTCTATCCCTCGAGGAGGTCCCGGTCCGGCAGTGCCGGCCGTGGGGAGGGCCGGTGGCGCTCCTCAGGCCTGGATAAGACAGTCCCAAAATCTCCCGATCGCAAGGTCATGCGGGTTCGATCCCCGCCTCCGGCAGGGTCGGCGAACCGGTCGAGTTGACCCGGAGGGCCATCAGCCCTATCATTTTTGTCCCTTTCAGGAGGCTCCATTTGGGTTTCAAGATCGGTGAGAAAGTCGTCTATCCCAACCACGGTGTGGGCGTGGTCGAGACCATCCAGGAATCCCTGCTGGACGGCACGAGCCATCACGTCTACCAGCTCCGGATCCTCGGGAACAACTCCCGGGTGACCGTTCCGGTCGGGAACTCGGAGCGCGTGGGCCTCCGTCCCCTGACGCGGAGGCAGGAGGTGGCCGGGATCTTCCGGGTGCTCCAAGACGGGATCCTCGACCCGGCGACCGACTGGAAGGGCCGGTACAAGCAGAACCTCGACAAGATGAAGTCGGGACGCCTGACGGAGATCGCCGGGGTCCTGAAGAACCTCAGCTGGTGTCAGAAGAGGAAGTCCCTCTCGTTCCGCGAGAAGAAGATGTACGAGCGGGCCCGCTACCTCATCATCTCGGAGATCGCCCAGGTCAACGGTCTTCCCGAGGACGAGGTGGAAGGGGAGGTCGAGAAGGCGCTCAGCCGCTCCGCCTCCCGCCGCCCCGACGGCGGCACGAACCATTGACGGCCGGATCGCCCGCGACCCGCTGACGGCGGTTCCCGTATAGTCTGGCGT
>CAIMWE010000197.1 GCA_903845115.1 uncultured Acidobacteriota bacterium | reverse complement strand
GGGCCCCTTTCGCTGGAGCGGCTCCTGCCGATCGCCCTCCAGGTGGCGGAGGCGCTGGGCGAGGCGCACCGCGCGGGAATCCTCCACCGGGACATCAAGCCGGGGAACATCGCCCTGACCGCACGCGGACAGGTGAAGGTCTTGGATTTCGGGCTGGCGAAACTGGTCGGGTCCAGCACTGACTCGGAGGAGCCGACGCTGGAGAGCCTGACGGCGGAAGGGGCGACATTCGGAACGCTCGAGTACATGTCGCCGGAGCAGCTCCTCGGAAAGCCGCTCGACCGGCGGAGCGACCTCTTCTCGTTCGGGATCGTCCTGTACGCGATGATGACGGCACGGCTGCCGTTCCGGGCCAGCGCGCCCATCGCCCTGGCGAACGCCATCCTGCACGCCGAGCCGCGCGACTTCGGTGTCATCGCCGTCCCGGAGAGGTTGAAGGCGGTCATCCGGAAGCTGCTGGAGAAGGAGCCCGGGAAGCGGTACGCGAGCGCGGAGGACCTTCATCGGGACCTCGCCTCGTTGATCGAATCGCCCGGGGCGAAGAGAACGGCCGCGCTCTCTCGCGGGGCCTGGATCGGCGTGGCAACCGTAACCGTGGTCCTGGTGGCCGCGGCGGGCTGGCTCTGGAGCCGCGCCGCCCGGGAGCGCCGGGTCCTCGCGGAGATCCCGGAGATTACCCAGCTGGTGGAGAACCAGGAGTACGAGACGGCCGCTTCGTTGCTAAGGAAAGCTCGTTCCGTCCTCCCGAACGACCCGGCGCTCGAGAAACTCTGGATGAAGTCCACCGACGAGACCGACGTCGTCAGCGCCCCGGCGGGCGCCACGGTCTCGATTCGGCCCTACCGTGGCGACCCGGAAGCCTGGGAGACGCTCGGGGTGACGCCGCTCAAGGGTGTCCACGTCCCGAAGAGCGGCCACCTCTGGCGGTTGACGAAGGCCGGATTCGTCGAGCGGTACTGGCTGGGGCTGGGAAGCCTGTCCTACACGAAGGGAAAGACCATCCCGCTCGACCCCGCCGGCAGCATCCCGGCGGGAATGGTGCGTGTACTCGGTCCGAAAGGAATGATGGCGACGCCGGTCCTGGGCCTCGAACCCGTCGCGGAGTTCCCCATGCAGAGCTTCCTGATCGACCGGACCGAGGTCACGAACGAGGAGTTCCGGAAGTTCGTCGAGGCCGGAGGCTACCGGCGGAAGGAGTTCTGGAAACAGCCCTTCGTCAGGGGCGGGCGGACGCTCCCGTGGGAGGAAGCCGCCGCGCTCCTAGTCGACGCGACCGGCCAGCCGGGGCCCGCCACCTGGGAGGCCGGGACCTTCCCAGGGGGGCAGGAGAAGCACCCGGTGGCCGGCGTGAGCTGGTACGAGGCGGCGGCCTACGCGGAATTCGCAAGCAAGAGCCTCCCGACGATCTATCACTGGTACTACGCCGCCGACGAGTGGTTCACCCTCATCGCCCCCGCGTCGAACTTCCGGGGAAAGGGCACCCTGCCCGTCGAGGGAGACAGCGCCGTCAGCGGGTGGGGCACCCGGCACATGGCCGGGAACGTCAAGGAGTGGTGCTGGAACGAGACCACGGAGGGGAAGCGGTTCATCCTCGGAGGGGGCTTCGGCGAGCCCGAGTACATGTTCTGGGATCCGGATGCCCAGTCCCCCTGGGACCGGAAGCCGAACTACGGATTTCGCTGCGTCAAGCTCCCCGCGCCGCCGAGCCCGGTGGCCGTCGCGAAGGTCGGCGTCATCTCCCGCGATTTCGAGAGGGAGCGGCCGGTCTCGGACGAGGTCTTCAAGGCCTACCGCGGCCTCTATGCCTACGACAAGGGAAACCTCGACGCGAGGGTCGAGAGGTCGGAAGCGGCCGGCGAGTGGTCGCACGAAGTCGTGAGCTTCAAGGCAGCCTACGGTGGCGAGAGGGTCCTCGCCCATCTGTTCCTTCCGAAAAGCCCGGTCCCGCCGTACCAGTCGGTCATTCTGTTCCCCGGGGACGTCCCCCTCTACCAGGACAAGCTGGATCAGCAGGAGTTCTCGGAGGAATGGGCCTACTACCTGACAAGCGGCCGGGCCGTGATGTTCCCGGTTTACAAGGGGATGTTCGAGAGGCGAGACGGGTTCGAGTCGGATCAGCCCGAAGCGACGGCCTTGTACCGGGATCATGTCATCGCCTGGGCGAAGGATCTCGGGCGGTCCGTCGACTACCTGGAGACCCGCCCGGATGTCGACCGGCAGAAGTTGGCCTATTCCGGTACCAGCATGGGAGGCGATGTTGCGCCGGTCCTCCTGGCGCTGGAGACCCGTTTCAGGGCGGCGATCGTGATCGCCGGAGGGATGGTCCAGGCGCGGACCCTCCCTGAAGTGGACCGGATCAACTTCATTGGCCGGGTGAAGGTGCCGACACTCATGCTGAACGGCCGTTACGACTTCTTCTTTCCCGTGGAGAGGTCGATCCTGCCGATGTTCCGCCTCCTCGGGACGCCCGAGAAGGACAAGAAGCTGGTCCTCTACGATTCGGGTCACATGCCCCCACGCACGGGGTACATCCGGGAGAGTCTCGCCTGGCTCGACAGATACCTCGGGCCGGTGAAGAAGTAGCCGGGCAAGGAGCGAGAAGTGAGGTCGAGAACGATGGGTCAGAAGCTCTTCCGGCTTTCACTTCTCCTGCTGGGCCTCCTCCTTGCAGGAGACACCTGGGCCCAGGGCCTCCTGTCGGCGACGCTGTCGGGCAAGGTGATCAACGAGGGCCAGGGGCTCCCGGGCGTCTCGGTCATGGTCAGGTCCCCGAACCTCCAGGGCACCCGGACGACCTTCACGTCGACGAACGGTGACTACACGTTTGCCAGCCTTCCGTCAGGCAGCTACACGGTGACGTTCTCGCTGATGGGCTTCCAGCCGGTCACCAGGCAGGCTGACCTCGCCGCCTCCCAGTCGTTCACCGTCAATGCCACCCTCAGCCTCGCGTCCGTGGCCGCCCAGGCGACGGTTGTCGGCCGGGCCGACAGCATCTCCGAGGCAACACAGGCTGCGACCACGTTCACCTCCGACACCCTGAACAAGCTGCCGGTGGCGCGGACCATCGTCTCCGCCGTCGCGCTGGTGCCCGGCCTGAACGAGAACGGACCGAACGGCGCGATCACGATCGCGGGAGCCATGTCGTACGACAACCTCTACCTGGTGAACGGCGCGAACATCATGGACAACATCCGCTCCACGCCCGTGAACCTGTTCATCGAGGACGCCATCCAGGAGACGACGACCGCGACCGGCGGCGTCTCGGCCGAGTACGGCCGGTTCGCCGGGGGCGTCATCAACACGATCACGAAGTCGGGCGGAAACGCCTTCAGCGGTTCGTTCCGAACGACGTTCGACAACCCGGCCTGGGCGGCCATCCAGCCCCTCGGGTCGCCGGGCATCCAGCAGCTGAACGAGGCATACGAGGCGACGTTCGGCGGACCGATCCTGAAGGACAAGATCTGGTTCTTCGCGGCGGGCCGCTACGCGAAGCTCGACTCGACAGTCACGACGCAGGGGACGCTGATCCCGGTCAACCAGACCAACACGGACCGGCGCTACGAAGCTAAGCTGACCCTCTCGCCGGTCCAGAGCCATACCCTGACCGCCTCCTACACCGGGTACGAGGTCGACCAGGTGAACTACTACTTCAACTCGTATCCGACGTACGACCTGGCCAGCTTCTACGACCGGCAGCTTCCGAGCGACTTCTTCGTGGCGAACTACAACGGGGTCCTGACAAGCGACTTCTTCGTGGAGGCGCGGTACTCGCGGAAGGAGTTCACCTTCGAGAACGCGGGCAGCCGCATGACCGACCTGATCAAGGGGACGCCGATCTACGACACCGCCAACGTCGCGATCTGGAATTCGCCGGTATTTTGCGCGGTCTGTCCCAATGCGAACGAGGAGCGGAACAACGACGACCTCTTCGCCAAGGGGACCTACTTCCTCTCGACTCCCTCGATGGGGAGCCACAACGTTGTCGTCGGGGTGGACCAGTTCCGCGCGCACCTCCTCTCGAACAACTACCAGTCGGGCAGCCAGTTCTTCGTCGGTTCCGACGACACCCATTTCCTCGGCCAGACGGCCTACCCGCAGCTGACGTCGGGCCTCGCGTCCCTCGACTACTACCCGATCTTCAAGCAGGCTCAGCCTTCCAGCATGCAGACCCGGTCGGCCTTTCTGAATGACACCTGGAAGCTGAACAACACCCTCTCTTTCAACCTCGGGATCCGCTACGACAAGAACCACGGCGTCGACATGGAGGGCGTCCTGCGGCAGAAGGACAGCGCCTGGAGCCCGCGCCTCGGCGTGACGGTCGACCCGAAGGCGGATGGAAGGCTGCGGTTCAACGCCTCGTACGCCCGCTACGTCTCGGCGGTCCAGGAGAGCTTCGCCGGCGGCGCCTCCGGGGCCGGGAGTCCGGCCTACTACTACTACCTGTACGGCGGCGAGGACATCAACACGGGGGCGGCCCCGTGGCTGAGCGCCGCGGACGCGCTGACGAAGTTCTTCGGCTGGTGGGGAATCAATAACAGGGACATGTTCCCGGTCCTCAACCAGGACAGCCTCTTCGTCGCGGCGTATCCAGGCTTCAACCTGAAGGTCGCCGACGGGATGCAGTCGCCTCACACCGACGAGGTGGCGCTCGGGGTCGCCGGGTCGCTCGGTTCGCGCCTGACCTACCGGGTGGACGGCACGTACCGAAAAGGCGCCGGCTTCATCGAATCGGTCATCAACATGCAGACCGGCCAGGTGACCGATCCGGCCGGGACCGTCTACGACGTGAGCGTCATGCAGAATGCCGGCAGTGAGTATAGGCGGACGTACTACGGACTCGCCGCCCAGTTCGCCTGGCGACCGATCGACGGCCTGAGCCTCGGCGGTAACTGGACCTGGTCGCACACCTACGGCAACCTCGTCGGCGAGACCGCGGGCAGCGGCCCGCTCACCGGCGACCTCGCCTCCTATCCGGAGTACAAGCAGGCGTCCTGGTACACCCCGGTCGGCGATCTCCCCCAGGACCAGAGGCAACGGGTCCGCCTTTACGGGTCGTACGAGCTTCCACTCCCGAAGAGGTTCGGGAACTTCGGGGTGAGTGCGATCTTCCAGGCCAACAGGGGCCTCTCCTACAGCGCGGTCGGGACGGTGGAGGTCGCCTCCTACGTCACGAATCCGGGGTACGCGACGCCGCCGGTCAACACGACGTACTACCTCAGCTCCCGGGGCGCCTACACGACGGAGGCCTGGTACCAGACCGACCTGGCCCTCAACTATTCCTACGACATCGGGAAGGTCCAGCTCTTCGTCCAGCCGCAGATCCTCAACGTCTTCAACGCCCAGCACCTGAACGGCACGAACGTGAACACGGCGGTCTACACGAGCGTCAACAAGGGCTATCTCGCGAAGTTCAACCCGTTCACGCAGAACCACGACGCTTTGATCGAGTGCCCGGCGACCGCCACGCCCGAACAGTGCCAGGCGATGGGGGCGAACTGGCAGGTCGGGCCGAGCTTCGGACAGGCGAGCAACGCGAGCGCCTACCAGCAACCGCGGACGTTCCGGTTCTCGGTGGGGCTGCGGTTCTAGGGCTTCGTTTCGGCTACCTTCAAGAGGATCTCGTAGGGGCCGAGGCGGGTCCCGGGGTCGAGACGCATGAATTGTGTTCCTGGAGGATTCTAAAGGCGGTGGGCGACGGGGAGCGTCTCGTCAGCAACGCCGAGGTTCTGCAGGAGATTCTCCACCGGACCGTCGCGATCTCCCGGCGGGATGCCATCCAACGTGCAGGTTAACCAGCGAACGAAGCGAGTTCGGTTCAAGCTGGGGTCAGACCCTCATGGGTTCGCAATGCCGAGTTGAAGGAGGATGCAGTGCTCAACGCCTTCAAGATCGGCTCGGCTCAGCTGACCGAGTTTCGTCGAGAGGCGGAGCTTGCTGACGGTCGTCAGTTGGTCCGCCATGGCCTTTCGCCTTTGACCCTTGACCGCGACGTACGCTTCGCTCGGGTATAGCCGATCGGTGTTCGAGGTCACCGGAACCACCTGAACGCGATTGAGGAACTGGTTGGAAGCGTCGTTACTGACGATGATCGCGGGGCGCTTCTTCTTGACCTCGCCGCCGATGGAAGGCTCGAAGCTCACCCACCAGACCTCACCTCGTTTCATGCGCAACGTCCGCTACGGTTGCCTCCGCCCATTCGTGGGCCTCGGCTTCTCGCTCTTCATCCGAGGCCATTTCCCGGTATGCGGCCACGAGGTCGCGAGGAAGGACGTGCGGCCGCACGAGACTTTCGATGAAGCGACTGATCTTATGGCGGCCGACGACGTGATGAAGACCCTCGTAGACCTGCTCGTCGACCGTGATCGTGAGCTTCTTCTGCATACGTGTAAAATACGTATACCGATCCTCGACGTCAAGGGTAGCGGCGAGAGGACCTCGTAGGGGGCGAGTCTGCTCCCGGGGTCGAGGCGCATTGGTTGTCCTGGAAGATACTGGACGCGGACCCCCGGGAGGCCGGTTCCGCCGTTCCCCGGGCTCACCACTTCGGCGTCACCCGCCAGCCGGGGAACGGGTCGGCCTTGATCCCCCAGCCGTCCGAGGACTTCGGGTCGGGGACGGCTCGCAGGTTCGTCCGTGACTTCAGATTCGCGAGGAACTCCTCCCGAGATCGCAGGTGCGGAGGCGTCTTCGCGACGTCGGGGACCGGCCAGAGACGAATGGTCTTGTCTGCGCCTGCGGATGCCACCCATCGGCCGTCGGGGGAGAACGCGACTCTCGATATGGCCCCCTTGTGGCCGAAGAAGAGGTAGGGTTCCGCTCCCGAGACCGGTCCGATGCGGACGATCCCGTCGAGGCTGCCGCTGGCGATGAGCGTCTCCGCCGGGTTGATGACGAAGGTAGAGGCGTGCGGGTGCGTCGGCACTTCCAAGGTGGTCTTCCCGTCCGGGCCGAGATGGTAGAGCTCGCCGTTGTCGGTCCACCCGAAGCGGAACGAGCCGTCCTTCCCGAGGAACGCCTCGGCGACCGGGGTGTCCAGCGTCGTCCCCTTTCCGTCTCTCAGGTCGTAGCGGACCAGTCCAGTCCCCTTGACGCCGGCCAGGATCCGGTCCCGGTCCTGGAACGCCAGGGAGTGAATGGCCCCTCCGAATCCTTCGCCAGCACCGGGGACCGGCCCGAGAACCTGAACGGCGTCGCTCCGGAGGTCCCAGACACGGATCACCTTCTCCTTGGCGCCCGAAAACTGTGGAGCCGCGGCGACGCGGTTCCCGTCGGGCGAGAACGCGATACAGAAGTTCTGCTCCTTGGGCGAGAAGCCCTTCAGCTCGCGCGCCGCGCCGCCCTTCACCGGAACGACGT
The DNA here is from genome assembly GCA_903845115.1 of uncultured Acidobacteriota bacterium. Classification (GTDB taxonomy): domain Bacteria; phylum Acidobacteriota; class Thermoanaerobaculia; order UBA5066; family UBA5066; genus CAIMWE01. The sequence continues at coordinate 24,026 of CAIMWE010000197.1, read as the reverse complement.
AGATGTGCCCCTCTCCAGCCGCCAAGGCCAGTTGCTTCCCGTCCGGAGCGAGGACCATCGCGGAAAGCCCCATGTCCGTTTTCATCAGAACCCGGGGCTCCGGATTGGCCTCTGGATCGAGCGGCCACGCTTTCAAGATGCCTTCCGGCGAGGCCGAGATGAGCTCGGTCCCGTCGCTCGTGAACGCCATGTCGATCGGGCCCTTCGTGGCGACCACGAGGTGGGCGAACGTCTCCTCGAGGGAGAGGAGAGCCGCGTGGCCGCTGCCATACAGGCCCATGGCGAGCCAGCGCTCCGTACGATCGAAGGCCCACCAGGCCAGCCCGGCGTTCGGGCGAATCGCGAGCGGCTGGGCGTTCGGCGGCGCCGAGAGGTCCCACAGCTCGAGCAAGGGCCTGCCGTCCGCCTGCTGCTGGCCCGCGAGCCATCGTCCTCGCGGGCTGAATGCGATGAAGCCGAGAGATTCCCCTTTCGCCCGGACGGTGCGTAGCGGCTGGCTGGCTCCGCCTGCCGCGGGCCAGATCTTGACGGCCCCGGACTTGTCGTTCGCCGCCAGGAGCGTCCCGCCCGGATGGAACGCGACGATCTCCACGTCAGCGGTGTGCTCCGCCACGAGCGTCGGGGAAGAGTTCCACTTTTCCAGGGACCGCACCAGAACCTTCCGCCCGAGCCCGTACGCGATCCTCTTGCCCGCGGGATCGACATCGCACGACGAGACTCCTGGCTCCAGCGAGCCAATCAGCCTGAACTCTCCTCCGGCAACCGGCGACCAGCGGATGATCAACTTCTCGCCGCTCATCGTGGCCGTGAAGAGGCCACTCCCTCTCATCCAGGTGCTAGTAGGACCTTCCAGCGGGGCGAACCTCCGGACTTCCCGCCCCTCGGGAAGGGACCAGAGGCGAATTTCCCCGGACCTGGAGGTGACGAATTGGCGCCCGTCGTCCGAGAACTCCACCTTGACGAACTCGCCTCCCCCGTGCGGGTATTCGACCGGGAGGGTCACCGGCTCCCGGCCGTCCCGGTGGCGGAGCTGGAGTCCCTGGAAGCCGCCCACCGCGAGCCATTCGCCATCCGGGCTGAAGGTCACGAATCCGGCCTCCAGCCCGTCCTTCTGCCCTGCCGGCGCCCGGATCGCGACGGGCCCCGCTTGCAGCAGGCGGAGGGCGAACCTCCTGGCCTCCTGCGTGTCGGCCAGCTCGAGACTCTTGATGGCGCAGGACAGTGCGGCCGTCGGGTTCTTCTCCAGCTCGAGCTGGCCGAGGGTCAGCAGCTTGCTGGCTTCCGCGCGGAGCGCCTCCTCCTTGCTCCGCCGCCAGAGCCCGCCCATGACGCCCAGGCCGACCGTCAAAGCGACAAGGAGGGTCGCGATCGCGATCCTCCTTCGCGTCCGGTTCCTGTTCGCGAGGCGGGTCATCGAGGCCGCGAACTCCTCCTCGACCGACGACAGCTTCTCCGGGAAGCGCTCGCGCCAGGCCCGGTAGTCGAGGTACGAGGCGCCGGTCCAGAGGAGGTCCTCCGCGCCGCTCCGGTCCTGCCACAGGCGGGCCGCCTGCCGGAGCTGGTCCCGCAGCTGGGCGCCGTCGGCGGCCTGCGTCTGCCAGCGGACGAGACGCGGCCAGGCCTTGAGGAGCGACTCGTGGAGGATCTCGACCTGGTGAATGGCCGGCTTTCCTTCGCTTGCCTCCGTCTCGTAGGAGGTCAAGAGGCGCGAGTCGATGAGCTGGCCCAGGACCGCCTCGGCCAGCTCCCGGTCGGCGAAGGCCGAGAGCAGCTCTTCCCTCTCGAGGACGGCGCGGGTTCCCTGCGCGGTCGTCAGGTGCCTGAAGACGTCGCGGACGGTCTCTTCGCGCTCGGTCCCGATCCTCTGGAGCGTGGCCTCGGCGTGCTGTGCGAGGGCTCCCTCCACGCCTCCGATCTCGCGGTAGGCCTCGCGGGTCAGGATCTTCCTCTCCCGGTCGCGGCGCTCCCAGAGCCTCGAGACGGCGAAGGCCAGGAGGGGGAGCGCGGCCCGCGCCCCCTCGACCGCGCCGAGAATCTCCTCCACGAGGTCGTCGTCCTCGAAGCGGTAGCCCTGCCGGGAGGCGGGCTCGACGACGGCGCGCCGGAGGGCTTCCCGCGTCAGGGGGCCGAGCGGGGTCAGCTGCGCGAAGACCGGGACGAGGGCCGGGTGGTCGTGACAGCGCATCAGGAAGTCGTCGCGCATCGACAGGACCAGGTGGCAGCCGGCCTCGTCGACGGCCCTGGTCAGCAGCGCGACGAACCGGGCCTGAGTTTCCGAGGGGTTCAGGGTGAAGAGCTCCTCGAACTGGTCGAGGACGACGAGCGCCTCGTCGTGACCGCGTCTCCACCGGGCGAGGAGCTCGAACGCGGTCGCAGGATCCTCGAACGCTGCCAGCTTCCGGAGCGCCTCGGGGTCGCCCGATAGCTCGGGCCCGAGCGCCTGGCCGAGCCCGCGGAGCGGCGCCGTCCCGGGCGTGCTGACGATGGCCGCCCACCCGTCGGGCCGACCCGCCACGACGCCGGCCCGGACGAACGACGTCTTTCCGGCTCCCGACGGCCCGATCACGGCCAGGAGCGGCCGCTCCCGGAGCTTCACCCAGAGCGCCTTGATTTCGTCCTCTCTCCCGAAGAAGCGCCCCGCGTCCTCCTCGGTGAAGGAAGCGAGCCCGGGATAGGGGCTCTTCTCCTCCAGGTCGAGCAGGGCGGCCGTTCCGGTTGGCCGCTGGAGCACCGCCTCGAGCGCGAGGGCGAGATCGTGCGCCGACTGGAACCGGTCCTCCCTCCTCTTCTCGAGGCAGCGCCCGACGATCCTCTCCACGCCGGGCGGGATCCCTTCCTGAAGGCTCGAGAGTTTCGCGGGCGTGTCGTGGAGGATCGCCGTGAGTGTGGCGGGGACCGTCTCCCGCCGGAACGGGTGCTGCTGCGCGACGAGCTCGAAGAGGACGATGCCCAAGGAGAAGAGGTCCGAACGCTGGTCGACCCCTTGCCCGCGGATCTGCTCGGGTGCCATGTACGCCACCGTGCCGAGCAGCGCACCGGGGCGTGAGACGCCAGACCCGGTCGGCGCGTCGGTGTCGGCATCGGCTTTCGATTCGACCTTCGCGAGGCCGAAGTCGAGGATCTTGACCCGGCCGTCGGTCGTCAGGAAGAGGTTCTCTGGTTTCAGGTCCCGGTGAACGATGCCCTTGCCGTGAGCGGTCTTCAGACCCTGGCAAACCTGCAGGCCCCACCCCAGCATCTGGCGCGGCGTGGGAACGCGGTGCGCCAGCACCTCGCGCAGCGTCTCCCCTTCGAGCAGCTCGGTCACGACGTAGGACGTGCCGTCGTGGTTCCCGACGTCGTGGATGGTCAGGATGTTCGGGTGGTTCAGGGCGCCAACGGCGCGGGCCTCCCTTCCGAACCGGCTCAGGCGGTCCGGGTCCATCGCCGCCGATTCGTGGAGCACCTTGATCGCGACCTCGCGGCCGAGCCGGGTGTCCCTCGCCCGGTACACCTCGCCCATCCCGCCCGCGCCGAGCGGCGAGAGGACCTCGTAGGGGCCGAGGCGGGAACCGGGTTCGAGACGCATGGATTGTTGCCTTGGATTCTAAGTCTCCCTCGAGATCCGATCGACGACAGCCCGGAGCCGGGGGAGATCTTCCTGCGTCTTGCAGTCCGCTTCGAACGCCCCCCGGGACATCCCGGCCGTATGCTCGGCGATTTCCCGGATCGCCCGCTGCACGGGAAGGCTTGTGACACAATGTGTCTCATGCGGAAGATCTCGATTCGCGACCTGCACGACGAGACGGGGAAGTGGGTGCGCGAGGCGGCGCGGGTCGACGAGCTGGTCGTGACCGAACGCGGCCGTCCCATCGCGACGATCATTCCCTATCGCGAGCCACCGAGCGGCAATCCGTTCAAGATGCGGAAGCTGAGGCCCGGCTACGCGGAGCTCCTGGGACGGCTCCGGGGGGGCACGGACAGCGCCGCGATCGTGTCCGAGGGCCGGGATCGGCCGTGAGCTACTGGGACGCGGCCTACATCGCGAAGTTCTACCTGGACGAGCCGGAGAGCGACCGGGTCCGGGCGCTGGCGGAGGCCGAGGGCGAGGCGAGCTGCTCGCGGTTCGGCTACCTCGAGACGGTCTCGGTCTTTCACCGAAAGATGCGCGAAGGTCTCTTCCGGCAGGTGGACCTCCGGGAGCTGTGCAACCAGCTGGACGCCGACAGCGAGGCAGGGCTCTGGTCCTGGCTGCCCACGAGTCCAGCCGTCATCCAGCTCGCGGGTGCGACGGTCCGCGGGCTTCCGAAGGGGATCGCGCTCCGGGCGGGCGACGCGCTGCACCTGGCGACGGCCCGGGTGAACGGGATCGCCAAGGTCTTCTCGAACGACGCGCGCCTTCTGTCGGCCGCCCGGTACTTCGAGGTCTCGGGCAGCGACCCGGCGAGGGAATGACGGGCGGAGGGACCAAGTGGAAGGCCGAGAAGAGACTCCGGGCGGCCTCGGGGCCGCCGCGATCGACCTCCTCCACGGGGAGGGCGTGGAGGTGTCCCTTGCGCCCGGCGAATTCGCTGCACGCGAGGGGATGGAAGGGAGCGCCTTCTTCGTCATCCTGGAAGGGGAGGCCGACGTGGTCCGCGAGGCGGAGGGCTCCTCGGCCCTTCCCCTCGCCCGCCTCGGGCCCGGCGCCACCTTCGGCGAGCTGGCTCTCCTGGGCGAGGGACGGATCTCGGCCTCGGTCGTCGCCGCCTCGCCGCTCCGCCTCCTCGAGATCCCCAGGGAACGGTTCCACTCGGCTCTGGCTGCGTGCGAGCCGCTCCGGATTCACCTCCTCTCGCGCCTCGCGCGCGACCTGAGGCGGACGTCGGACGGGGCGGTGGGCCTGCACCGCCGCGCCGAGCTGCTCCGGGCCCTTTTGACGCCCGGAGGAGAGAGCGAGCCGGTTGTCACCGATTCGGCCGCGATGAAGCGGGTCGTCGCGGAGGCGGCCCGGCTGGCGCGTTCGACCGGGCCGGTGCTGGTCACGGGTGCGCCCGGGACCGGGCGTTCCTTCGCGGCGCGACTTCTGCACGATCGATGGGGGCAAGGAACCCCCTTCCTGGCCGTGGATGCGAGACGCCTCGTGCCAGGGGACATAGAGCGCCTGTTCACGGGGCCGGCTCCGGTGGCGGACGCCGGGACAGTGGTCATCCGGCACGTGGACGGGCTGGCGGAAGCCGACCAGCGCTCGCTGGCTCGTCTCCTTTCGCAGGCGCCGCCTCGCCCCCTCCGGTTCGTCGCGACGAGCTCCATGGAGCTGGAGCCACTCGTCGCCAGCGGGAAGATCTCCCCGGTCCTGGCGGAGACGTTCGGAGGCCGGCGGCTCCGGCTGCCCACGCTGAGGGAGCGGAAGCTCGACCTCCTCCCCCTCGCGAACCTCTTCCTGGAGCGGGCCGCGGGGGAGCGGCGAGGGCGGCGGCTCTCGATCGGGGCGGAGCGGGAGCTGGCGGCGCGGAGCTTCTCCCAGCGGAACGTCACCAAGCTCCGCGAGACGATGGAGCTGGCCTCCCTCCTGGCCCAGGGGGACGAGATCCGGGCCGACGAGCTCTTCACCGGCTCCAGGGACGACCCCGCCCCGTTCCTTCTCGACGTCACGGACCGGCCCGGCGTGAAGAGCCTCGTCACCGGACGGACCTTCGACGTCGTCCGGTGGGTGAACCTCGCCTTCTTCGTCGGCGTGACCGCTCTCTTCCTCTTCGCCCCGAGGAGCGCCCCGGGACGTTCCCTGAACGCCGTGACGTGGGGCCTGTGGGAGCCGGCCCTGATCGCCAGCTTCCTCCTCGTGGGGCGGTTCTGGTGCACGTTCTGTCCCCTCTCGGCCCTCGCGCGGCTCGCGCAGCGGGCGGCCGGGCTCGGGTGGACGCTGCCGGAGGTGCTCTCCGGCCGGGGCGTCTCCCTGGCGGCGGCGGGCTTCGTCGCCATCGTCTGGGCCGAGCGGGCCTACCGGATGCCGGAGGAGCCGGTGGCGGCGGGCCTCTTCTTCACGGTCCTCGGGGTCCTCGCCGTCGGGACGGCGGTGGTCTTCGACCGGGAGGTCTTCTGCCGCCGCCTCTGTCCGCTCGGGACGCTGGGCGCGGCCTGCAGCCTCCCGGCGCCGTTCCAGCTCCGGTCGACCCCCAGCGTCTGCGGCTCGCTCTGCCGCACCCACGACTGCTTCCGGGGCAACGCCACGGAGGCCGGCTGCCCGGTCTCACACCACCCGCTCTCCGTCGCCGAGGGATACGCCTGCAAGGCCTGCTTCCGCTGCGTGAAGAGCTGCCCGCACGGGTCGGTCCGCTTCGGGTTCCGCTGGCCGCTGGAGGGGGTGTGGCGGCTGGGGGGATCGGCGGGAGAGCTGGTCCCGTTCGCGACGACCTTCTTCGCCATCTCGGTTGCGCTCTTCGCGGCGAGCCGCTTGGAGCTCGATGGGGGCGTCCCGTGGGCCCTCCTCGCCATAGGCGCCCTCGTCCTGGGACTGACTGCGGGGTGGCTGCTCCAGCGCTTCTCCGGCGAGAGAGAGGGAGCGCGTCTAGGCCAGCTGGTCTTCTCGCTCCTGGTCCTCGGGTGGGCCCTGATGCTCTCGTCGGAAATCGCGAACTGGCCCGGCGCGGCGAGCCTCCGGATAGAGCCGGTAGGCATCCCGCTGCTAGGGCTCGTCCAGGGAGCGATCGTCGCCTTCGGCCTCCTCCTCACCGCCATCTGCCTGGTGCGCGTCCACCTGGCGATCGAGTAACCCCGCGCCCTCCCCGGGGCGAGGAGGGGTAGACGACCCGAAGAGAGAATGCCGAATGGATCCCCGGTCCCAGAAGGGAGGGGAGCGTAGCGACGAGGGGAACCGCGGCAGGGGTTCCCCTCTTGATCGGACAGCCGCTCCGGTGTGGCCCAATAGAGCCGCGCCGGGCGCGGCTCTATTGGGCCACCGGCTCGTCGACGAAGTCCTCGTCCGCCATGCCGGAGTCGGGCGGGAGCTTGGCGATCTCTTTCCTCACCAGCTCCTTGTGCTCGACCTCCTCGCCGCGCAGCTCCTCGAAGAGGCGCTTGACCTCGGGGTCGTGGACGTACTTGAGGGCGCTGTCGAAGAAGAGCCAGGCCTTCGCCTCGGACTCCAGCGCCACTTCGAGCGCGGCGCGGGGAGACATGAACGCGTGGGCCTTCTCGTACTCGGGGGCCTCGACCTCCCAGAGCATCGACCGGTCGATCCGGGAGGGGGCCTGGCCGAACAGCGTCTGCCGGCGCTCGAGCAGGTCGTGGCCGTGCTTCGCCTCGTTCTGGGCCATGAAGCGGTAGAACTGCGCCGCCTCGATGGTGTGGTGTGTCTCCATCTGCTCGGCGAACTCTTCGTATCGCTCCTTCGCCTCGTCCTCGACGAGGATCGCGAGGTCGAGGGCGTCCTTCAGTGTCAGCTTCGAATAGTCGATCGTCTTGGACATCGTTCCTCCGTCACTCCTCAGCCGTCCCTCTTGTAGAGGTAGGCGGAGTCGAAAATCTTCACACCCTGATTATCACCGAAGACGTGTTTCGATCCGCTCCAGGTCGCCGCCCAGGCGGCCCTCCCGCGGGCGTCCACGCAGGTGAAATTCACGTTGAACCTGGGGCGCCCCTTCGCATCCCTGTGCCTTGGAACGAGATGCGTCTTCTCGGCGATCCGCCGGAGGGCCAGGAGACAGGCCTCCTCCGGGCTCTTCCCCTGCCGGAGGTGCTCCATGATGGTGTGGGAGCCGCACGTCAGGAGGTTCGCCTCCCCCCGCCCGGTCGACCCGGCCGACCCCAGGCCCCCTTCGGAGTAGATCCCGGCGCCGGCCAAGGCGGCGCGGTCCAGGAACGACCTGCGCGAAGGGTGTTCGTCCGTCATCCCCGGTCCTTCCAGGCGCGGACGCACGCGTAGACGGCCAGCGCCGCGCAGAGGACGAACGTGCCGAGGAAGGCGAGGAACATTCCCCACTGCGGGGCCTCGACGGGAAGCCCGGTCACTCCGGACGCGGCGAGATAGAGGCCGCGCACCTGGTGGCGCGTGACGACCATGAGGAGGATCGCCCCCAGGATCAGCTCGGTGACGTGCCGGGTCTTCTTCGGCGCCGAGAGCGGGTCGGAGAGCTGCGCCAGCAGGACGAGGAGGCCGAGGCCGAGGAGGATCGCCAGGGTGAGCGGCCCCATCGTCTTCCCGCCCCCCTTCATGAAGCCGAGGAGAACCGGCCGGGGGAGGGAGAGCAGGAGCCAGAGCCCGTCGACCAGCTGGAGGAACGTGGCGAGGAGGGCGGCCTTCTGGCCGAAGCGCGCGAGGAGGTCGGCGGCGGTGCGGTCTCTCCCCGCTTCGGCCGCGCGGATCCCCTGCCGCATCGCGAGCGCGCCGGCCAGGGAGACCGCCGCCAGGACGAAGTGGAGGAAGCGCGGCGCGAACGAGGGGTCGAAGAGGATTGCGAAGCCGCTCCGCGACGCGGCGTCCCAGAGGCCGGGCTGGACGCTGAGGAGGTGGACGGCCACCTGGATCGCGGCGATCGTGAGGAAGAGGAGCGCCTCGACGGCCAGGAGCGCCGGCGCGTCGCCGCCGCCGCGGAGGCGGGCCTTCACGGCGTAGTTCAGGTAGTAGGCCACGGTGAGGAGGACCAGCATCCCGAGCCAGCCCCGCGCCACCAGGATCGTCGCCGAGTAGAAGAAGCGGCCGTACAGGACCTGGAGGAAGAGGAGCGGCGCGATCCCGAACGTGATCGCGAGGGAGATCGTCCAGGAGTTCATCTCCACGAAGAGGACCGCGGCAGGCCGGAGCCTCTTCCCTGCGAACGAAGCGGCGGCCGCGAGGAGCGTCCCGCCGAGGACGGTGTTCACGAAGAGGAGGTGGATGACGAACATCGCGACCCAGAGGACGTGAAACAGCCACGCGGGGCCGGGAATCGGCGCGGGGTCGAGGGCGGGGACGAGCAGCGGACTAGCGGGCATTCGGTTCCTTCGCGGGGCTGGGCTGGAGGCTGACGAGGAAGGCGGCGAGGGCGTCTCGTTCGCCGTCGGTCCCGACGAACGGGGCCATCGAAGGGTACCCGGGATTCGGGGGAGCCGCCCCCCGGACGAGCCGGGCGCGCCAGGCCTCCCCGTCTTTCCTCGATTCGTCGAGGAAGGAGGTCAGCATGTCCCGGTCCATCGCGCCGGTCACCGCCCGGATCGACTGGTAGCCGTCCAGGGTGTGACAGGCCGAGCACTCGGCCCGGTAGACCGCCTCTCCCCTGGACTTGCCCGACGCCTCGGTCTCGCGGGCTGCCCAGCGCGCCCTGGCCAGGATACCGGCCGAGTTCAGCTTGGGAACCTCGGTGACGAGGATCCCGTTCGAGAACATGTAGTCCCGGATGACGAACGGCTTGCGTGCGCCTTCGCGGAGCCGCTCGGCGCTGCCGAACGAGAGGAAGGCGGCCAGCAGGACGACGACCGCCACCGGGGTCGACTTGACCCGGGGGACAAGCAGGGATGCCACGGCCACGACGAGGACGAAGGCGAGGGCGCGAAGGGAGACCGACCGCGTCGTGTGGAGGGTGGCCAGGAGCGGTTGCGCCCCGGCGAAGAGTTCCTTCACCTGCCCGGGCAGGGCCGTTTCCCACCACCGGTACCCGGCGTAGGCGAGGAGGGCGCCGCCGGCCTCGAAGCCGGCCAGGAGCCGGACCAGGCGGGCGCGCGCGGCGCCCTTCTCGCGGAGGGCGGCGAAGGTGAGGTAGGCGCCCGCCAGGAGGAGGCAGATTCCCGTCCGGTAGACGAGGCCGGGAAGGAAGGTCGGGTTGAAGAATCCGTCGACGACGGAGTAGGTCGCGAGCCACCGCCCCGGCGTCAGCATGAAGGAGAGGATCCCCTGGATGACGACCAGCGACATGAACGCCGAGAAGGCGTAGAGCCAGATCAGGACGAGGTGCGTCCGCTTCGAGACGCGGTCCCACGTGGCGAAGTACGCCAGGGCGGTGACGATCTCGAGGAGGAAGAAGGCCCACTCGATCGCCCACGCCCAGACGAAGGTGTGGATGAGGGCCGAGGTCGCGGCGGGGGCGACGAGACCGATCGTCACCCAGATGCCGACGCCGCTGATCGCGCCGAAGACGGTCGAAACGAGGATGAGGATCTTCGAGCTCCGTTTCGCCAGTTCCCGGAGCGCCCCGTCACCCCGGCGGACCGAGAGCGTCTCGATGACCGCGATGGCGAGGCCGCCCCCGATGGCGAAGTGCGAGACGAGGACGTGGAGGATCGCCACGACCCCGACGAGGACCCCTCCCCCGAGCGTGGCCACCAGGTCCCAGCTTGGAAAATCCACTCGCTTCCCCTCTTCTGGCCGGTCTTCCGGCGGACCACGTTCGCCGCCGAGGCGCCGGGCCAGCTATTCTCCCTCCGATCCTCGCCGGCGCACGACCCCGCATTGCCGGCGAGCAGGGAGGGACTCCATGGAACTCCTCGACGTGAACCGGAGCGTCCTCGTGGTCATCGACCTCCAGGGGAAGCTGGTCGAGATGGTCGCGCGCCCGAAGATGGTCCTCGAGGCCACCGTCAGGCTGCTGAAGCTGGCCGAGCTGTTCCGGGTGCCCGTGATCCTGACCGAGCAGTACCCGAAGGGGCTCGGGCCGACGCATCCCGGCGTCCGCGGCGCGTTCGACGCGCTGACCGTTCCCTCGCGGCTCGTCACGAAGACGAGCTTCGGCTGCTGCGGGGAGCCCTCCTTCCTCGACGCGCTGTCCGCCTTCCTCCCGGGCGTTCCTCCGGGGCAGAGGCAGGTCGTCGTCGCCGGGATCGAGGCTCACGTCTGCGTGATGCAGACCGTCCTCGAGATGCTCGGGAGGGGCGACGACGTCCACCTCTCCTGGGACGCTGTCTCCAGCCGGGGCGAGGAGTACCGCCGGCACGCGCTGGAGCGGATGGCGGCCGCCGGGGCGGTCGTGACGAACCACGAGTCGGTCGGTTTCGAGTGGGCGCGCGACAAGAACGACGCCCGCTTCAAGGCGCTGAGCGCCCTGCTGAAGGACGGACAGCCGGGGTAGCGGCCCCGTCAGGCCTGCCCGGCGGCCACCATGATGCAGGCCTCGTAAACGGTCTTGAAGGGGGCCTTCGTGGCCAGCTCGAGGACCGAGTCGTCGTAGCTTCCGTCCTGGAGCCAGACGGCGGGGAGCCCGAGGCGCGCGGCCTCGGCCAGGACGCCCTTCGTGACGGGCGGAGGGGTCACCACGTCGACGATGTGGACCGGCCCCGGGACCGAGGCGAGGTTCGGATAGGCGGGGAGGCCGGCGATCTCCTTCTCCTTCGGGTTGACCGGGAGCACGGTGTACCCCTTGCCGGCGAGGTTCCGGACGATGATGTTCCCGTACTTGGCGGGGTCGTTGCTGGCGCCGACGACGGCGATGCGGGTCGCCGGGCCGCGCTGGCGGAGCGTCTCGAAGACTTCCGGGGGATGGGGATCGGGTCGGACCATCGAATCCTCCTCGGGACGCGAGCGGCGCCCTGCATGAAATGGTACGGGAAGAGAGGCCGACCGGATGGATGCTGATTCCGTGTCCGGGTCTCCTTCTCGCGGGTCTCTTTCGGGCGGGTTGCCGGAACGTCCCCGGCGGGCCTATGCTCGCCGGCCGTCCTCATGAACCGCCTCGCCCTCGCCTCCGCCGCCCTCCGCGCCCTCCTCCGGAACAAGCTCCGCAGCTCGCTGACTGTCCTCGGGATCACGATCGGGATCGCCGCGGTGATCTGCGTCGTCGCGATCGGCAACGCCGGACAGGCCCGGGTCGAGCAGCACCTCAACAACCTGGGCGACAACTTCGTCTGGATCGAGGCCGGGGGGCGCGCGGTGAACGGCGTGAGGACCGGCAACCGCGGCACGAAGACCCTGACGTTCGCCGACGCGGTCGCCATCAAGGCGCAGATCCCGCTCATCAAGAACGTCTCCCCGAACGTCGACGCCTCGACCCAGATCATCTACGCCAACCAGAACTGGTTCACGAGCTACCGCGGCGTCGCGCCCGAGTACTTCGAGATCAAGCGCTGGACCCTCGACCAGGGGGCGTTCTTCACGCAGGACGACGTGGAGCGAGCGGCGGGCGTCTGCGTCATCGGCCGGACGGTCCGTAACCAGCTGTTCGGAGTGGAGGACCCGATCGGGAAGGTGATCCGGATGGCGGACCTCCCGTGCAAGGTGGTGGCGACCCTCCAGCCGAAGGGGGTCTCGATGTCGGGCCAGGACCAGGACGACACGATCATCCTCCCGTACACGACGGCCCAGAAGAAGGTCAAAGGGGTCACCTGGCTCGACGACATCCTCTGCTCGGCCATCTCGCAGGACGTGGTGAAGCTCGCGGGAAAGCAGGCGGGAGCCCTCCTGCGGGAGCGGCACCGGCTGCGCGCCGAGGACCCGGACGACTTCAACGTCCGGAACCCGGAGGACGTGATCCAGGCGCAGCTCGAGGCGAGCCGGACGCTGACGGTCCTCCTGATCGCCATCGCGTCGATCTCCCTCCTCGTGGGGGGGATCGGGATCATGAACGTCATGCTCGTGTCGGTGACGGAGCGGACCCGGGAGATCGGGGTCCGCGTGGCCGTGGGCGCCACCGAGGAGGCCATCCAGCTCCAGTTCCTGGGAGAGTCGGTCATCCTGAGCCTGGTGGGCGGGACCGCCGGCGTCCTGGTCGGCATCGTGGCCTCGGTCTTCGTCGGGCGGATGCTCGAGTGGCCGATGCAGCTCTCTCCCGAGGCGATCCTCCTGGCCGTCGTCTTCTCCGTCGCCGTCGGCGTCTTCTTCGGGTTCTACCCGGCCCGGAAGGCGTCACGGCTCGACCCGATCGAGGCACTCCGATATGAATGAGCCGAAACCGGCCCTCTCCGTCCCGCCGCTCCGGGCCCTGCTCTCGCGGCGGACGACCTGGCTCGCCGCCGCGGCCCTGACGGCCGCCGTCCTCCTGGGGCTCTCCGCGTTCCGGAGCGCCGACCCGATGCGCCACTTCACCGCGAAGGTGCTGCAAGGCGAGATCCGCGACGTGGTGGACGCCACCGGGACCGTCAGCGCCGTCATCACCGTCCAGGTCGGGTCGCAGGTTTCCGGGACGATCGCGGAGCTCAGGGCCGACTTCAACTCCCGCGTGAGGAAGGGGGACGTCATCGCCGTCATCGCCCCCGAGCTCTTCGAGGGGGCGCTGCTGCAGACGACGGCCGACCTGGCCAACGCCCGGGCGAACGTCCTCGTCTCGGAGGCAAACGTCGAGAAGGCGCGCGCCACGCTCGCCCAGACCAGGGCGGAGTTCGAGCGAGTGACGCAGCTGGCCGAGCAGAAGATCGAGTCGCAGCAGGCGGTGGACCTCGCGAGGGCCAACTTCGACACGGCGCGGGCCTCGGTGGACGGGGCGCTGGCCAACGTCGCGCAGGCGGGGGCCCAGGTCCGCCAGAAGGAGGCGGCCGTCTCGGTCGCGAGGACGAACCGCGACTACACGGTGATCCGCTCCCCGATCGACGGGACCGTCGTGGCGCGAAACGTCGATGTCGGCCAGACCGTCGCCGCCTCGCTCCAGGCCCCGACGATCTTCACCATCGCCCAGGACCTGAAGAAGATGCAGGTCTACACGAAGGTGGACGAGTCGGACGTGGGCCGGATCAGGCTGGGACAGGACGTGGTGTTCAAGGTGGACGCGTTCCCGAAGGACCGCTCCCCGGGGAAGGTGAGCCAGGTCCGGATGAACCCCACGCGCATCCAGAACGTCGTCACCTACGACACGATCATCGACTTCGAAAATCCCGACCTGAAGCTCTTTCCCGGGATGACCGCCTACGTGACGATCCCCGTCGCGACCGTCCCGAACGTCGTGAAGCTCCCGAATGCTGCGATCCGGTACCGGCCACCGTACCCCCTGGAGACCATCAAGGAGCTCTATGCCAAGGCTGGGATCGACGAGGGGGCCTCCGCCGTCGAGAAGGCGGCGGACGCCGAGAAGGGGAAGAACGCGCCCTCGCGCGCCGGCCGGGCCGACGGGGCGGTCGTCTGGAAGCTAGGGCCCGGCCAAGCGCTCGTGCCGGTCAAGGTGACGCTCGGGATCACCGACCACACCTTCACCGAGGTGACGAAGGTGGTCATCGGGTCTCTCGTGCCGGGCGACGAGGTGGTCACCAGCTCGACTCAGTCGAAGTCGGCGCAGCCCGGAGGCCAGACTCCGGGAGGCCGCCGGTGACGGAAGCGGCGGCCGCGACGGAGGCGGACCCCGGAGCGGTCATCGTCGCCCGGGAGGTCTCCAAGACCTACGACCTCGGGGAGACGAAGGTGCACGCGCTCAGGGGCGTGAGCGTCTCGATTGCCGCCGGGGACTTCGTCGCGATCATGGGGGCCAGCGGCAGCGGCAAGTCGACGTTCATGAACATCCTCGGCTGCCTCGACCGCCCGACCGCAGGGACGTACCTCCTCGACGGGATCGACGTGACGACTCTGGGGAAGCGGCAGATCGCGGGGATCCGGAACCAGAAGCTCGGGTTCGTCTTCCAGGGGTTCAACCTCCTCGCCCGCACCAGCGCGCTGGAGAACGTCCTCCTGCCGACGCTCTACGCCCCGGTCGAGAAGACAGAGGGGATCCGGAGGGCCCAGAGCTCGCTGGAGCTGGTCGGCCTCGCCGACCGGACCCACCACTTCCCGTCCCAGCTCTCGGGCGGCCAGCAGCAGCGGGTCGCGATCGCGCGGGCGCTGGTGAACCTGCCGTCGATCCTCCTGGCCGACGAGCCGACCGGAAACCTCGACAGCCGGACGTCGGTGGAGATCATGGAGCTGTTCCAGGTCCTCAACGACAAGGGGCTGACGATCGTCCTCGTGACGCACGAGCCCGACATCTCGCAGTTCGCCAGGAGGGTCCTCGTCTTCCGCGACGGGAAGATCCGGAAGGACGATCCAGTCCAGGTCCGGCCGCGCGCCCGAGAGGTCCTCCAGGCGCTGCCGGCCGTGGACGACGACTGACGGCGAGAGTCAGGGACGCCGGGAAAAACGTCAGCGGCCGAGCGGGTACTCCCAGAGGAGCCGGACCATCTCGGCCGCCGCCGCCCCGAGGAACGAGAGCCCGGCGGCGGGCCAGGCCCAGCGCCAGGTTCCCTTCGAACCGGCGGCCGGCCCGACGAGGGCGGCGAGCGCCAGGAGGAGGAGCGGCAGGAGCGCGTATCGGCCCTGCGGCTGGAAGTCGACGAACCACGACATCCGGACGACGAGGGCGAGGTTGATCGCGAGGGCCGCGCCCCACCAGGCCATGGCCCTCCGGGCCCCGGGGGAGGCCGACCGGGCGGAGATGGCGAAGAGGAGCGCTCCGGCGACGAGGAGGAGCAGCGCGGTTCGGTACCAGGCGGACCCCATCTGGAGGTCCATGTTCCCGAAGAGGCCGAAAGACGACTTGGAGAAGAGGTCGACGAAGACGGCGACGGGGTGGCCCAGGGCTCGTCCGTCCTTCAGCTCGGGGTGCAGGACCTTCACGAAGTACAGGAACGCGCCCGTTCCGAACGGGTCCCCGCCGCTGCGGACCGCGTTGAACAGGACGACGGGGCCCGCGACGAGGGCCGCGATCGCGGCCGCTTTGAACGCCGCGAGGCGCGTCGCCCGTCCGCCCTTCCACGCGGCCCAGGCCACCCAGGCGGCCGTCGGAGGGACGAGAGCGTAGCCGTTCGGCTTCCCCAGCAGGACGAGCCCGAGAGCCGCGCCGACGCCGAGGAGGCGAGCGCCCGACTCGCCCGCCCGGACCCACCGGGCCAGGGCGAGGACCAGGGCGGCTCCGGCAGCGACGGTCAGGGTGTCGCCGTTCAGGCAGGAGGTGACGAAGACGAACTGGGGATGCAGGGCCGCCCCGAGCCCCACGACCAGGCCCACGCCGGGGCTCGAGGTGGCCGTGAACGCGGCGGCGGAGAGGAGGAGGGCGGCGGCCGTGCCGAGGAGCATGCTCCCGACCCTCGCGAGGTCGTATCCCCGGTACCGGGCGCTGCAGGGCGGGATGCGCGAGAAGGCCTCGAAAGGGGCGGCGAAGGGGCCGAGGGCCTTCATGGTGGCGGCCTGCACGGCGTAGTTCGAGGGGAGGTAGGCGGCGTAGATGTTGCCGTCCCGGGGCCACCGGGGAACGTGCCCCCTCTGCAACATCTCCACGACACCGAAGTGCCCGGCCTCGTCCGGGGCCCGGTTCGGGTCGGCTCCCGGCGTCACCCCCAGGGGGACCTCCCACGAGACGAGCAGGCGGATCGAGAACGCGACCAGGGCGACGACCACGAGGTTGCGCCGCATGGATCTAGTCCCGAATCCTCGCCACGAGGCGCCGGAGGGTCGACGAGACCCGCCGGTCCCCGGACTCGATGACGAAGCCGGCGGCGGCGACGGCCTCCTCCGTCCGCCGGTTCGGGTGGCAGCCGCCCGCGACGAACGTCCAGGGTGGCTGGAGGAGGTCCGCGAGGTGTCCGGCGAGGCCGTCGGGGCGGACGTGCTCGAGCATCCGGAGAGACCCGCCGGGAGCGAGAATGCGGCGAACCTCGGCGAGGCCCTTCGGCGGGTCCGCCACGGAACAGAAGACGAGCGAGACGGCGGCGGTCTCGAACGTTGCGGCCGGAAAAGGGAGGGCCTCTCCGCGCGCGAGGACGAACGGGACGGCGGGCGACCGCTTCCTGGCGCGGAGGAGGAGGCGGAGTTCCGGATCGAGGGCGACGGGGCGCGCGGAGACGGGGTAGAGCGGCAGGCTTCTCCCTGTGCCGCAGCCCAGGTCGAGCGTCCGCCCCACGGCCCCCTCGGCGTGCCACCTCCGCCAGCGCCCCAGGCCCATCCGCTCGAAGAGGCCGACGACGAGGTCGTAGACCCAGGGGATCTGCTCGACGCCCCTCACGCCCGCTACCGGCTCATCGGGATGTAGCTCCCATCGGAATTGGTCTGGTCGTTCAGGACGCCGTAGGCGACGAAGCGCGAGGCGCCGGAGAGCTTCTCGATCCTGGCCGAGCCGGCGGTCGCGCCGCGCGAGCCGAGCGGCTGGTTGAACTGGGCCCACTCCCCCGGCGCGAGTGTCTTCGTGTCGGGCGAGCCCGCCTGCGCGCCGTCGGGGCCGTAGTAGGTCACGCGAAGCGAGATCGCGTCCCCCGCGTCGCCCCGGTTGACGACGGCCAGGTTCGATCGCTGGGTGGAGCCCTGCTGGAGCCCCTGGACGTAGGCGACCGTCGCGGCCGAATCGGCGAGGGTGGCCCCGGGATAGAAGAGCCCGAAGGTCCCTCCGCCGGCAGCTCCGATGAAGGTCCGGGCTCCGGCCGCGAACGAGGAGGCGTTCCCTCCGGCCGCGCGGACGATCAGGGAGCCGCCGACGTTTCCCGAGGCCGGGACGGGGATGCCGAGGCCGCGCAGGAAGCCGATGGCGTCCGGCTCGATTCGCTGCTCGAACGCTCCCAGGGTGACCGCCGCGGAGCCTGAGCCCGAGGCGTTCAGCTGCGGCGACGCGGTGTAGACGAGCGCGAGCGAGAGCGGGGCGGGCGTCAGGTTCGCCAGGGTCAGCTCGGTCTGGTAGCCCGAAGCCGAGAGGACGATCGGGACGAGCCGCTCGGCGGCCGACGGGTCGCCCGGGAGGAGCGGCGGGATGAACGAGCCGTCGGAGGTGACGGTGTCGTTCAGGACGCCGTAGGCGAAGAAGGGCGAGGTGCCCGAGATCCGCGTGACGACGGCGCGGCCGGATGTCACGCCCTTCCCCGCGAGCGGCGTGTTCAGCTGGGCCCAGCCGTACGCCGGGAGCGGTGTGTCGACCGAGCCGAGGTCCTGGCCGGCGGGCCCGGTTAGCTGCGTCCGGAGGGTCACCGGCGTCTGCCCCGAGTTGACGAGGGCGAGGTTCGACCGCTGCGAGGAGTTCTGCTGGAGGCCGAAGAGGGTGGCGGTGGACGTCGACGCCGAGGCGGACAGGTAGAAGAGGCCGTAGGTGCCGGCTCCGCCGGAGGGGTCGGGCGTGAAGGTCCGGGCACCGGCGAAGAGGCCGTCGGTCGTGGCGGCGCCCGAGAAGGTGATGAGGAGCGTCCCGACACGGGCCGACGAGTCCTGCGGAATCGGGAGGCCGCGGGTCCGGAGCCAGGCGAGGATGCCGGGGAGGATGCGCTGCTCGCCGGGGGCCATCGAGAAGCGGGCGAACCCGGTCCCGCCCCCGGCCGAAGCGTTGTAGGTGAGGAGGACGTCGACCGGCTGCTGGAGCCGCGAGGCGATCGTCACCTCCGAGGTGTAGTAGCTGCCGCCGCTTCCGGAGGTCTCGAGGACGACCGGGACGAGGAGCGAGGCGCCGGAGATGGTGGGCGCCGTGACCACGACGGTCCGGGTGGCCGTGGCGGTGGCGCCGTGCGAGTTGGTCCCGGTGAGGGTGACGGTGTAGGTGCCCGGAACGCCGAACCAGTGGGAGACGGTGAGGCCGGTCGCCGGCGTCGAGCCGTCCCCGAAGTCCCACGAGTAGGTGATGGTGGCTCCCGGGTCGGGGTCCGAGCCGCTCGCCTGGAACGGGACGACGGCCCCCGCCTCCACGGTTGCAGTGGCGGAGGGGAGGAGCACCTGGACGGTCGGTGGGCCGTTCACGGGCGCGACGCCGGTCTCGATCTCCCAGATGCCTCGCCCGAAGGTCCCGAGCCGGATCCGGCTCCCGTCGGGCGTGATCTCGATGGACATCGCCATGACGTTGGGCAGGCCGTCCCCGAAGCGGCTCCAGGTGGCGCCGCTGTCCCCGGAGCGGTAGAGGCCGACGTAGGTGCCGGCCCAGAGGACCTTCGGGTCGCGCGGATCCTGCTCCAGCGTCATCACCGGCATGTCGGGCAGGCCGCCCGGCTGTCCGGTTCTCGAGAGCGGCTGCCAGGTCTGGCCGGAGTCGTGAGTGACGTAGACCCGCTCGACCCCCGGCGTCACGAGGGCGCTCGCGACGTAGAGCGTCTTCGCGTCGGTCCGGTCGTACCGCACGGCCATCAGCGTGTTCACCGGGAGGGTGCCGACCTTCCGGAAGGTGGCGGCCCCGTCGGTCGATTCCATGACGATCCCGGCGTTCGCGGCTGCGGCGAGGCGGGAGCCGTCCGTCGGCAGGAACGAGAAATCCCGGATGGCGACCAGCCCCGCGACCCCGATCGTGCCGGACGGGCTCTTCCAGGTGGTGCCGGCGTCCTTCGACTCCCAGACCTTCATGAGGGAGGAGGTGTAGATCCAGTCGGCGTGGACCGGGTGGCGCTTCAGGATGGTCGGGAACCAGCCGTTCGTCTCGTCCCCGGCGTCGGTGAGCCCGCTGTAAGAGTCTCGCCAGGTCGCGCCGCCGTCGGTCGACCGGACGACGTACTCGAGGTAGACCGACCCGTGGAGGATGAGCGGGTTCGTCGGGTGGGCGAGGCAGCCGAAGCCGTCCCCGCCGATCACCTCGCGGTACTCGGTCCCCTGGACGCGAAGGCTGGTTCCGTTGTCCTGCGCGCCGCCCAGGACGAGGTCCGGCGTGACCGGGGTGGTGCAGATCTTGTAGAACTGCATCGTGACGAGGCCGCGGTTCAGGCTGGCGAACGACTGCCCGCCGTTGGTCGTCCGGTAGAGGCCGCCGTCGGTCGAGAAGGTGATCGACCCGTCGCTCGCGAAAGCGATCGCGTGCTGGTCGGCGTGGACGTAGGGGGTGGTCGAGCCGACGCCCTGCCAGCGGGAGATCCTGCTCCAGGTCGTCCCTCCGTCGGCCGTCTTCCAGAGGTCCAGTCCGCCGGCGTAGACGACGTTCGGGTTCGAGGGGTCGACCGCCATGTCGGAGAAGTAGTTTCCCTGCGTGCTCAGGATGTCGACCTTCTTCTGGGCCAGGTTGAGCGGCGTCCAGCTGTCGCCCCCGTCGGTCGAAGCGACCATGTCGATCTGGGTGTTGTTCGCGTCGGAGAAGAGCGCGTAGACCCGGGTCGGGTCGGACGGCGCGACCGCCACCTCGGGGCGGGCGCGCACCGTGGGATCGCCGGGAAGGCCCGCCGCCTTCTCCGCGAAGGTCGCGCCGCCGTCGGTCGATCTCCAGACGGAGCCCGGGACGTCGACGACGGGGTTCCCGGAGGCGTCCGCGTGCCATTGCGCGGTCCCGGCGAAGACGACCGCCGGGTTCGCGGCGGCGCGCGAGAGCGAGTACGCGGGGACGGCGACGACCCGCTTCCAGGTGTCGCCCCCGTCCGTCGAGCGCTGCACGCCGAGGTCGGAGGCTGCCAGAACAGCATCGGGGTTCGCGGGGTCGACGCTCAGCTCGAAGAAGACCTTCCCGGGGCCCGTCCCGGCCGCCGAGATCCTCCACGTCTCCCCGCCGTCGTTCGAGATCAGGACGCCGAACCCGGAAGCCGACTGGTAGCTGGAGGACGAGTCGCCGCAGCCCGTCCCCGCGTAGACCCGGTTCGGGTTCGACTTCGAGACCGCGATCGCGCCCGTGGGGGTCGGGCCGAGCGTGTCGGTGACGGGCCTCCACGTCGCCCCGCCGTCCGACGTCTTCCAGATTCCTCCGCCGGAGCTCGCCACCCAGAGAGTCCTGGGGTCGGTCGGGTGGACGGCGATCCCCGCCGCCAGGCCGGAGTTGTCTCCCCCGTTGCCGGCGGTCCCCCCGGCGATCGATCGATAGGAGGGGCCGATCGAGACCCACGAGGGGTTCGTGGCGGCGGTGCTGCGGCCCGCGGCCTTCAGCCGGGCGGTCCGTTCCCGCTCCAGCCGGACCTCCGCGCTCCCGATCTCGGCCGCCCTCTTCCGCAGCGGCCCGAGGTCGTTGGTCTCGAGCAGGAGGCGGAGAGCCCTCTCCCCGGAGTGCAGGTCGGGGAACCGTTCACCGGAACCGAGGGCTCCCGGCGCGGCGAGCAGGAGGGCGAGGACGCAGGCCGCACGGCGACGAAGACCGGCGAGATTCATGCCGGCATTGTGGCCGCAGGGCGACCGGCCGGTCAATGAAGGGCAGGAGGGAGACCGGATCCCGCGCGGCCGGGGCCGCGCGGAATCCGGTCTCTCCCGTTCACCGGTGAGAGGAGGACCTTTCCTCTACCAGAGCTTCAGGAACTTCCACCAGATCCCGCCGACACCGAGCCAGATGACGATGTTGACGACGCTCAGCAGGAGGCCGTAGCGCCACCAGGTTCCAACCTCCACGTAGCCGGTCCCGAAGAGGACGGGGGCGGGTCCGGTCCCGTAGTGGGTCATCCCGGCGAAGAGGTTCGAGAAAAACGCCAGGACCAGCGCGGCGAGCAGGGGAGGTGCGCCGAGCGTGATCGAGACGCCGAGGAACGCGGCGTACATGGAAGCCACGTGGGCCGTGTTGCTGGCGAAGAAGTAGTGGCTGTAGAAATAGGAGAGGGCGAGGACGAGGAAGCCGACGACCCACCCCTTGCCGGCCATCGAGGCGCCGATGCTCTTGCTGAACCAGGGGACCATCCCGAGCTTGTTCAGGAACCCGGCCATCATCACGAGCGCCGCGAACCAGACGAGCGTGTCCCAGGCCCCGGTCTCGGCCTTCACGTCCTCCCAGCTGAGGACGCCGAGGAGCAGGAGGAGAGCGAGTCCGGCGAGGGCGGCGGTGGTGGCGTTCAGGTCCCCGAGCTGCTTGGCGAAGATCCAGAGCGTCAGGAGGATGGCCATGACGCCGACCATCGTCCACTCGGCCTGCTTCATCGGTCCGAGCTCCCTCAGCTTCGCCTTTGCGAGCTCGACGGCCTCGGGGGTTTCCTTGATCTCGGGCGGGAAGAGCTTGTAGATGATCAGGGGAACGACGAGGAGCGAGACGAGGCCAGGGACGATCGCGGCGACCATCCACCCGGTCCAGGTGATGTTCACCTTCAGGTCGCCCGCGAGCTTCTGGGCGAGGGGGTTGGCGGCCATGGCGGTGAGGAACATGGCGCTCGTGACGATGTCGACCTGGTAGGCCGTCAGGGTGAGGAAGGCGCCGATCTTCCGCTCGGTGCCGTCGCCGGGGCGGCTCCCGTAGGCGCGCGCCAGGCTTGCCATGATCGGCATCAGCACGCCGCCCGCCCGGGCGGTGTTGCTCGGCATCATGGGGGAGAGGACCAGGTCGGTGGCGGCCAGCCCGTAGCTCAGGCCCAGGGTCTTCTTCCCGAGGAGGGCCATGAACTTGTAGGCGATCCGGGCGCCGAGGCCGGTCTTGATGAAGCCCCTCGAGATCATGAAGGCGAGGACGATCAGCCAGATGACGACGTCCGCGAAGCCGCTCATCGAGTCGGCGATCACGAGCGTCCCGGTGAGGGCCGTGCAGCCGATCCCGATCATCGCCACCGCGCCCATCGGCAGCGGCTTCAGGATGATGCCGACGATCGTCGCGACGAAGATCGCGAAGAGGTGGAGCCCCCTGAGCCAGTCGGCCTTCCGCTTCTCCTCGGCCGCGGCCTTGGCCTTCAGGTCGGCCTCGGCCTTTGCCTTGGCCTCCTGCTCGGCCTTCACCTTCGTGGCGGCGTCGGCCTTCGCCTTCGCCTCGGCGTCCGCCGCGGCCTTCTTCTCGGCCGCCGCCTGGGCCGCCTCGACCTCGGCCTTGGTCGGGGGCTTGGCTGGCGCGGCCTTCTTGCCGGCCTTGGCGTCGGCCGGGGGCGCCGGGGCGGCGATCGGGGCCGCCGACGTAGCGGGAGCGGGCTTCGCCGCTTCCTTCGGTGCGGCGGGAGCGCCCGGCGCGGCGGCCGGCTTGGGGGCTTCCTTCGCGGCCGGCGGAGGCGCCTTGGGGGGCGCCGGCTGGCCCTGGAAAGCCTTCGCGTCGGGGACCGGCACGAAGAGCGGGAGTCCAACGTAGAGCAGGGCTCCCAGGATGATCGTGACGGCCGTCGGCAGGAGCTTCGCTCCCTGCCATCCACCCATCTTCCCGGTGCTCACAGGGGCTGGAGCGTCGGCAGGAGACATGGACCCTCCTCCAAATTCGAAAGTGAAATCGAACGGGAATGGGCGTACCTGTACGAGCGTACTCTTGGCGGGAGGAGGGCGCCATGAAGAAGTTCCGTATCGCGGTGATTCCGGGCGACGGGATCGGCAAGGAGGTCGTCCCGGAGGGGATGCGCGTCCTGGAGGTAGTGGGCGAAAAGCACGGAATCAACTTCCAGTGGGACGAGTTCCCGTGGAGCTGCGAGACATACCTGAAGACCGGCCGGATGATGCCGGAGGACGGCCTGGCGACGATCCGGAATCACGACGCGATCTTCCTCGGGGCCGTCGGCTTCCCCGGGGTTCCTGACCACGTCTCGCTCTGGGGCCTCCTGATCCCGATCCGCCGGCAATTCCAGCAGTACGCCAATGTCCGCCCGGTACGGCTCATGCCGGGGATTCCCTGTCCGCTGGCCGGCCGGAAGGCGGGCGAGATCGACATGGTGGTCGTGCGCGAGAACAACGAGGGGGAGTACTCGTCCATCGGGGGCCGCCTCCACGAGGGGACCGAGCACGAGATGGCGATGCAGGAGAGCGTCTTCACGCGCCGAGGCGTCGACCGGATCCTGAAGTACGCCTTCGAGATCGCGAAGGGGAGGCCGAAGAAGCACGTCACGTCGGCCACCAAGTCGAACGGGATCGCCATCACGATGCCCTACTGGGACGAGCGGTTCCGGGCGATGGCGGCGAGCTACCCAGGGATCCAGACGGACCAGTACCACATCGACATCCTCTGCGCCCAGTTCGTCCGGAACCCGCACTGGTTCGACGTGGTCGTCGGGTCGAACCTGTTCGGGGACATCCTGTCGGACCTGGGCCCCGCCTGCACCGGGACGATCGCCATCGCGCCGAGCGCGAACCTCAACCCGGAGCACGAGTACCCGTCGATGTTCGAGCCGGTGCACGGCTCCGCCCCGGACATCTACGGGAAGGGGATCGCGAACCCGATCGGACAGATCTGGGCCGGCGCGATGATGCTCGACCACCTCGGCTGCCCGGAGGCCGGCGCGGCGATCGTCTCCGCGATCGAACGCGTCCTCGTGGGCGGCGTCCGGACGCCCGACATGGGCGGGAAGGCGAGCACCGTCGACCTCGGGAAGGCGATCGCGGCGGAGATCTGAAGCGACCGTATTCGTCAAATCCCAGGACTGGGAGCGGCCCGAGGAGAACCAAGAAACGCGGCTTCGTGATGCGC
>CAIMWE010000196.1 GCA_903845115.1 uncultured Acidobacteriota bacterium | reverse complement strand
TGCTCTGGCCTCCGCCGAGGATGTCCGGGCATTCCGGGGGCGGACGGGAATCGGAGAGGACGACCTGGTCTTGCTCCTCGAGGGCGAGTGGCTTCACGCCACGCTGAGGCGCACCCTGTCAAGCGCCGCCGCCGTGCAGAGGACGTTTGCGACCCATCGAGAGCTGTTCGAGACCGTCGAGGCTGCCGGGCTTCCCTTCGACGAGCGAAACGCGGCTGACGCGCTGCTCGAAGAGCTGCGCGCCGGCCGGGTGCAGCTGCCGGTCGAGCTCCCGCCCGATTCCCTGGTCCTTCCCGAACCCGCGACGAGCGGCTACCTGGGCATCGTGACCCGTGCCGATCTCCCCCCGGAAGTGGCCGAGGCCCTCTTCGCGAGCGGTGTACGGGAATTCGTGGGCCCCGTGCCCTACGACCGCCAGCACTGGGTCTATCAGCTTCTCCAGCGAAAGAGCGCTGACCTCGACGAGCAGGTCTGCGCATACTGCGAAGACCTCCTGGTCGAGGAGGAGCTGGACCGGCTCGCTCACCTTGCGAAGAGAGCTCCCTAAGACCGACGTGCATCGCTTCCAAACCAACGGACGACCAGGAGGACGGTTACAATTCCGCACAATTCCGGTCCGGGTGATTCTCTGTCCCGGCCGGCGGTCGGTCGGAAGGAGGCCACGATGAGTCTGGAAGCCGTTCACGAGTTTGTGCGGAAAGCGAACCAGGAGGCCGGTCTCAGGACCGAGCTGGAGCGCGCCCTGTCGATGCAGGAGGGCGCCGTGGCGGCGTTCCTGGCCATCGCGGCGACTCACGGCTGCCAGTTCACCGCCAGCGAATTCTTCGCTGTCGCGCAGCCGCCGGTTGCCGCCGGGGATTTGGCCGAGCTGAACGAGGCCGACCTCGAGAAGGTGGCAGGTGGAGGGGCGCTCACGAGATTCCAGTTCTCGGGCCTGAGTGCCGGCCTCCTCTCACGGGCTGCCCACCGGATTGGCTCGTTGCGGGCCGGGCCGGGCGCCCTTCTCCTAGGAAAAGGTCTCATCGGAGGCGCGGAGCTGGAAGAGGAGCTGGAGCCGCCGTCGCCGCACTAGCCCGCGACGGCGAACTGCTGCAGGGCGGAGGCGACCGCTTCGCCCGGCAGGCCGAGGAATCGACGAGCACCTCCGGAACGGTCGAGGGTATTTTTCAGAGTCGGGCGCCCTCGTACACCTCACCGCTGGAACGGGCCAGGGCTGCTTTGCGGGGTTTCCAAGCCCATGGCGAGTCCGCGGACCCTTTTCCGGAAAATCTGGGACTCTCGCGCCGTTTCCCAGCTGCCCGGAGCCCCGGCGATCTTGTACATCGACCCACAGTTGATCCACGAGGCGTCCTTGCCGGAGACCTTCACCGGCCCTGCATCCGGGGGCCCGAAGTGCGGCGGCCCGACCGGACCGTCGCTACCGAGGGCCACAGCATCCCGACGCGCGGGCCGGTGCCCGACGAGCAGCACGTCGGGGAGCACCGGCGAGCCCAAGGGGGTGATGCACAGCTTCCGGACGATGTGGTCCGCCTTCGCATTCGCGGAGGTGACGGGGCTGACCTCCTCCGACAGGCTCATCTCGTACCTCCCGCTCGCCCACGTGGCGGAGCGGGCGGTGCTCGAGACGACCCACTTCCGGACCGGTTGCCAGGTCTTCTTCGTCGAGAGCCTCGACACGTTCCTCGCCGACGTGAGGCGCGCACGGCCGACGTCCTTCGGGAGCGTCCCCCCCGGCCCTGGCTGAAGCTCCGCGCCGGAGTCCTCACGAAGATCCCCGAGAGAAAGCTCGCGTTTCTCTTGCGAGCCCCGGTATTCGGCGGGATCGTGAGGAAGAGAGTGCTGGAGGGCCTCGGCCTCGACGCGGTCCGCTTCGCCGCAACCGGCTCCACCCCCAAACCCGCGGAGCTGATCGACTGGTACGCCTCGCTCGGGATCCGGATCTCCGACATCTACGGCATGACCGAGAACGCTGCCGGCTCCCACTGCGTCCTTCCCGGCCAGCACCGCAACGGATGGGCCGGCTCCCCCATGCCGGGAGTGGTCTGGCGGATCTCCGAGGCGGCAGAGATCCTGGTCAAGAGCCCGGGGACGATGGTCGGCTACTACAAGGCCGATCACCTGACGCGGGAGGCAATCGACGAGGACGGGTTCCTCCGGACGGGCGACAGGGGGGGAGATGGACGCCGAGGGACGGATCCGGATCAGCGGCCGCGTCAAGGAGATGTTCAAGACCAGCAAGGGGAAGGTACGTGGCGCCAGCCCCGATCGAGACCCGGCTCCTCGCCCACGCAGAGCTCGAGCAGGCCTGCGTGACCGGTCCGAGCATGGCCCAGCCACTCGCCCTCGTCGTCCTCGCCGAGCACCTCCGGAATGCTCCCCCGGGCAGCCCGGAGCGGGAGGCGCTGACTCGGCAGCTCCAGGACCAGCTGGCGGCGCTCAACGCGGAGCTCGACCCACACGAGCAGCTGGAGAAGCTGGTGATCATGTCGGAGGAGTGGACCGTCGACAACGGCCTCCTGACGCCGACGATGAAGCTCAAGCGGTCGGCGATCGAGTCCCGGTACGCGAGCCTCGTCTCCGGCTGGTACTCGGGAGCCGGGTGCATCGTCTGGGCCTTCTGACCCCCTTCCGGCGACCAATTCAGACGCAGGGCCGGCCTTCGCCAACGACCGGGGCCAGACCAGGTACGCCTGGAGCAGCCCCTCGTCGCGCCGCAGGTCGTCGGTCGACTTCTCCCTCAGGACCCGGCCCCGCTCCATTGCGCCAGGCCCATCGAGGGTTCGTCGAGGAGGAGGTGACCCCGGGCCGAGTGGGCCCTGGCCTTCCTCCTCCCGGAGCCCCCGTTCCCGGGTTTTCGATTCCCGATTCGCCCCGGTCAGATTCCGTACCCCCCTACGGGAAACGCCCGAGGAGGGGAGAATCCGCCGCCGGCACCGAGGACGTCCGGAGCCACAGGTTGATAATGGCTCCCACGAGACGGGGTGCTCGACGCCATGACCGAGGAACTTTGGATCGAGGCGGCAACGACTGACCTTCGCACCGTCCTTCAGGCTGCAGCACGGGGTGTCGTCACCGTCTTGACGGACAGTGGCCAGCCGTTGGCAAGGGTCCTCCCGGGCCAGAGCGAAAAGGGCCGTCAATCCCTCCGTGCCGCACTGCACGAACTGGAGGAGATCCGGACGCGGACCCTTCCGGGCCCGGAATCCGCCTCTGACCTCATCCGGGAGGGGCAGCGTTGATCACGGTCACCGTCGACGCCTCCATTTCGCTTGCCCTCGTGCTGCGGGACGAGGACCCGACTGTTATACGGGGACTCCTCGAGGCTGCTGTTGCCGGAGACGTCATGCTGGTGACAGCACCCCACTGGCCGCTGGAGGTCGGGAACGGACTCCTCGGGGCCGTACGCCGCAGGCGCATCGCTTCGGGGGACGCGGAGCGGGCCTATGCGCGGCTTCTTGGTCTGCCGATCGTCCTCCGGCCACACGTCCCCTACGAGGACATTCTGGCGCGCGCGGCGATCGACGAGCTGAGCGCATACGACGCGGCTTACCTCGCGATAGCGATCCGCGACGGATCCAGCCTGGCGACCAGCGACCGGCGGCTCGCCGCGGCAGCGGCTGTCCACAGGCTTCTCTTCACTCCTCGCCCCTGAAAGGCCGAAGGCCCCCGCGCGGGGGGGGGAGCGACTTCTTCCCGTCCTTTTTCCCCGTCAGGTAAGCCTCGCCCGTCCGGACCTCGGGGAACAGCGCGCCGGCTGCATCCTCGGCGCCCTTCCGGGACGCCCCGACCGCCTTGCGCCCGACGGGCTCGGCCAGGAGCGCGAAGCGTCCGGGTCGTCGCACTTCACGGCGATGAAGACGTACCGGTCGTCGTACGTCACCCACGCGGTCGTCTTCACCTTCGAAGGGACGTTGTTCCCCGGCGAGGTCTCCCAGAAAGCGCCGATGACAGCGGCCTTTTTCCAGCCGGCGTCCCCGAGATCCCCGTCGATCGTGATGAGGCCCTTCACCCTCGAAACGGAGAGCGGAGGAGGGAGCCGTTCGACGACGGGCGAGGTACTGAGGCGCGTCAGCCCAGGTAGGCCTGGAGCAGCCCCTCGTCGTGCCGCAGGTCGTCGGTCGACTTCTCCCTCAGGATCCGGCCCCGCTCCATCACGTAGGCCCGGTCGGCCACCGCGAGGGCGCTCGAGGCGAACTGCTCGACGAGGAGGAGCGTCGTCCCAGCCTCCTTGAGCCTCCGGATCGTGGCGAAGACCTCCTGGACGATGATCGGCGCCAGGCCCATCGAGGGCTCGTCGAGGAGGATCACCTTCGGGTCGGCCATCAGCGCGCGGCCGATCGCGAGCATCTGCTGCTCTCCTCCTGACAGCGTCCCCGCCGCCTGGGTCCGGCGGTCCTTCAGCTTCGGGAAGAGCCCGTAGACCCTCTCGAGCCCCGCGGCTGCGTGCCGCCGGTATCCGAAGAAGGCCGGCAGCCGCCGGAAGGCGCCCAGGAGGAGGTTGTCCTCGACCGAGAGGGGGCCGAAGACCTTGCGCCCCTCGGGAGAGTGCGCGAGCCCGAGGCGGGCGATCTGAAAGGCCTCGAGCCCCTGGACCTCGCGCCCGTCGAGGATCACGCGGCCGCGCGCGGGCTTCAGGAGCCCCGAGATCGCCCGCATCGTGGTGGTCTTCCCGGCGCCGTTGGCGCCGATCAGCGCGACCAGCTGCCCCGCGCCCACCTCCAGGGTGACCCCCTGGAGCACCTCGCTGGCCCCGTATCCCGCGTGCAGACCCTCGACCCTCAGCATCTCCGGCTCCTCACGCTTCCGCCGCCGCGCCCGCCGCCGGCGCCTGCCCGAGGTACGCCTCGATCACCTTCGGGTGCCGCTTCACCTCGTCCGGCGTCCCTTCCGCGATGACCCGCCCTCCGTCGAGGACCGTCACCGTGGTGCAGAGCTCGCTCACGACGTCCATGTGGTGCTCGATCAGGATCATCGTGACGCCCCGGCTCGCGATGCGCCGGATGATCTCCACCAGCCTCATGACGTCCGGGTGGGCGAGGCCGGCCGCTGGTTCGTCCAGGATCAGCAGCTCCGGCCGCCGGGCGAGGGCCCGCGCGATCTCCAGGAGGCGCTGGGAGCCGTACGTCAGGTCCTTGGCCGGGGTCCGGGCGTCGACGCCGAGCCCCGTCAGCTCGAGGAGCGCCAGCGCGTCCGCCTGCGCTTTCCGTTCTTCCCCCCTCGCCGCACCGAGGAGGACCAGCGGCATCGGCGTCCGGTAGGCGCCCCGGAGGGCCACCATCACGTTGTCGAGCGCGCTGAGCCCGGAGAAGATTTGCAGGTTCTGGAACGTCCGCGCCACGCCGAAGCCGGCGACCCTCATCAGGCTGCCGGTCGGGAGGAGTCGCCCCCGGAGCGTCATCTCCCCGGAGGTGGGGGTGTAGAGGCCCGAGACGACGTTCACCAGCGTGCTCTTGCCCGAGCCGTTCGGCCCGATGAGACCGTGGATCGCGCCGGAGACGACGTTCATCGAGACGCCGTCAACCGCCTTCACCCCTCCGAAGTACTGCTTGAGGTCGATCAGGCGCAGGAGCGAGGAACCGTCGGAGGCGCGGGCGGGAAGGACCTCGTCGAGCGATGCGGCGGGCGGGAGCGCCGGCGGCTCGAGGTGGAAGAGCTTCGACAGCGCCTTCGCGGCGAAGCCCATGACCCCCTCGGGGAGACCGACGACGACAGAGAAGAGCATCAGGGCGAAGATCGCCTTGCGCCAGTCCTCGGTGTTCTGGACCTTCAGGCCGCCCACGACGAGGAGGCCCATCGCGACGACCGGGGCGAGCGCCTGGAACGGCCGGGTCGTCTTCTTCACGAGGCCCCGGGTCCCGGAGTAGGCCGCCAGGAGGAGGCCGAGGCCGGAGAAGACCTGGAAGAGGAGCCGGTTCGACAGGAGGTTCGGCAGGAGGACGACGAGGCACGCGCCCAGGAACGCGCCCCACAGGCTCATCCTCCCGCCCAGGACGACTCCGAGGAGGAGGATGACCATCAGGTCGTAGGAGTAGCTCTGCGGCTGGAGGTAGAGGAAGTTGAGGGCGTAGAGCCCACCGGCCAGGCCGCCCAGCGCCGAGCCGAGGGCGAACGCCGCCACCTTGTGGCGATACGTCCCCACCCCCATCGCGTCGGTGGCGATCGGGCTGTCTCTCAGCGCCTCGAAGGCCCGGCCCCACTGAGAGGCGAGGAGGTTCCGCATCGCCATCCAGACGAGGGCGAAGAGCGCCAGGCAGAGCCAGAAGAACCCGGACGCCGACAGCGGGTGACCGAGAAACGGCGGACGGAGGATGGAGAGCCCCTGAGCCCCCCCCGTCAGCGCCTCCAGCTCGTTCAGCGCCGTGGCGGTGAGGGTCGCGAAGCTGAGCGTCGCCAGGGCGAACTGCGGCCCCTCGAGCCGGAGCGCGGGGAACGCCAGCAGACCGCCGAAAACCAGCCCGACCAGCGTGGCGGCCGCCAGGGAGAAGGTGAAGCCCCCGTGCAGACGGACCACCACGAGGCCGGCCGCGTAGGCGCCCAGCCCCAGGAACGCCACGTGGGAGAGGTTCACCTGGCCGAGATAGCCGACGGTGACGTCGAGGCCGATCAGGAGGATTCCGTAGATCGCGAGGAGCGTCAGCAGCCCCAGCGCGTACGGGTTCGTCACGAAGAGGGGGATCGCCGCGAGGAATCCCAGGACCGCCAGCTCGGGGCCGCGCGTGAGGACCAGCCGCCGAAGCATCGCCGCCGGTTCCTCTCAGACCTTCCGGATGGTCGCCTTGCCGAAGACCCCGGTCGGGCGGACGGCGAGGGCGAGGATGAGGAGGACGAGCCCCGGCGCCTCGCGCCAGCCGCTCCCCACGGTGAGGCTCGTGACGGCTTCCAGCGCCCCGAGCAGGATCCCGACGACGACGACCCCGAACCCCGAATCGAGGCCGGCCACCACGGCGACGGAGAACGCCTTCAGGATGAGGGTCGACGACATCGTCGGTCCCACGGTCGTGATCGGGGAGACCAGGATGCCGGCGAGGGCGGCGACCATTCCCGACAGGCCGTAAGAGAGCATGATCGCCCGCCGCGCGGAGATCCCCATCAGCTCCGCCGCGTCGCGATCGGCCGAGACCGCCTCGAACGCCTTCCCTAGCAGCGTCACGCGCTTGAAGAGCTCGACGAGGCCCATCACGGCGAAGACCCCCACGGCCACCGAGATCTCCAGCGGCGTGATGTCCACGCCGAGGAGGTGGATCGGGTCGGAGGAGATCGGCGTCGGGAAGGGGCGATCGTCCCGCCCCCAGACGTTCTCGGCCGCCGAGAGGAAGAAGAGACCGAGGATGATGGTCATCAGGATCCATCCCTCGCTCTTCTGCTCGAGCGCCAGCCGCACGCCGGCCCGCTCGACGAAGAGCCCCAGGAGCGCCCCGAAGAGCATCCCCGCCGGGAGGACCAGGCCGTAGGGAAGGCCGGCGTTGACCAGGGAGAGGCTGACGAAGGCCGAAACCATCACCAGCTCCCCCTGGCCGAAGTTGATGCTCTTGCTCGTGGCGTACGTCAGCTGGAACCCGTACGCGACGAGCGCGTAGACGAGCCCCATCAGCGCCCCGCTGACGACGACCTGGGCAAGGACGGCGGCGGTCATCGGAGGCGGATCAGCGCCCCTTCGTCCCGGCCGCCGCCTTCTTCAGGCGCTGGCGGTCGGCGTCGTTCCCGAAGACGACGGCGCCGTCCTTGACCATCCCCATCACGACCTGCTCGCGGCGGAACGCCTCGTGCGACTCGACGTTGTTCGGGTCCCACTTGGCGTACGGCTTGACCCACGTCGTGATGACGCCGGGAACCGGCTCCTTCAGGTCTTCGAGGGCCAGCTTGATCTTCCTCGAGTCGGTCGTCCCGGCCTGCTTCACCGCGGCCGCGAAGATGTAGACCGCGTCGTATCCCTGCGCCGCGGAGACCGGCGAGGCGATGCGCGCGACGCTGTAGGCCTTGTGGTACGCGTCGATGAAGGCCTTGGCCTTCGGCGTGATCGGCTCCTCGATGAAGGTCTGCGGCATCAGCGTCCCGTTGCCGTTCTTTCCCGCGTTGTCGATGTAGTTGGACATGGAAAGGGTCCAGCCGCCGATCAGCGGGACCTTCATCCCGATCTTCGCCATGCCGTTCGACACGGCCGCCAGCTCCGGCCCGATCCCCCAGATCAGGACCGCCTCGGCCCCGGCCGACTTCCCCTTCAGGAGCTGCGCCGTCATGTCCTTGTCGCCGATGTTGAACTTTTCCTGGGCGACGATCTCCAGCTTGTTCCCCTGCTTCTTGATCTGGTCCAGCATGTCGTCCCGGCCGCTGACGCCGTAGTTCGTCGAGTCGAAGAAGACCATGACCTTCTTGAACTTCCGGTTGATGGCCTCCTCGACGACCATCGCCGACTGGATGCCGTCGTGGGCCGCGAAGCGGAAGATCGAGAGGTCCGGCACCTTCGGGTCCAGCCACTGCGTCATCGACTTCGACCCGGCCGCGGGGCAGATGATCTTCGTGATCCCCTTCTCCTGGAAGTGCTTGTCGCCGGCCATGACGACGCCCGTGTTGACCGAGCCGATGACGCCGGCGAGGTCGGACATCGACGCGAGCTCCTGGGCGATCAGGGCGCCCCGCTCGTTCTTGGCCTCGTCGTCCCGCTCGATCGGCTCGATCTTCATCTTGACCGGACCGACCTGGATGCCGCCGGCGGCGTTGATCTCGGCGACGGCGATCTTGGCGCCGTCCCGGAACGAGCCTCCCATGGGAGCGGAACCCCCGGTGAAGGGGCCCGTGAGGGCGAGCTTCACCGTCTGGGCGGATGCGATAGCGGGGAGCAAGATGACGGCGAGCGCCGCCAGGCGACGACAAATCATGACGTTACCTCCTCGAGTCCAGTGGAACGCGCGTAATGCCGCTGCTGGATAGCTGAGAATGCCATATTCCGCTGACAGCGTCGATTGTTGCGCGCGAGCGGCCGAAGGCAGCCTTGCCGGCTCCCGCGTGTCTCTCCTCTCCTCCGGGGCCGCATGTCCCGGACGCCGATCGACCCCCTCAGACCGCCGTGATCACGTTCCGGAGCGTCCCGATCCCCTGGATCTCGCTCTCCATCACGTCGCCGGGCTTCAGGTATTCCGGGGGCTTCCGGGCGTGGCCGATGCCGGGGGGCGTCCCGGTCGAGATGATGTCGCCGGGATGGATCGTCATCCCGAGCGACAGCTCCGAGACGAGCCGCGCCACCTTGAAGTGCATCATGCTCGTCGAACCCTCCTGCTTGACGATCCCGTTGACCCGCGTCACGACGCGGAGGCTCCCGTGCTCGAATCCGTCCGCGGTGACGATCCACGGGCCCATCGGCGCGTACCCGTCGAGCCCCTTCCCCTTGAACCACTGCCCGCCGTGCTTCTTCTGCTGGATGTCCCGAGCGCTGGTGTCGTTCAGGACGCAGAACCCGAAGACGTGCTCCATCCCCTTCTCTTCCGGCACATTCTTCCCCTGCTTTCCGATGATGACGGCCAGCTCGGTCTCCCAGTCGATCAGCGTCGAGATTTTCGGGTCGTACGGGATCGGCTCGTACGGGCCGTTCACGGCGCCCGTCGCCTTCGTGAAGAAGACCGGGTGCTGCGGAAGATCCTGGAGGATGTCGCGGAGCAGCTTCCCCTCCTCGAAGTGCTCGACGTAGTTCCAGCCGACGCAGTGGACGTTCCGGATCGGCTTCGGGATCGGGGCGAGGAGCCTCACCTCGGACAGCGCCGCTCCGCTCTCCCCCGCGGCCGCCAGGAGGCCGCGGACCTGGGACAGCCCCCGCCGTCCCGACTCGATCAGCGACACCATGCTCGCGGGGTCGAACGCGAGCCGGACGTTCCCTTTCTTCGCGACCGCTCCCAGGTCGACGACCCGGTCCGCCGAGGTGACGGCACCGATCCGGACCGCCCCCCCCCGCTTCGGGACGAAGCTGACGAGGCGAAGGGGCCCGGCGACGCCCCCGGGCCCCTTTCCCCTGCCTCCGGGGGAGGGCCGGGTGCTTTTCGACGGGCCAGTCCGGCGGCGGGACGCCGCGGCAGCGTTGCGGGACCTGGTGGACTTGCGGGGCTGGGCCATTCGGCCTCCTTCTCTCCTCGAATCTGGAACTGCCCGGGGGGGGCATGCCGAGTTTCCCTCAGATGGCCGTGATCGTGTTCCGCAGGATGCCGTTCACGTGGTGGGAGCCCTTCGTGAAGAAAACGCGGCCGGAATCCCCGGCACCTCCGTCGGGGCCGCCTCCGCTCCCTCGGCTCCCCCGAGCAGAAGACCCGAGGCCGCCGCCGCCGCACCGAGCTTCATGAACTCCCGCCGGTCAGTCGCCATGCCCACCTCCTCCGAGAAGAGAGGACATCTTATCCGGGGGCACCAGTCGGCCGCTCCGACGGGCCGCCGGGACCTCTTCGGCCAGGCCCCGTTGCGGTCATCTCGGTCACAAACCGGGACCCGCCCGCACCGGCGATAGAATCCACTCCAAGAGGGATCGGGCCGATGCAGCCGGGCGCTCGCCTGGGGCCCTACGAGATCGTTGCCCCGCTCGGGGCGGGCGGGATGGGTGAGGTCTGGCGGGCGCGGGACACGAAGCTGGCGCGAGACGTCGCGCTGAAGGTCCTCCCCGATCACCTGTCGGACGACCCGAAAGCCCTCGCCCGGTTCGAGAACGAGGCGAAGGCGGTCGCGGCGCTCAGCCATCCTCACATCCTCGCCATCTACGATTTCGGGCGGATCGACGGTATCTCCTTCGCCGTGACCGAGCTGGTCGAGGGGGAGACCCTCCGGGCGGTCCTCGCCCGCGGCGCGCTGCCGCTGAAGAAGACCCTCGAGATCGCCGCCCAGGTCGCCGACGCCCTCGCCGCAGCCCACGACAAGGGGATCGTCCACCGGGACGTCAAGCCCGAGAACGTCATGCTGACGCGGGATGGCCGGGCCAGATTGCTGGACTTCGGCATCGCCCGCAAGAGCGAGCCTCCGTATGGCGGAGGCGGCACGCGCTCCTCGACCATCTCCGTCCTGACCGAACCGGGGGCGGTCGTCGGGACGGTGGCGTACATGTCGCCCGAGCAGGCCAGGGGCCTCCCGGTCGACACCCGCACCGACCAGTTCTCTCTCGGGATCGTCCTTTACGAGATGCTCTCGGGCAGACGTCC
This sequence comes from uncultured Acidobacteriota bacterium, assembly GCA_903845115.1. GTDB lineage: Bacteria > Acidobacteriota > Thermoanaerobaculia > UBA5066 > UBA5066 > CAIMWE01. The sequence goes on along the minus strand of CAIMWE010000196.1, from coordinate 32,265 downwards.
GTTCCAGGGCGCCTCCGCGCCGGAGACCCTCGCGGCCATCATCGGGAAGGATCCCGTGCCCCTCGAGACGCTCGTCCCGACGCTTCCGATCCCCGTCCGCGTGGTCGTCGACCGGCTCCTCGCCAAGGACCCGACCGACCGCTACGCCTCCAGCCGCGACCTGGCCCGGGACCTCGCCATCTGGACGCTCCGCAGCTCCGAGACGAGCGCCTCGGCCTCGGCGGCGCCCGGAACGAGACCATCTCTTCGGCACAGGGCCACCTTCGTCGCCTCTGGAATCGCCCTGGCGGCAGCCATCCTCGCGTGTGGCTTCTGGTTCGGCCACGCCACCGGCCGCCCCGCCCGGCCCCGTCCTGCACCCATCCCCCAGCTCGTCCGCCTGACCTGGGAGCCGGGCATCGAGACGAACCCGAGCATCTCTCCGGACGGCGCGAGCTTCGTCTACCAGGCTGGCCCGAGCGGCCACTCTCACCTCCTCCTCCGCCGGATCGGCGGCGAGACCCCGACAGACCTCACGAAGGACAACCCGGCGGACAACAGCGCGCCGGCCTTCTCGCCGGACGGACGGTCAATCGCTTTCCGCTCCGAGCGGGAAGGGGGCGGGATCTTCGTCATGGGGGCGACGGGCGAGTCGCCGCGGCGCCTGACGGACTTCGGGTACGAGCCGGCCTGGTCGCCCGACGGCAAGACGATCGCCGTCGCGACGCGAAAGAGCCTCGCCGGGGGCGGTGGGAACAGCGCCCTCTGGATCGTCGACGTGGCCACCGGGGCAAAGAGGAAGCTCTCCGACTCGAACGCGACCCACCCGACCTGGTCTCCTTCCGGATCCCGGATCGCTTTCCACCAGAGGGCTGAATTCGGCAGCCTCTCCGGCCACCACGCCCTGTCGACGATTCCGGCATCGGGCGGCGTCCCCACGACCGTCCTCGACCTGCCGACCTCTCTCCCTTCGATTCCCGCCTGGACGCGGGGATGGCTCTGGTTCCTCAGCTCCGCGGGAGGCTACTGGAACATCTGGCGGGTCCGGGTGGACGAGACGACCGGGAAGCGGATCGGGGAAGCCGAGCAGGCCCTGAACGGGATAGGGTCGACTTGGCCCTCTGCGACCGCAGACGGGCGAAAGCTCCTCTTCGCGATGGTCAATAAAACGACCGTGATCGACCGCTTTGCCTTCGACGCCGCTCGCGGAAGGCTCCTCCCCGAGAAACATCCGATCCTGAGCGGACCGCGGGACTTCCGCCTGAAAGCTGCGTCGCCCGACGGCGAGTGGCTCGCCACGACCCTCTTCGACGAGGGGGGCCGGCAGGACATCCTCCTCGTCCGGGTCCGGACCGGCGAGACGCGGCGCCTGACGGACGACCCGCTCCGCGAGGACTTCCAGGAGTGGGCTCCCGACGGATCGAAGCTCTACTTCGGCGTGGCGCCGGAGGGGAAGAACGAGGTCTGGAGCCTCCGCCCCGACGGGAGCGGAAGGGAGCGCGAGGTCGGCTCGGATGGCAAGCGGGACGTCATTGGCCCCCTCGCGTCGCCCGACGGCCGGTCGCTCCTGGTGGAGGTCGGGGCGGACCTGGAGCCGCACCTGGTCGACGTCAGCGTTCCCCTGGCCCAGCGCACGCCGGTGCCGCTGCCCCCGCTCGCGGCGGGCAGGCAGTTCTCGGCAGAAGCCTGGTCGCCCGACGGCCGCTGGCTCGCCGGCTACTCGTACTCCCCGGCAGACGGCCGCCGTCCTCCGCTCACCCTCTTCGACACGGAGAAGAGGACGTTCGAGGAACTGGTCGACCTGAAGTCGACCCCCTGGTGCGCCTGGCTTCCCGACTCGCGCCGCCTTCTTCTCCGGAGGGGGGAGAAGCTGGAGGTGCTCGACCGGGTGACCCGCACGCTCACGCCGGCAGGGTCGCTCGGGGCCGACGTCCAGCGGGTCGTGCTCTCCCCCGACGGACGTTCGCTCTTCGGCATGAGGTGGGTCGTCGAGGCGGACATCTGGATGCTCGACTACGGACCCGCCCCCTGAGCGGGAACCCAGCCATCGTCACCGGACCGTGTCGGTTTCCCTCTCCGCCGCGGCCCGGGTGTCGCAATAGATCACGACGACGGAGCCGACGCCCACTTCGTCTCCGCTCCGGAGCTCCGCCGGCCCGCTGATCCTCGCTCCCCCCACGAACGTCCCGTTCTTGCTCCCGAGGTCCTCGACGACCACCCGGTCGCCGCTCACGGTGAACCGGGCGTGCTCCCGCGAGACCGACGGGTGGACGACGGGGACGGCCCCGTGCGGGTCACGCCCCAGGACGTTCTCTCCGTCGCCCAGCGGGAATTCGCGATTGCCCCAGAGGAGAACGTGCCGGCTCGCGGGCCGCCGTGGCCCAGCTTCCTCCACCTCGCCGTCGAAAGCGTAGCCGAAGCCGAAGACCGTCCGGACGAACCGGGGAGCACGGGCCGGGTCGCCCAGGGCCGCCCGGACCTCGGTCACCAGCGTCGCCACCGTCGTCTCCGTCGCGAGGGAGTCGGGCCAGAGCGCGTCCTGGATCTCCTCCTTGGTCACCGCGTCGGGGCGCCGGGCCAGCAGGAGGCCGAGCAGCTCGACGGCCTTCGACGAGAGCCGGACAGGGTCGGCAGCCCGGAGAAGGAGCCGGCGGCCGGTATCGAACGTGAACTCACCGAACCGGAGCTTCATCTCGTCTCCAAGAACCTGCCGAACAGTTTACGAAGACTTCGACCCGTCCGGGGCCCAACTTCTATGGCAAAGACAGACGACAGCCGCTGACCGGCAACTGGACGGTCGCAGCCGGCCGGGAAGGGAGCTCCGATGGCCTTTGCTGCGAACTCCGTCCATTTCCTTTTCCTCTGCCTCGCCGTGGCCGTCTTCCCGGCCGTCGACGTCTCCGCCGCGGGCGGCTCCGCTCGGGGCGACGACGAGGCGGTCCTCGTCGACCCTCGGCTCGGGCTCGCCTTCCCGCGCGTCGTGAGGGAGGCGGCACGGCTTCTCGAGAACGGAGCGTGCCGCCTCCTCCTGCGCGACTTCTCGGACGACCGGACGGGGCTCCCGCTCGAGGAGACCCTGGCTGCGCTGGACACCAGTCCCGCGATCTTCCTTCGCTCCATCAGGTTCCGGAGCGGCAGGGAGGATCCCCGGTGTTTCTCCCCGTACAGGATGGCCTACGTCGTTCCGGGGAACCGCGACGTCGTCATCTGCCCCGCCCTGTACAACGGCGTCCACCGTCAGTACGGCGACTCCACGGTGGTCATCGTCCTCCACGAGGCGCTCCACGCGATGGGGCTGGGAGAGAACCCTCCGGGGTCCCGGGAGATCACGACCGCCGTCGAGCATCGCTGCTCCCGGTAGCGAGGCGGCCCGGAAGACCTATCCTCGGCCATGGCCGAATTCCTCGATGTCGGCAGCCAGCCCTGGCGGCCGCTCCGGACGGACGTGGCCCACGGGGTCCTCGCCACCGTCCTCCACGAGAAAGGCGTGACGGTCCAGCTCGTCCGGGTCGAGCCCGGGGGCGCCTTCTCGGCGCACGTGGATTCCTACGGCCACCTGTTCCACTTCCTCGGCGGAGAGGGGACGGTGATGGCCGGCGGCCGCGAGGTCCCGATCCGGCCCGGCCTCGTGGTCCGGGTCTCCCCCGGCGAGCCCCACTCCTACCGGAACACGGGAGCCGGCGAGCTGACGCTCCTCTCTCTGAACATCCCGGCCTAGCAGCCGCCCCCCCCGCTGCTCCGAGCTCCTCCTCGCCGGCCAGCTCAGCTCGCAGGAACGGCATGCGGTCCAGCGTGACGTAGGATTCCCGGAGGCCCGAGCGGCCCCCTTTCATGAGCGACCTCTTCCGCGCCACCGTTGCCCCGGGCGCCAGCGCGCCCCTCGCCGGGCTCGCCGGCCGGTCCCGGCAGTCCCGGCCCCAGGACGGCCGGGACCGGTGAAGGCGCCGGCCGAAGGGACGATCACGGCCGGGCAGCTCTGGGCGCTGGCGACCGCGGCCTGCCTCACCGTCGGCAACATCTACTTCCTCCAGCCGCTCCTTCCCGGGGTGGCGCGGGAGTTCGGCGCGACCCCGCGCGACGTCGGCCTCACCCCCATGCTGACGCAGGTCGGCTACGGCCTGGGGATGCTCGTCTTCGTGCCCCTGGGCGACATCGTGGAGCGCCGCCGGCTGATGCTCGCCCTCCTCGGCGCCGTGTCGGTGGCGCTCCTCGGGTGCGCGGCGGCCCCGTCGCTGGGCCTCCTCGCCGCGGCCTCCTTCCTGGTGGGCTTCACCACGGTCGTCCCGCACGTCGCGGTGCCGCTGGCGGCGCACCTCGCCCCGCCGGCGGAGCGCGGGCGGGTGCTCGGTTTCATGATGGGCGGAGTCCTCGTGGGCATCCTGGTGGCGCGCACGGCGAGCGGGTTCCTGGGCGCCTACCTGGGCTGGAGGGCGGTCTACGTGGTGGCGGCGGGGCTCATGGTGCTCCTCGCCGTCGCGCTGCGCACACTCCTCCCCGAGAGCCCGCCTACCGCCTCGATGCGCTACGGCGCGCTCCTCCGCTCCACGCTCGCCCTCGCTTTCCAGGAGCCCGTCCTCCGGGAGGCGGCGATCCTGGGCGGGCTCGGCTTCGGCGCGTTCAGCGCCTTCTGGTGCACTCTCGCCTTCTTCCTCGAGGAGCCGCCGTACCACCTGGGAAGCCAGGCGGCGGGGCTCTTCGGCCTCCTGGGGGCGGCGGGCGCGCTGGCTGCCCCCGCGGTGGGCCGGCTCGCCGACCGGGTGAGCCCGCGCACCAACGCGGGGGCCGCGCTGGCGCTGGCGCTCGCGTCGTTCGGGCTCTTCGCGCTCGGCGGACGGACGCTCGCCGTCCTGGTCCTGGGCGTGCTCCTGATGGACGTCGGCGTCCAGTCGAACCACGTCTCGAACCTGGCCCGCGTCCACGCTCTCCGGCCCGAGGCGCGCAGCCGGATGAACACCGTCTACATGGTCACCTACTTCGGGGGCGGGGCGCTGGGCACCGCGCTGGGTACCTGGGCCTGGACCGGCTGGGGCTGGGGAGGCGTCTGCGGCGTCGGGGCGGGCCTGCTGGCGGTCGCGCTCGCCGTCTGGGCGGCTGGCCGCGCCGGCGCCGGCGGCAGGGCGTCCGGCCCGGGCGCGGCCCCGGAGCCGGGCCTCCAGGCGCCGGGTCTCTAGAATCGCGAAGGGGGAACGACCATGCGGCACGCACGCCTCGGACGGACCGGACTAGAGGTTTCCAGGCTCTGCCTCGGCACCATGACCTTCGGGCTCCAGTGCGACGAGGCGACCTCCTCCGCCATCCTCGATACGGCCGCCGAGGCGGGCTTCACCTTCCTCGACACCGCCGACGTCTACCCGCTCGGCGGCACGTTCGAGACCAACGGACGGACCGAGGAGATCCTGGGCAAGTGGCTGACCGGGCGCCGCCAAGACTTCGTCCTCGCCACCAAGTGCTTCGGGAGGATGTCCGCCCGGCCGTGGGACCACGGGAGCTCGCGCAAGCACCTCCTCGACGCCATCGACGCTTCCCTGCGCCGGCTGAGGACCGACTACGTGGACCTCTACCAGCTCCATCGATTCGACCAGGAGACCCCGATCGACGAGACGCTGCGGGCGCTCGACGACATCGTCCGCTCCGGGCGCGCCCGCCACGTCGGCTGCTCCAACTTCCTCGCCTACCAGGTCGCCCGCGCGATCGGGCGGAGCGAGGTCCTGGGGGTGGCCCGCCTCGACTCCGTGCAGCCGCGCTACAACCTCCTCTTCCGCGAGACGGAGCGCGAGCTGTTCCCGCTCTGCCGCGAGGAGGGGATCGGCGTGATCCCCTACAACCCGATCGCGGGCGGCCTGCTCAGCGGCAGGCACCGGCGGGAGACGGGACCGACGCCCGGCTCGCGCTTCACCCTGGGCGGGGCCGCGAAGATCTACCAGGACCGCTACTGGAACGACGGCATGTTCGACACCGTGGAGCAGCTCCGGGAGATCGCCCGGGAGGCCGGTCTCGACCTCGCGACGATGAGCGTCGCCTGGGTGATGGCCAACCCCGCCGTCACCGCTCCCATCGTCGGGGCGAGCCGCCCCGGCCAGCTCGCCGCCGCCGTCGCCGCCGAGTCGCTGGCGCTCCCGGCGGACCTCAAGAAGCGCCTCGACGACCTGACCGCCCCGTACCGGCGCGGCGACGCGGCCCGGTGAGCGGCGCCAGGCTCTTCTCCTCCGGGCTGGCCGGCCCGGCTACTGGAAATACCCGTTCGCGTCGAGGATGAAGTCGACCGTCCCGGTCGAGCTGTTGAGCACCTTGAAGGTCCCGCTCCCGTCCCGCGCCAGCTCCAGGATTCCGTTGTTGGCGCGCGTGATGCCTGGCCGGAAGGCGAGGCTGCTGGCCGTCGGGGCCGCGGTCAGGTCGCCACGGTAGAGAAGCAGCTCTCCCGCCGCGAGCTGGCCGGCCACCGTCTGGTTGACCGAGATCCCCTTCGCCGTCGAGGGGAGAGCGCACCGCACGCCGACGGCGAACGTCCTCGTCTGGTTCGCGGCGAGGGCCGGCCACGCCGCGTCGGGCCCCGTGGCGTTACGGGTGTCGAAGAGGCGGCAGGGAGGCATCGAGAAGAACCGGGTCGCGACCGCTGCGCTCACGGGGATGGCCGCCGCCGCCTGTGCCGATAGGCAGCCCGACGCGTTCGTTTCCTTCACCGTCAGGCCCACGGGCCCGGTCGGGCCGGCCGAGAACGTGACCTGGCTCGTCCCCTCCCCCGCCGTGATCGCCCCGTTCGCGATCCCCCAGGCGTAGGTGCTCCCCGCGTTTGACGTGACCGTGGCGAGCAGTCCCGTGGCCAGGGGCACGGCGGAGGCTGGCGCGACGATGACGGGAGTCGCCGGGATCGGATCGACCGTGACCACCGTGGCGGGAGAGCTCCCGGCGCAGCCGTTCACGGTGACCTGGACCGAGTAGCTTCCGGACGCCGCCGCGAGGGTCGCCCGCGTCGCCGCCCCGCCCGGGCTCCAGAGGTAGCTCACCCCCGGCCCCGGCGCGATGCTCGCCGTCAGCATGACGCTCCCCCCGGGGCAGAACGTCGTCGGTCCGGAGGCCTGGATCGTGGGGGCGGGCGCCTGGCCGCACGCGGGCAGCACCTCGAGGTGATTCGTCGGGCCGACGAGGTCGACGTTCAGCGTGATCCAGAGCTCCGCGGCGCCCGCTCGCAGCGACGGGAAGTAGTCCACGTCGGGGACCAGCGTCACCCCGCCGAGCCGGACCGTCGGATACGCCGGGAGGGTGTAGCTCCCCACGATCACGAGCGCCTTCTTCAGGGTCCCGGCGCCGACCGCGATGTTCGCATCGAGGCTGTTGTCGCTGGCCGCGAACGCGAGCGCGCCATAGACGTGGTTGTAGCCCGCGGGCGTGTAGGTCACGTTGTCCGCGCGCGCAGCGCCAGCAGGGCCGCTCGTCACGACGCTGCCGGTATTGGCGCTGAGTGTGAGCGACTGCACCGTCTCGACCTGCGTGACCTGAGCCTCGACCGGAGTGCTCGAGTGGGTGCCGAGGACGACGTACGTGGAGTAGCTCTTCTTTGGCCATCCCGGAGCGCTGGTGTCTGGAAGGGGTCCGCCGTAGGACGCGCTGCCGTGGACCAGGTATTCGGCCTGACCGAGGAAGCCGAAGTTGGTTCCCCATGCCAGCCGGGTGTTATTCGTCGCCGTCGCGGCGTCGGCGAAGGAGTAGTTGATTGACTGGAACGGCCAGTTGTAGTCGCACGGCATCCTGTACGTGGCCCCGCAGGCGTTTCCATCGGCGCTCGTTCGGCCCCAGCGGTCGCTCCCCCAGTAGCCGCCGGCGTCCTGCTGCGCGATCGTCTGCGTCTGCACCGTCCCCATCGTCGCGTCGACGGCTGTCGTCCAGAGCTTCACGTACGGGACCGTGTTTGGAACGTTCCAGGTCCAGGCACTCGACAAGGTCACCGGCGTCGTCGTCGACGCGAATTTGTACCGATCTCCCCACGCCACTCCCGCGACGACGCTGTGTGCATCCTCGGTCGCCGAACCGTCGAAGAGGAGCTCTCCGTACGGGGCCCGCGAGTCGTCCATGAGGCGGTCGGCCGGGACCGCCGAAAGGTCCCAGGTGACGGCCCAGAGCGGGTTGTCGCGCCCGGTCGAAAGGAGCCATTCCATGGTGACCGGAACACTGTACGGCGCCGTGGGGGCTGCTCCCACGCCGCAGTACCGAGGGTAGATCTGGCTGAAGCGGAGGATCGCGTGGTGCCTCCCCTCGAAGACTCGGGTGAAGGTCCCCGAGAGGAAGTGGCCGAGCGCGGAGGTGTCCGGCGCCCCCGCAAGGCACGCCTCCGCCCCGTCCGGATGGGAGACGACATAGCCGAACCCGCTCGCGGCCGAAACCGACGCGGCGACGACCCGTTGGCCCGCCGGGGTCTGGTACCGGAACTCGCGCAGCTCGCCGCCCCGCGTCCCCCCTGGCCCGGCCGCTCCGTCGTTGTGCGCGAGGACGGCCACGCGCGGCCGACCCGCGCCATCCAGCCACGTGAAGCGGTCGCTGACCATCCCGGAAACGGTCACGTCGTGCTCGATCTGCATCGGACTCGCGGACGCAGACGCAGGAGAGACGAGGCTCACGTCGTCCACGGAGAGGATCGGTTGAGGGGAAGAGGCCCCTCCCTCCAGGTCGATCCGGTCGAAGGAGATCGAGTAGATCCCGCTGTGGACCTCGTCCGCGCTGGTGAAGCTCGTCCCTTCCCCGTAGGACCAGCTCCCGATGAAGCCGTTCTGGAAGGCGTCGTCGAAGATCGACACGCCCTGCGCCCGCGCCGGGGCGGCCGCGAGCAGGACGAACGCGGCCGCCAACCGCACCATTCCCGCCCGACACCGGCCTCCATGTCGCGGGCGGGGACAACCGGTCGCGACGAGGGGGCCCTCGTCAGCGTCCTCTTCGCCGGCACCCGGCCCGGCCTGCGAACGCTGGAGCCGGCACCCACCACGAGCCGTTCCGGCGCCTCCGATTGGCTGCACGGAGTCAGGTTAGCCGCCCGCGGCCGACGGCACAAGGAATCCTCATCGGCCATCGGCTCGCGACCCCGCGGCGAACCACCGGGAGCCGGCTCGAAGGCCCCCTCGACGGCCTCTTCAAGACTCCGGGTTCCGTTGCGTCTCGCGATCGCCCTTGCGCTTCGCTCAGGTCGGTGTGACCTCCTCCCTGCGGGACTTCCACCCGCTGGCTGAAGCCCATGCTGGGCGTCCATCGAGAGGCCTGGCAGTCAGCCGCCCCCCCGCCGCAACGCGGACTCACCCCGTCGAGCGCCCACCCGGCCCCGACCGGGCCGGACGGAGTACGGGCAAGGCGGCCCGGAGCGCCCCGGTCGGGCAGCCGTCCACGCAGGCCAGGCAGTTCGTGCAGCCGTCCGCGAGGCGCATCGTCCTCGGGTCGATCCCCCACGGGCAGACCGCCTGGCAGCGGGCGGCGGGGGGGCAGGAGCACCGCTCCTCAGTCCAGGCGACGGTCAGGCCCCGCGGGAGGCGGGCCAGGGAGGCGACCGTGCCGGCCGGGCAGAGCGCCGAGCAGATCCACCGCGGCCGCGCCGCCTCCAGCGCGAGGAGCCCGAGGAGGAGCGCCCCGGTGACCGCCGGCCAGCCGCCGAGCAGCTTCGCCTCGAGCGGGAGGACCGTGACGAGGCGGGGGGGCGAGAGCAGGGCGGCGAGTGGCGCCCCGAGGAGAAACGACCCCGCGAGGAGGCCGGCAAGGGCGGCGAGCCGGGTGCGGGTCCGGCGGCCGAGCGGGTCCGGCGGCAGGATGGCCCCGGCCGCCCGGGCTCCCTTCCTCGATCGCCGCACCCACGCGGCGGCCGCGGCGATCCCTTCCGAGAGGAGCCCGAAGGGGCAGATCCACGAGCAGAGGACGCCACCGAGGGCGAGCGACAGGAGGAGCGCCGGGACGACGCCCAGGAGGAGGACGGCCGGGAGGCTCTTCGCCGCGACCGCCGCGGAGAGGGCGGCCGCCGGCTCCGAGAGGTCGACCGGCCCCAGCTTCAGGGAGGCGAGCGTCCCCGAGACGTTCGGCCAGCCCGCGGCGTTCGCGAAGGGGAGCGCCAGGTAGAAGAGCAGGGCGGTCGCCTGGAGGCCCCTTCTCCACCGGCCGAAGCGGCGCGGGCGCTTCCGTGACGCGGCCGGAAGCCCGATGCCTCCGCGCGGGGCGTTCATGCCGGCCCGCCGCCGCCCGGCTCGCCCGCCGGGACGACCCGGATGGCGCTGCCGTCGGCCGGGCAGACTCTCTCGCAGAGGCCGCAGCCCGTGCAACGGTCCGTGACGACCGGCTTCAGCTCGGCGTCCATGAGGATCGCCTCCCCCTGGAGCGGGCACTCGTGGACGCAGGTCCGGCAGAGAATCCCCCTGTGGGCGTAGCACGTCTCCCTGTCGACGACCGCTTTCCCCATCCGGACCTTTCGGAGATCGGTCAACGCCCGGTCGAGCGCCCCCGTCGGGCAGGCCGGCGGGCAGAGCATGCAGAGCGTGCACGGCGCCACGCGTGGGGCGACCATGGGCGTCCCGGCGTCGAGGCCGTACCGCCACCCCGCGGGGCGGATCGCCTGGTACGGGCAGGCCGCCGTGCAGCGGCCGCAGCGGGTGCAGAGAGCCGCGAACGCTTCCTCGGGCCGGGCACCGGGAGGCCGGAGCGGGGCCGGGGTCCCCGGCCAGGCGAACCGCCGCCCCTTCACGTCCCCGCTTATCCGTCCCGGCCGACCAGGGTCGGGAAGACTCCGACGATCGCCTCGTCGGCCCGGAGCAGCTCCTCGCCCAGCGCCTCGAGGGCCGCTCCGTCCGCTCCGGTGAAGACGGCGGCGATCTTCCGGTCGCCGTCGTCCCCGCGGACGGAGAGGCCGGGAAGGGCCCCGAGCCTCTTCGCCACGGCGGCGGCCAGGCCGGGGAGAGTCTCGACGACGACCCCGGCGATGACCGTCACGGGCTCCCCCTCACGCCTTCGTCACCTTCACCGCGCAGACCTTGAACTCGGGCTGCTTGGAGATCGGGTCGACCGCGTCGTTGGTCGGCAGGTTGCAGAGGCGCTTGTCATCGTGCATGTGGACGAAGACCATCCCCTTGCGCGACCCGTCGATCACCCTCACCTTGAAGGTCTCCGCGCCGCGGCGCGACGCCACCTTAGCCAGGTCGCCGTTCTTCACCCCGAGCACCTTCGCGTCGTCCGGGTGCATCTCGACCACCGCCTCGGCGTTCGCGTGCCTGAGCTCCTTGCAGTTCCTCGTCATCGTCCCGGTGTGCCAGTGCTCGATGACTCGCCCCGTCGTGTAGATCAGCGGGTACTCGGCGTCGGGCACCTCGGCCGCGGGTTGGTGAGGCCGGAGCCAGACGACCGCCTTCCTGTCGGGACGGCCGTAGAAGAGGATCCGCTGCGGGTGGTCGGCCGGGACGAGCGGGTCGTCCCCCTTCACGTAGCGCCTCTTCGTCCCCGGGTGGCCGGCGGTCGGGAGCGGCCAGAGGAGCCCGTGCGACTCCTTCAGGCGGTCGCGCGTCATCCCCGAGAAGTCGTACGCCGTCCCCTTGCAGACGGTGAGGAGCTCGGCCCAGACGTCGGACGCGGTCTTGAACGGGAGGAGCTTCCCGTGTCCCAGCCGCGCCGCCAGGTCGCAGAGGATCTCGAAATCGGGGCGGGCTTCCCCGGACGGCTTCACCGACTGCTCCAGCAGCTGGTAGCGCCGCTCGGTGCAGCCGTAGACCCCCTCCTTCTCGGCCCAGAGCGCGGCCGGGAGGACGACGTCGGCCAGCTCGGAGGTGCGGGTCGGGTGGAACGCCTCGGAGACGACGACGAACGCCCCCTCGCGGCGGAGCGCCTTCCGGTAGCGGCCGACGTTCGGCATCGACTGCCCCGGGTTGGTGCACATGATGTAGAGGCACTTCACCTTGCCGTCCTCGACCGCCCGGAAGAGGTCGACGGTGGCGAGGCCCGGCTTCGGCTGGATCGTCCCCTCCGGGACGCCCCAGAGCTTCTCCATCTCGGCCCGGTGCTTCTCGTTTACGACGAGCCGTCCGTACGGGAGGAGGTGCGAGAGGGCGCCGCCGTCGCGGACGCCTCCGCAGGCGTTCGGCTGGCCGGTGAGGGAGAGGGGCGACGATCCGGGGAGGCCGATCTTCCCGGTGATCAGGTGGAGGTTGTGGCAGAGGTTGTTGGCCCAGACCCCTTTCGTCCGCTGGTTGAGCCCCATGGTCCACATCGTCAGCGAGGCCTTCCCCTTCTCGCCGAACCAGCGGGCACAGGTCCTGATGTCGGCCGCCTTCGCCCCCGAGATCTCTTCGGCCTTCTCGGGCGTCCACGCCTCGAGGAACGCCTTGTAGTCCTCCCACGTCTTGTTGGCGTCGGCCCCCTCGCCGAAGGCGGCGTGCGCCTTGACGAACTCCTCGTCGACCATCCCCTCCTTCACCAGGACGTGGGCGATGGCGTTCAGAATCGCGAGGTCGGTCCCCGCCGTGAAGGAGATGTGGAGGTCGGCGATCCGGGCGGTCGGCGTCTTCCGGGGGTCGAGGACGACGATCTTCGTCCCCTTCGCCGCCTCCTTCCGGCGGACGATCCGCTGGAAGAGGATCGGGTGGGCCTCGGCCGCGTTCGACCCGACCAGGAGCATCACGTCGGCGTGGTCGATGTCGTCGTAGCACCCCATCGGCTCGTCCTTGCCGAAGGTGGTGACGTAGCCTCCCACCGCAGAGGCCATGCAGAGGCGAGGGTTGCCGTCGATGTTGTTGGTCCGGATCCCCGCCTTGAAGAGCTTGTTGGCGCAGTAGGTCTCCTCGGTCAGCGCCTGGCCCGAGCCGTAGAACCCGACCGCGTCCGGGCCCCCTTTCTCGATCGCCGCCTTGAACTTCGAGGCGACGAGGCTCATCGCCTCCTCCCACGTCGCCGGGACGAGCTTGTCGTTCTTCCGGATCAGCGGGTGGAGGAGGCGGTCCGGGGCCGACATGATCTCGGGCAGGAGGAACCCCTTCAGGCAGAGGAACCCCTTGTTGTGGTTGTCCTTGTCCCCCTTGACCGCGACGACCTTTCCGTCCTTCACCCCGACGAAGAGGCCGCAGCCGGTCCCGCAGTACCGGCAGACGCTCTTGACCCACTTGTCCGCTCCCGCCGCCGGGACGGGCGCCGCGGCGTGAGCGGGCAGTTCGAGCTTCCCGATGGCTGCCAGGGCGGCCGCCGCGGCGGCCGTCTCCATGAGTTCCCGGCGATTCATCGTCATTTCGCACCTCCGGCCGCGGCGACGTGGGGGTTCAGGGCGTGGGGGTGGTGGCAGGAGAAGCAGCTCTTCCCCTTGAAGAAGGGCACCGACATGGCAGCGGCGTTCTCGCCGTGGCAGCCGCCGCACCGATCGGCCTTCGGCTTCCTCGTGAAGCCGGAGCCGACTGACCCGTGGCAGACGACGCACTTCACCCCCATCAGGCCGTGCCGCCCGTCGAACCAGAGCTGGTACGGCTTCGGCGTGACCTCGGCGTGACAGCCCTCGCAGCTCTCGGCGGCGTCCACCGCCGGGTGCGCGGCGCCCTTCGCCACGGGCGGGGCGGCCCCGAGGGGCGCGGCGGCGAGGAGGGTGGCAACGAGGAGGGCGACCAACGGGGTCCCGACTCTCCGGCTCGGCATCATGCTGACTCCTTCGGACGCGAACGGAGGGGGCGGCCTCGCGGGCGCCCCCTTCTCCGCGCAATTCCGGTTACTTGGCTGGCTTCTTCTCCTCCGCCTTGGCGGCGACGACCGCGGCGGGGGGCGGGAGCTTCCCGCCCAGGAGCTCGGAGGCCTTGATCTGCGCCTGGCGGGAGAGGTCGATCGACTCTCCCAGGATCCGGGCCATCTCCTGCGGGGCGTGGAAGCCCATGGAGTTCTCGGCAGCCACGAAGTCGAGGCGCCACTGGGCAGCGCGCTGCAGCTCGCCCAGCTCCTTGATCGCCGCGTCCTTCTCCACCACCTCGCGCCAGGCGGCCAGGAGGTTGGCCTTCGTCTCGGCGGCCAGCTTCTTCTCCTGCTCCTCCTTGGGGAGCTGGGCGAAGTCGGCGTTCTTCTCCAGGGTCTCCTTGGCCTTCGCGGCGGCGGCCGGACGGTTCTTCTCGTCGTAGGGCTTCCGGACGGCGACGATGGCGTCGAGCATCCCGACCGCGGCCTGGCCGGCGCGCGTCATCAGGGCGAAGTGCCGGTCCTGGATCCCCTCGACGCGGGCCTTCAGCTCCTCGTCGGTGTAGGGGTGGCACGCGGCGCACGAGCGGTTGGCCGACAGGAGCGGGCTTCTCACCCAGTGCTCCGAGATCTTCTGGGCGCCGTCCCGCTTGTACGACATGTGGCAATCCGCGCAGGAGACGCCGGCGCGGGCGTGGATCCCCTGGCTCCAGATCTCGAACTCGGGGTGCTGCGCCTTCAGGACCTCCATGCCGGTCTCGGCGTGGACCCAGTCCTTGAAGCGCTTCTCCTTCACGATCATCCCGTTGTAGCTCTTCTCGATCTCCTCGACCTTCATCCCCTCGGCCCACGGGAAGAAGATCGTCGTCCCCTTGCCGCAGAAGTACTCGACGTGGCACTGGGCACAGGCGTAGGTGCGCTTCTCCTGGCGGGTCGCGTCGACGTTCGGGTCGTATGGGCGGGCCCGATCCCCCTTCCGCCAGCGCTCGATGCTCGGGAGGACCGTCATGTCGGCCTTCCCGGCGGCCAGCTTCTGGATGCCGGCGATGAAGGCGGGCCGGGTGATCCGGAGCTCCATCGACTTCGGGTCGTGGCAGTCGACGCAGGAGACCGGGTGGGCCTTGCCGCCCGAGAGCTGCTCCAGCTGCTTGTGGGCGTCCCAGTACCCCAGGTTCCCCACCACCTCCAGCCCCTTCTGGATCTGCTCGGCCTCGGTGGCCTGCGGGGCCGCTTCCTTCCCGAGCTTCTTGTACAGCGGCATGATCGAGGCGTGGCAGTGCATGCAGTTGCCCGACTGCTTCGCCTCCGCCGGCACGTTCCGCTTCGTGCTCTCCTGGTCGAAGAGCGCGAACGAGTGCCCCCGCCGGTCGCGATAGTCGATCGCGAAGAGGTAGCCGGCGAAGACGCGCTTCAGCCACGGGTCGCGGTCGGACTTCTGCGGCGGGAACGCCCCCTCGGACCCGCCCCAGCCGCCGCCGTACTTCGTGTGCGTCGGCTCGGACGTCCGCTTGTAGCCGTCGTATTCGCGCGGCCAGTTGGTCCCCCACTTGGCCGGGTCGACGTCGCTCTCGGTCACCTCGACCAGCTTGACGTACGTGTTCTTTGCCTCTTGCTTCCGCTCGGCGATGTTGACGAGCAGGGCCGCGGCGCCCAGGGCGCCGAGGGCGAAGGCGCCCGCGACGAGGGCGATGAGGAGCCCGCGCTTCTTCTGGGGGGGCTGGGGTGCTGAGGACATGGAATGCTCCTTCTCGAACGATCTCGAAGTGGGAATCAGCGCTGGTGGCCGACCGAGGCGTGGCAGCGGACGCAGGAGACCTCGCCTCCGCCGGTCATGGTGTCGACCAGATCCGAGTGGCAGCGGCGGCAGTTGGCCTCCACCACCGCCGTGCTCTCCGGCCGGGCCCGGATCACGTCGGGGTAGCCGCCCATGGTGAAAGCCCAGGAGTGGTGCCAGCCGTTCAGGGCCTTCACCGTGTACTTGGAGATCGGCCCGGCCGGCGTGTGGCAGTCGTTGCAGGTGGCGGCACCGTGGTGGGGGCCAGCCTGCCAGCCGTCGTAGTACGCGGTCATGACGTGGCAGTTCGCGCAGGTGGCCGGGTCGTTCCCCATGTAGGAGGAGCCCCTGGCGTAGTAGAAGGCGTAGCCGCCGACGCCGAGCGCGAGGCCGGCCGCGGCGGCGACCAGCGTCAGGGAGGCCGGGAGGAGGGAAAAGCCGCGACTCGTCTTCATCAATGCCTCGGTCTCTGGATGGCCCTTCGGGCAGGCCGCGTCAACGCAAGGCGCAGGCCAGCGGTCGATCCGGGGACGACCGGCGAAACGAGAGGGCTCTGATGGGATTGGGCCGGGGCGACGGGCCCGTCTGCCGGCCCCTCGGACCGCCTGATCGGATGAGCCGCTCACGGAATCGGATGCCGGCGTCCGATTTCCGTCCCCGGCGAGGCCACGGACCCGTGAGAGAATTCCGGTCTGAAATGAGGCGGGGCTCACCGTTCTTCGAAGAGCCCGTGACGCGCGGCGGGGAGAGCGCGGAACGACGGATTGCGACCGCCCACGCAGCGCCCGATGCTCCCTCTCTCGGCGCGGCTGCGCGAGATGCAGCCCTGACAGCAGGAGGTCCACGATGGGCAACTTGACGCGGAGGAACTTCGTGATCGGCGGCGGCGCGCTGGCCCTGTCGCCTCTCATCGTCCCCCGGGCATTCGCCCAGGCCAAGACGATCAAGATCGGCGCGCTCTACCCCCTGACGGGGAACCTGGCGTCGACCGGGCTCGACAACAGGCGGGGGGTCGAGCTGGCCGTCGAGATCATCAACGGCAAGTACGACCTCAACCTTCCCCTGGCGAGGACCGAGGGGATCCCGGGTCTCGGCGGCGCGAAGCTGGAGGTCGTCTGGGCCGATACGAAGGGGGAGCCCAAGAATGGCCAGGCCGAGGCCGAGCGCGTCGTCACCCAGGACCACGTCGTCGGGATCATCGGCGCCTACCAGAGCTCGGTCACCAAGGTCGCCAGCCAGGCGACGGAGCGGCTCAAGGTCCCGTACGTCTGCTCGGACGCCTCGTCCCCCACCCTCACGGAGCGCGGGCTCAAGTACTTCTTCCGCGTCAGCCCGCACGACGGGATCTTCGCCCACGACCAGTTCCGGTTCCTGAAGGACCTCGAGGCCCAGAAGAAGCAGAAGGTCCAGACGGTCGCCGTCCTCTACGAGAACACCGAGTTCGGCTCGAACGTCGGCAAGGAGGATCTCAGGTACGCGCAGGAGTACGGCTACAAGGTCGTGGCCGACATCTCCTACACGAACAACGCAACGGACGTCACCAGCGAGGTGGGCCGGCTGATCAAGGCCAGCCCCGACGTCCTCCTCCACGCGTCGTACATCACGGACGCCATCCTCTTCACGAAGACGTTCAAGGAGATGGGGTTCAACCCCAAGGGGATGCTGACGATGGCGGGCTACATCGAGCCCGGGTACCTTCCGGCGATCAAGGCCGACGGCAACTTCATCATCGTCCGGTCGACCTTCGCGCTGGACCTGGCGAAGAAGAAGCCGCTGGTCGGCCAGGTGGCCGACCTCTTCAAGAAGAAGTACGGGATCGAGATGAGCGAGAACGCGGCGAGGAGCTTCATGGCCCCGTTCGTCCTCGCCGAGGCGATCAGCCGGGCGAAGAGCACCGACGCCGAGGCCATCGTGAAGGCGCTCCAGGGCACGAACATCCCGGGAGACCAGGTGATCTACCCGTGGAAGGGGATCCAGTTCGACCCGAAGACCCAGCAGAACGTCCACGCCACCGGTACGCTGGTCCAGATCCAGGACCAGAAGTACCTGACGGTCTGGCCGTTCGAGTCCGCGGCCGCGGACGTCGTCTGGCCTCTTCCCGCCTGGAAGTCCCGGAAGTAGCCGCGCCGTGAGCGGGAGGGGCCGCCGGGCCCCTCCCTGCGAAAGGAAGAAATGATGGCCGACCAGCTGCTGCAGCAAGTCGTGAACAGCCTGCTCATCGGGTCCGTCTACGCCCTCGTCGCCATCGGCCTCACCCTCATCTGGGGGGTGATGAACGTCCTCAACTTCGCGCACGGCGACTTCCTGATGATCGGGATGTTCATCTCCTTCTGGTGCTACACGCTCCTGAAGATGGACCCGCTCTTCTCGATCCCCGTCTGCGCGGCGGCCCTATTCCTGCTCGGGGCCGGGATCTACCGCTTCATCATCAGCAAGGTGATGAAGGGACCCGGCCTGGCGCAGCTCGTGGTCACGTTCGGGGTCAGCATCTTCCTGGCCAACCTGGCCGTCATGCTCTGGACGCCCGACTTCCGCCTCATCGAGAAGCCTCTCCTCTCCGGTACCTGGAGCCTGGGGAGCGTCCAGCTGAGCATCCCGAAGTTCGTCGCCTCCGTCGGGAGCGTCGTCGTCTCGGCCGCGGTCCTCCTCTTCCTGAAGAAGACGCGGACGGGGAAGGCGATCCTGGCCGTCGAGATGAACCGCGACGCCGCGCAGCTGATGGGGATCAACACGGAGAAGATCAACTCCCTCTCGTTCGGCCTCGGGTCGGCCCTCGTCGGGATCGCGGGGGCCTTCCTCTCGATGTACTACTACATCTACCCTCAGGTGGGAGGGCTCTTCGGGCTGATCTCCTTTTGCATCGTGGCCCTGGGCGGGTTCGGCAGCATCGAGGGGGCGTTCATCGCCGGGATCCTCATCGGGCTCGTCCAGACGCTGGGAGGCTACTTCTTCGACCCGGCCTACAAGTACGCGCTGGTGTTCCTCGTCTACCTGATCACGGTCTGGATCCGGCCGCAGGGCCTGATGGGGTCGTAGGCGTGAAGACGTTCACGAAGAGGCAGATCTCCATCTCGGGAGCCGTTCTCGTCCTCCTCGCGCTCTACCCGCTGGCCGTCAGCGGCTCCTTCGCGATGCACCTGATGATCATGGTGTTCCTGTTCGCGACGCTCGGCGTCGCCTGGAACATCATGGGCGGATACGCCGGGATGTTCTCCTTCGGACAGGCGGCGTTCTTCGGGATCGGCGCCTACACGTCCTCCTTCCTCTTCACGGCGTACCACGTCAACCCCTGGATCGGCCTCCTGGCGGGCGGGGTCGCGGCGGCCGCCGCGGCCGCTCTCATCGGCATCCCCTGCTCCAATCTGCGGGGACACTACTTCGCCATCGCGAGCATCGCCTTCGCCGAGATCGTGAGGATCCACTTCAACAACTGGAAGCTCATCGGGGCCGCGGAGGGGCTGACGATCCCGATGCAGGACGAGTCGCTCAGGAACTTCATGTTCCACTCGTCCAAGGCGCCCTACTACTACATCATGCTCGCCTTCCTCCTCCTCTCGCTGGGCGTCTGCGCGTGGGTCGCGACCTCCCGGATGGGCTTCTACCTCCGCGCCATCAAGGAGAGCCACGACGTGGCGAAGGTCCTGGGGGTCGACGTCGTGAGGTACCGGATGGCGGCGATCATGATCAGCGCCTTCCTCACCGCGATGGTCGGGACGTTCTACGCTCAGTACATCCTCTACCTCGACCCGGAAAGCGTCCTGATCCTTCCCATCTCCGTCCAGATCGTCCTCGTGTCGATGCTCGGCGGCGCCGGCTCGGTGATGGGGCCCGTCATCGGCGCGGCGATCCTGCTCCCCATCTCCGAGTTCACGAGGGTGAAGCTGGGATTCAAGGGGAGCGGCCTCGACATGATCATCTACGGCACGCTGATCATGCTGATCTCGGTCTACCAGCCCCAGGGCGTGTGGGGAATCCTCCAGAAGATCGGGAGGAAGAAGAAGTGAGCGCCGCGCCCCTCCTCGAGGTCCGCGGCCTCACGAAGCGCTTCGGCGGGCTCCTCGCCAACGACGACGTCTCCTTCACGGTCGGCCAGGGGGAGATCGTCAGCGTCATCGGGCCGAACGGAGCGGGCAAGAGCACGCTCTTCAACTGCGTCACCGGCTTCTACCGCCCCAACGCGGGGCAGGTCCTGTTCGGCGGGCGGGAGATCACCCGCCTCGCGGCGGACCGGATCTGCAAGCTCGGCATCGCGCGGACGTTCCAGATCGTCCAGGTCATCACCGACATGACGGTGCTGGAGAACGTGATGACCGGCGCCTTCCTGCGGAGCGCCCGGCGCTCGGCGGCGCGCGAGAAGGCCGAGGAGATCCTCCGGTTCGCCGGCCTCCACGAGAAGCTCGACGCGGCGGCGACCTCCCTCACCATCGAGGGGAAGAAGCGGCTCGAGGTTTCGATGGCGCTGGCCACGCGGCCGAAGCTGCTGATGCTCGACGAGTCGATGGCGGGCCTGAACCCGGTGGAGCTCAGGCAGATGATCGCCCTCCTGCGCCGCGTCCGGGAGAGCGGCGTCACCCTCGTGATCGTCGAGCACGTGATGGAGGCCGTGATGGAGCTCTCGGACCGGGTCGTCGTGATCAACTCGGGCAGGAAGATCGTCGAGGGCCCTCCGAAGGAGGTCGTCGTGAACCCGCAGGTCATCCAGGCCTACCTCGGGGACAGGTACCGTGCTCGAGGTTGAGGGGCTCGCCGTCGGGTACGGGGACCTCCTGGCGATCCAGGAGGTCTCCTTCAATGTCCAAAAGGGCGAGGTGGTCAGCCTCATCGGCTCCAACGGCGCCGGAAAGAGCACCCTCCTCCGGACGATCTCTGGCCTGCTTCGGCCCCGGAGGGGGACCATCCGCTTCGAGGGGGAGCCGATCCACACCGTGGCCCCGTACGACATCGTCCGGAAGCGGATCTCGATGGTCCCCGAGGGGCGGCAACTGTTCGGCCGCCTCTCGGTCTGGGACAACCTCCTCCTCGGGGCGTACGGCCTCGACAACCGGGGCGAGATCGACACCGCGCTGGACGACGTCGTGAAGCTCTTCCCCTGGCTGCCGGAGAGGAGGAACCAGCGCGCCGAGACGCTCAGCGGCGGCGAGCAGCAGCAGGTGGCGATCGCGCGCGGGCTGATGTCGCGCCCCTCCCTCCTGATGCTGGACGAGCCGTCCCTCGGCATCATGCCGAAGCTCGTCACCGAGATGTTCGAGACGATCGACGCCATCCGGAAGAAGGGGATGACGGTCCTGCTCGTCGAGCAGAACGTGTTCGAGGCCCTCAGCATCTCCGACCGGGCCTACGTGCTGCAGACGGGGCGCATCGTCCTCCAGGGGAAGGGAGAGGAGCTGCTCCAGTCCGATCTGGTGAGGCAGGCCTACCTCGGGATGTAGCATGGCCGGAAGGCTCCGGCGCAGCGGGACTGCGGTTCGGCGGGTCGGCGGATCGCCGCGTCGAGGAGAAAGGGGGCCCACGGTGAAGGCTGAAATCGAAGCGGTCGTTCGCGGCGCCGATCTCGCCGGCTGGGAGCCGGTCGAGGTCGAGTACGGAAGCCGGTCCTTCCCGGTCCTCCTGCCGGGAGGCTCCCGCGTCCTCGAGATGAACGAGGTGGCTCCCCTCCTCGACCCGGCCGCGCGCATGCGCGCCTGCCTGGAGGCGCCGATCGGGTCGCGCCCCCTCCCGGCCATCCTCCTCGGCAAGGGGAAGCCCGTTGTGAACCTGACGGTCTGCATCACGACCTCGGACATCACGCGCCCCGTGCCGTACAAGGGGGACTCGGGGATCCTGCGGCCGCTCCTGGCCATCCTGCACGGGGCCGGCATCAGCCGCGAGAACGTCACCCTCGTCGTGGGGACCGGGACCCACCGCCCCAGCACCCCGGCCGAGAAGGTGGCCATGTTCGGCGAGGAGGTGGCGGCAGGCTACCGGATCGTGGACCACTCCTGCGACGACCCGACGCTGGTCGACATCGGGCGGACCGCCAGCGGCACGCCGATCCTGATCAACCGGACGTTCTACGAGGCCGACCTGAAGATCGCGACGGCGCTCGTCGAGAGCCACTTCATGGCGGGCGCCTCCGGGGGCCGGAAGGCGGTCTGCCCGGCGCTCGTCAGCCGCCGGACGATCGAGCGGTTCCACAGCGCCCAGTTCCTCGACTCCCCGCTCGCGGCGAACCTCGTCCTGGAGGGGAATCCCTGCCACGAGGAGGCCCTCGAGATCGCCCTCAAGTGCGGCGTCGACTTCATCGTCAACACCGTCCTGAACCGCCGCCTCCAGCTCCTCGACGTCTTCGCCGGCGACCTCGTCCAGGCGCACGCGAAGGCGGTCGAGCTCCTCCGCGGCATCGTTGCCATCCCCCTCGACGACGAGTACGACGTCGTCCTCTCCCACGGCGGCTACGTCGGGATCAACCACTACCAGATCGCGAAAGCCGCCGTGAACGCCCTCCCCGTGGTCCGCCCGGGGGGCACGATCATCCTCGCCGCCTGCGAGCGGGACGACGACCCGATCGGCCCCCTCACCTACCGGACGCTCCTGCACCTCCTGAAGCTACAGGGGTCGGGCGGCTACATGTCGACTCTGCTCAATCCCGGCTGGACGTTCACCAAGGACCAGTGGGAGCCGCAGATGTGGGCGAAGGTCCTGGACAAGGTCGGCGAGGAGGGGCTGGTCTACTGCTCGGCGGTCCTGACCCCGAAGGACCACCAGATCGTCCCGGGGCGCGCGGGCTGGGACTACCTGCCCGGGGACTCCCCGGACGACGAGATGGCGAAGGCGCAGGCGATGGTCCAGAACGCGATCGTCCACGCGGTGAAGGGCCCCGGGCAGAAGGCGGCGGCGCCCCGGGTCGCCTTCATCAAGGAAGGACCGTACGCGGTACCGGTCCGGGAAAAGGCAGCGGTGACGCGCGAGGCCGCCCTCCCTGCCTACCGGTAGTCGTCCCTCGACAGCCCGTACGTCTTCATCTTCTCGTACAGGTTCCGCTCGGCGATGCCGGCCGCCCGGGCCACCTCGCCGATCCGGCCGTGGTGCAGCCGGAGCAGCCGGGTGACGTACTCGCGCTCGAACCGCTCGACCAGCCGCTGGCGAGCCTCCAGCAGCGGAAGCGCCGGGTCCACCAGGGCCGCCTCCTCCGTTCGCGCCGCCCCGACCATGGAGAGGACGCCGGCCCAGCCCATGAGGACGGCCCGCTCGCAGAGGTTTCGCAGCTCGCGGACGTTGCCCGGCCAGGCATAGCCCTCGAGTGCCGCCAGGGTCCCGGGCGGCGGCGGCGGCGCGGGCCGGCCGTAGCGGACCGAGAAGGAGCCGAGGAAGTGCTCCAGCAGCGCCGGCAGGTCCTGCGGCTTCTCCCTGAGCGGCGGCAGCGTGATGGGGATGACGTTGAGCCGGTAGTAGAGGTCGTCCCGGAACCGGCCTTCTTTCACGGCCGCCTCCAGGTCGCGGTTCGTGGCGGTCACGATGCGGACGTCCACCCGGACTGCGTCCTGCGCCCCGACCCGGGTGATCTCCTGCTCCTGCAGGACGCGCAGCAGCTTCGCCTGGACGGTGTGGTCGAGGTCGCCCACCTCGTCGAGGAAGAGGGTGGAGCCGTCGGCCTGCTCGAAGCGCCCCACCCGGCGGGCCACCGAGCCGGTGAAGGCCCCCTTCTCGTGGCCGAAGAACTCCGACTCCATCAGCTCTCGCGGCACCGCGGTGCAGTTGACCGCGACGAAGGGCCGGTCGCGCCGCGGGGAGCGGCGGTGGATGGCGCGGGCCACCAGCTCCTTGCCGGTGCCGGTCTCTCCCCGGAGCAGCACGGTGGCGTCGGTCGGGGCCACCTGGTCCACCATCGTGAAGACCTGGCGCATGGCCGGGGAGGAGCCCACCAGCTCCTCGAAGCCGGCGGCCCGCTCCAGCTCGCCCCGGAGCCGCAGCACGTCCCGCCGGGACCGTTCGCCGGCCACCGCGTGGCGCAGCACCAGGGCCAGCTCGTCGAAGCGGATCGGCTTCGTCAGGTAGTGGACCGCCCCCTGGCGCAACGCCGCCACCGCGGTCTCCACCGTGGCGTGCGCCGTGACCAGCACGAACGGAAGTCCTGGCCTCCGGGCATGCGCCGCCGCCATCAGGGCGATGCCGTCCAGGTCGGGCATCCGGAGGTCCGAGACCACCGCCAGCGGATCGGTCCCGGCCAGCAGGTCCAGGGCCTCGGCCCCCGACGAGGCCAGGAGCACCTCGAATCCCTCCAGCCCCAGGTTGGCCCGCGCCACCTTGCGGGTCCCGGGGTCGTCGTCCACCAGGAGGATCAGCCCCTCGCCGCTCACGTCGCCGCCTCCGCCGGTTCCGGCGCCGGGGTCGCGACCCGCCGCAACGGGAACCGGAGGCGGGCCACGGTCCCGCCCCCTTCGCGCCGGACCAGCTCGAAGCGGGCCCGGTGCAGCTCGGCCACCCGGCGGACGATGACCAGCCCGAGTCCGGTGCCCCCCTCCTTGGTGGTCACGAAGGGCCGGGCCACCTCGTCCAGCTGGTCCTCCGCGATGCCGCAACCGCGGTCGCGAACCTCCACGGCCACGACCCCTTCGCCTCCCGCGGCCTCGAAGACGCTGGCCACCTCCGGCGCCGCGCCGCCGGCGTCCAGGGCGTTCTGCAGGAGGTTGATCACCGCGTCGGTGAGCATCCCGGCGTCCACGTCGACGGGGGGGACGTCCCGCCCCAGATCCAGCTGGACCGCGTCAGCCGCGAGGCCCCTGGCCAGCGCCGCCTTCTGGGCCGCCTCGCGCAGCACCCTGTTCAGCGCGGTGGGAGAGAGCACGGGGTCGACCGGCCGGGCCACCTTGAGGAGGTCCGCGACGAAGCGGTTGACCCTCTGCACCTCGTCGCTGATGAGGGCGGCGTACTCCCCCACCTCCGGATCGGACGCCATCCTCCGCGCCAGGTACTGGGCCGCGCCGTCGATGGCATTGAGGGGGTTGCGAAGCTCGTGGGCGATCTGGGCCGACATCTGCCCGAGCCCGGCGAGCCGCTCGGCGTCGAGGAGACGGTTCTCCAGGTGCCGGCGCTCGGCGATGTCGCGGGTCACCATGACCGTCCCCAGATAGGCGCCGGCCGCATCGCTGACCGGCGCGTAGGTGGTCTCGAAGCGCCCCTCCTTCTCCTTGATGATGGAGTGGGCCGGCCCCGCGTCGTCCCCGGAGCGGAGGTAGCTCATCACCCGGTCCAGCACCGGCTGAAGCGGCTTCGGGTGGCAGCCGAGCAGGGTCCGTCCCGGCCCCTCGGAGAGGTTCCGGAGGACGCGGGCGGCCTTGTTGACGAGGGCGATGCGGTCCTCGGCGTCGATGAAGATGACGCCGTCGGCCATCGAGTCGACCATCGCCTGGACCCGCTCCAGCTCGCGCTGCCTCGTCTCCCGCTCCCGCCGGGCTTCGTCCAGGGCCTCGGCCAGCTGGTCGGCCCGGTCGGAGAGGGCCCGCAGGAGGAGCCCGATGGAGATTGCGACCACGGCGATGGAGACCAGCGCGACGGCGGCGGTTCGCCAGGCGCCGGCCGCCACGCCGGCGGGCAGGGCAGCCACGTCGTCGATGAAGAAGACCCCGGCCACCGTCGTGATCACGGCCCCGCCCAGGGCGAGGAATGCCGCCAGCCGGCCGGTCGGCCCCAGGTCACGGAACATCGGAGGGAGCCTACTGCGCCAGGGGTCTCCTCACCAGGGGATGGGCTTGCCGTCCCGGAAGAACCCTCCGGTCGGTCCGCCGTCCGGCAGGCGGCCGGTGTTTCCCGCCCGGCAGGAGCCGCGCGACCTGCTCAGAGGAAGTCGCTGAGGCTCTCGTCGATCCCCTTGCGCATCTCGTACCACCAGTCGAGCCCCGCCGCGCGCCGGTCCTTCTCGAACGCAAGGACCCACCGGGCGAGCTCGGGATCGGTATCCCCCTCGACGTCCCGCCGCCTCTTCAGGAACGACGCGACGAATTCGAGGTCGCGCTCCGACTCCCAGAACACCGAGGCGTTCCGGCTGTTGATCCGGCTCGCGGTGGCGGCGATCGCCTTCATGTACTGGTCCTTCAGCCCGTGGACCGCGCCGACGATCTCGGGGAGCATCTCCTCGGCCCAGCCGCGGTGGAACCGGCAGATTCCCATGTCGTCGATCACGAGCTCGGCCATCATCCGGCTGGCGCACATGCGGCCGAGCACTCGCGGCGGGAAGAACTCGGGCCCGTAGTACATGTAGTACTTCCCCATCATGGCCATCGGGGCGAGCACCCCCGGAGTCCAGTACTGGTTCGGCACCATCCAGCCGCGGCGCCCCGAAGCCACGTAGACGAGCCGGTCGAGGACCTTCGTTCCTTTCTCCCGGCAGACCCGCCTTCCGAACTTCCTTACCCCCTCGGAGAGGTCGAGGATCCCGCGGCGAGAGAGGATCGAGTCCAGGAGCTCCACGCCCAGCTCGGCGTTGTGCATCGAGTCGGCGACCACGTCGAAGCCGGCGACGTCCCAGCGCGGGAGGCGGGAGACGCCGAGCTCCTCGGGCGTCAGCTCGCCCGCCAGAAGACACTCCATCAGCCACGCGAGGACTCCGCCGACGGAGATGGCGTCGAAGCCCGATGCGTCGGCCTTGCCGTTGAGCAGCTCGGCGGCCCTCTGGTCGAAGATGCCGCAGAGCGGACCCATCGTCTGGTACGGCTCGAAGTCCTTCTTGAACTCGCCGCGGAGCTTCTTGCAGACGGCCGCGCACGGCTCGCCGCAGTTGGTCTGCTGCTTCGTCCGGATGGTCTCCTCGTTGAACTGGGCGAGGTAGTGCGGGACGATCAGCCGTTCGTAGAGCTCGCGCCGCTCCGCCTCGGTGGAAGCGAGCGTGCCGTAGTTGAAGGCCATCAGCTTGGCGCCGACGGTGGCGTAGTTGACGCCGAAGGTGCCTCCGGTCTCGAACTTGGGGTCGAAGCGGTACTTGGTCGTCGCCTCGAAGTCCTTCGTGGCCAGGCGCTGCTTGTAGCGTGCCTCGAACCAGGAGTCGGCCACCTTCCGGTCCCGGAAGTCGTCGTCCACGAAGGTCCCCCCGTAGATCACGGCGGCGATCCCGTGGTCCTGCAGCATCTTCGAGCCCATCCCGCCCCTTCCGGCCCAGGTGTCGACGTACGTGAGGCGTCCGCCGGACACCGGCGCGCTGCCGATTGCGCCGAAGTCGGTCGACTCGGACGCAGGACCGACGGCGAGGACGCGCGGGTCGGTCTCGTAGCGTGAGCCGAAGCGGGAGAGGACCTCCTCCAGGAGGCCGTAGACCCCGCCACGTCCCCGCGAGAAGGCCTGCCTCAGGTCGACGGGATGGACCTCCACCTCGATCTCCTCGCCGTGGGTCCGGTTGAGGTACAGGACCGAGGGGGTCGGCGCCCGGCCGACCAGGCTGACCATGTTGATCCCCAGGTTGTCGAACACGAGCCCAGCTCCCCCGAGGCTCGACACGTAGAAGCCACGCCAGGCGGGAGAGAAGCCGGTCACGAAGAGCCGGTTCGAGCCGGGCAGGATCGAGCCGGCAAAGAGGCCCGTGCCGATGTTCAGGCTCCGCCAGCGGTCGGCGAGGTGGATCCCGAGGTCGACCGGGCCGAAGTAGGCCCCCACCTCGAACCGGCGCATCCGGTAGAAACCCGTCGCCGGGTCCACGAAAAGCACCCGTTGCGAAGCAGCCATGAAAGTCCTCGGAGGGAATTGTAGTCCGGGCGGGCGACGCGGCGGGGAGCGTTCCCCCGGGGCGCTCACGGAGCCGGGACGGGGCCGATGAAGCCGCGGGCGAGCGCGAGGCCGAGACGCAGCTCCACCTGCCCGCCGCGCGTGATCGGGAGCGGCGGGAGCGGTTCGATTGCGCGGAAATGCGGACGGCTGGTCGCCACCAGGTTCGCGATCTCCTCCTCTTTCGCGAAGAGGATGGCGTCCCGGCCGAGCATCGAGCGCTGGTCGCGGCTGAAAGCGAAGTTGCGGGAATCCGGTCCGAGGACGACGACGGGCAGCCCGGCGCCGAGGGCGACGGCGGCCTTGCCGCCATCGCGCCAGCTCGTCGTGGCGGCGAACAGGTCGGACCGGCCCAGGAGGCCCTGGCGGCTCGCCCACGTGCGGAAGTCCGCCCAGCCCACCGCCTCGTGGGTCGGGTCGAGGGAGGCCGGCCAGGCGGGGAGGACCCGGCGCCACGCGCTCCACGACGCCTGCGGCAGGACGGCGAGCCAGATGACGGGCGTGGCGACGAGCGAGAAGCGGAGCCACGCGTGCAACGCGCGATCCGAGCGGTCGTCCCAGCGCCCGTCCACCTCCCGGCCCAGGAGCGGGACGAGCAGCAGGAAACCAGGGCCCGCCCAGTGAGCCAGCACACGGCTGCCCAGGAAGGGCAGCACGGAGAAGAGGACGAGAGGCGGCGCCGCCAGACACCCCAGCAGGAACGCACGCTCGTCGCCGGGTCCGCGGCGGATCGCCCGCACACCCTCGCGGAGGAGCGGCCACCACAGCCAGGGGGTGAGGAAGAGCGCGGGCCCGAGAAGGCCGGCGGCCACCGCTCCGGGCGAGAGGGAGCCGGATACCGCGCGCCCCGCCTGGAACGACAGCGAGACCCAGTGATGCTGCCAGTTCCAGAGCAGGACCGGGCTCGAAAGGACGAGGGCGATCAGGGCGGCGGCCCAGGGGCCGGGATGAGCGAGCCGGCGTCGCTGCGCCGGCGCCGCGAGGAAGAACGGGGCCAGGCCGGCCAGGATGAGGACCGCGTGGTACTTCGAGAGGAGCGCCACGCCGGCGCCCACTCCGGCCCACAGCCACCCGCTCCAACCCTGTGACGGGCCGTCGGCGTCGAGCACGTCGAAGAGACCGTTCGCGGCGAGGAGGATCCCGAAGGTGAGCGGCACGTCCGGGAGGGCCCAGCCTCCGGCGAGGCCCCACAGCGGCGCCAGGGTGAAGAGGAGCGCGCCGAACGCTCGCCGGTCGCGAAGGCGCGCCCCCAGCCGCGCCACGAGGAGCGTCGAGGCGGCCGTGAGCAGGATGAACGGCAGGCGCAGCAGGAGGGGCGAGGCTCCCGGCACCGCCCGTTTCATCGTCCAGAGCAGCCAGTAGGCCAGCGGGGGGTGATCGAAGTAGCTGAGCTGGAGGGCGTCCGCGTTGGCGACCATGTAGCTCTCGTCCACTCCGAGCCCCATCGCCCAGCCGCCGGCCAGCCGGACCAGCGTCCCGACGACGAGGATGGCCGCTAGCGTCCGGCCTGCGTCCGGCTCGGGCGGCCGAGCCGCCCCCCGGGGATCTCCTGCAAACCGGTCCGTGCGCGAGGGCTCTTCCACAAGGCACCCATCCTTCGCATCCCGCCGAAGTCGAGGCGACGTGATCTGGCGGCCTCCTGCCTCAGTACTTCCGCACGAGGAGCCGCTACCGGACCGTGGCAATCCTCGAGTTGATCTCGATGTTGCTGGAATCCAGGCCCGGCCGCTGGCCGTGAAGGTCGAAGTCGAGCCGGACCTCGGGCCGGAAGATCAGGCAATGCGTGGATCCGCCGAAGTGGAACATCCCCAGCTGGTCCCCCTTGTGAACGTGCGCTCCCTCATAGACGGTGATCTCGCAGGTCGAGACCTCGGCCATTCCGACGGCCATGAAACACATGAGACCGATCGCCGGATTGTCCGCTTCGATGAAGATGAGGGCCCTCGTCGCCACTTCCGTGATGTAGCCCTGCGATTCGTTGGGACCGGCGGGATCGAAGCCCTCCGAAAGAGCCTCCGAATAGTAGGAGCCGTCGACCACGACCGTCTTGACGATCTTTCCGCTCACCGGGCTGTGCCACCGGTGATAGCTCAGCGCGCTCAGGAAGGCCTGGTAGATCGTGCCGCCCACGAATTCGTCCACGAGCTCGTCGTTCGCCAGCATGTGCGCGATCGAATACGGCTGGGCCTTGATCCAGAACCTGTCCCGCCGCTTCACGCCGCGCGCCAGCTTGTACGGGGCGGACTCGCACGCGTTGACGACGACCGCATCGTCGTGCGGCGACGCCACGGGCCGCAGGCCGTCCCTGAATTCCCTCGTGAAGAAGTCGTCCCACGAGGTGAATCCGTAGTGGGGCTGGCCCGGGCTGCACTTGAATTCCTTCTCGAAGTCGGGCATGGCGGCCATGGCATCCCTGCCGAACCAGCCTGTGCGGGGGTTGGTGCCCAGGACATAGCACGAGTCGCTGGAGGCGAGGAACTTGGCCCACTTGCCAAGCACCTTCTTCAGGTGAGCGTTCACCTTGTCGTTCAGGAAGGCCGCGAAGCCTCCCGGCGTTCCCATCGGCCAGTCCAGGATGGCGTTGATCGGAAAGCCGACGAGGCCGGTCTTGTTGAACTCGGGGGCCGTCGTCAGGATGGCGTTGATGAGGCTCAGCATGTGGCCGTAGTCCCTCACCTGGGGGTCGCCCGTCGGGGTGGTCCTGAACTTCGGGCGTCTCGGCAGCTGCTCGAACATCTGGTGGAAGAGCAGGTAGACCTCCGGGTCGGTCTCGATGAGGTTCTTGAATTCCTCGACGACCGGGTGGAGAGAAGTCGGGTTCGCGTCGACCGTCCTGATGAGGTCTTCCATCCATCGATCCAGGAC
This sequence comes from uncultured Acidobacteriota bacterium, assembly GCA_903845115.1. Taxonomy (GTDB): domain Bacteria; phylum Acidobacteriota; class Thermoanaerobaculia; order UBA5066; family UBA5066; genus CAIMWE01. The sequence continues at coordinate 2,264 of CAIMWE010000196.1, read as the reverse complement.
CACCTGGTCCGATGGAAGCCACCGACCGACCCGGAACGGCGCGGCTCCGCCCGGCGCCAGGCCTTCGTCGACGAGAGCGCCTGAGAGCGGCTCCGCCAGCAGCGGGAGCGGGATGGCCACGGCGCCCGCGCCCAGGCCGACCAGCTTGAGGAGATTTCTTCTGGATGTCCTGACTTGACTCATTTCAATTCCTCGCGACCTCTCTCTGCATCAAACGTCGAAATTGGGCTGGCGGCCGAAGCGATCGCCGTGATCGATGGAAAGCCGTGATCGTCGAACGGAGTCCCGAGGGCATTGCCCGGCGAACTGGCAGCGGTCCCTTGCAGCTCCCTCATTCTAAAGCCCCGAAATCCTTGTGCCCGCGAATTAGATCGAATTAGCCGGCTTCTCCGCGTCACCCGTCTCAACCCGTCTCCGAATCGTCCCGCGCCCGTCTCACGATCACACTCGAGCGGTTCTTGCCCCGAGAGGCGGGGCGTCTTCGGACAGGGGACGGGGCGTTCGGCAACACTCAGGATTCGCCGCCGCCGTGCCCTGGGCGCTACCGGGAGACGGTCTCGTCCAGCGAGGGGCCGGCAGGATGAGCCAGCCGGGGCACCGCCGAGGGCCCGCGGACGAGGTAGACGTTGACGGGCCGGTCCTTTCCCTTCACGGTCGCAGGGGGGAGCGCCGCGAGGTCCCACCGGCCTGGCGTCAGGCTCGAGACGGTGGACCCCGACGCGACGATCTCGCCGGGCCCGGCGACGTTGCAGACCCGGCTCGCGACATTCGTCGAGTCCCCGATGGCCGCGAACTGGACGTAGTCGGCCGAGCCGATGTTCGCGAAGGTGACCGGCCCGGAGTTCAGGCCGATGTGGATGGCCAGCTCGGGGTCGCCGGGCCGGGCGGCGTTCAGCCTGGCGAGCGCCGCCTGCATCTCCAGGGCCGCGGCGACGGCCCGGTCGGCGTCGTCGGGACGCTGGACGGGCGCGCCCCAGATCGCCATCAGGGCGTCGCCGATGTACTTCTCGAGCGTCCCTTCGTACCGGAAGACGATCTCGGCCATGATCGGGAAGTAGCGGTTCAGGAGACCGACGACCTCCCGCGGCGGGAGCCTCGACGAAAGGGACGTGAAGCCCGAGATGTCGGAGAAGAGGACGGTCACCTCGGTGTCCATCGGCTCGAGGCCGAACGCACTCGAGCCGAGCAGGGGCCCGACGAGAGAGGGAGGGAAGAACCGGAGCAGGCTCGTCCGGCGGACGGCCTCCTCCTCCAGGCGGGCGTAGAGGCGGCCATTGTCGACCGCCACGGCCGCCTGCGCCCCGAATCCCTCGAGGAACTCCAGGTCCTCCGGGCCGTAGCGGTCCGGGCCCGACAGGTGGTCGACGTAGAGGACGCCGAGCGTCTGCGTCCTGCTCGCGAGGGGGACGCACATCGAGGAGCGGATCCCCGTGATGCGGACCGAGCCCGATCCCATGAAGCGCGGGTCGAGGGTCGCGTCGGAAGAGATGACCCCGCGTTTTTTCGCGAAGGCCTCCTCCACGATCTGACGGCTGTAGATCGGCGTCGCACCCACCTCGCCGCGCTTGGCCCGCGACAGGCGCGGCACGAGCCGGCCCGTGGCCTCGTCGGCGAGGAGCAGAGCCGCGCGGTCGATGTCGAAGATCTGGAACAGGAGGTCGAAGACCCTCTCGAGGAGCCTGGGGAGCGGTTCGGGGGAGGAGAGGATGCGGGAGACGGTCAGCAGGATGTCGAGCTTCTTGCGGGCGCGATTCTCGGGGCTCGTGGTCTGGATGCGGATCGTCCCCTCGACCTCGGCCCCCCCGTCCAGCAGCTCCTGGAGCGACGCCTCGAGGAACCTGGCCGCCGGCGCCGACTCGGGACGGTCCTCCTCGAAGCGGAAGACCACTTCGCCGCACTGGAGCCGCGAGCCGTTCGGGAGCGAGCTGGTGCTCACCCGGACGCCGCCCACGAAGGTCCCGTTCCGGCTCCCCAGGTCGGTGACGAACGCCCCGCTTTGTCCGACGTCGATCCGAGCGTGCTCGCGGGAGAGGCTGATGTCCGCGACGCAGACGCCGCACTTGCGGGCCCGGCCGACGACGGTGGGTCCGGCGTGCAGCCGGCGACGGACCTCTCCCGCTTCGGAGGGGGCGCTGGCGGTAGCCTCCTGGATCAGGTACGGCATCGTTTCCAGTCTAGTCGACCTGTGCCTCTACTCGGCTGCGCGCAACCGCTTCGCCAGCGCCTGCAGGATCTTCCATCCGATGGTGCCGTTCCCTTCGACC
>CAIMWE010000195.1 GCA_903845115.1 uncultured Acidobacteriota bacterium | reverse complement strand
GCGCAAGGCGGCTGCGGGCGATTTCTGCGTTGCGCCTCCTCGGCGGAGAGCCAACTCCAGCCTGCGTCGGCGCGCCTTGAAAGCGCCTCGCAGGCGCCATGCGCGCACGTCACTGTATTTGTGGAGCGGGGTACTAAGGGCGGCCATACGCAGAACGGCTGGACGCCCCTGCCCGGGTCGCTCGCGAGCGGTCGATGCGTCACCGACGTCGAGCTGTTCGAAGCCTGGCCGATAGCCCGACTGGCCGACAGGTCTCCTTGGCGAAGCCGCGGCGTCGTCCTAGACTCCTCGGACAGATGGCTTCCCTCGTCGAGTCTGGCAGCAGGGTCGGACGGTACGTGTTGACCACCCTCTTGGGGACCGGCGGCATGGCCGAAGTATGGGCCGCGGAAGACGCGGTCCTGAAACGGTCCGTGGCCATCAAGATCGCGTTGCCGGGCCTGGCCGAGCAGGACGAGTTTGTCGAGCGGTTCTTTCGGGAAGCCCAGGCGGCGGCGAAGCTCGACCACCCTCACATCGTGCCGATCCACGACGTCGGCATGCATTTCGGTCGGCCCTTCCTCGTGATGCCCCTTCTGTCCGGTGGGAGGTTGACCGACCGGCTCTCGCCCTCCCTGGTCGATTCGCTGCGCTGGTTGTCGGAGCTGGCTTCGGCACTCGATCACGCCCACGCGGAGCGCTTCATCCACCGGGACGTGAAGCCCGGGAACGTCCTTTTCGACAGAAAGGGGCGCCTCCTGCTGGCGGATTTCGGGCTGGCGAAGTGCCTCGAAGAGAGCCGGGCGCTTTCCGGCAGCGGTGCCGTGATGGGGACTCCCGCCTACATGGCTCCGGAGCAGGCGATGGGCCAGGCCGACCTCCATCCCGTGGTGGCGGCCTCCGACCAGTACGCGCTCGGTATGATCGCGTACTGGCTGATCGCCGGACGGCTCCCCTTCGACTCCGCCTTGCCGACACCGACGGTGCTCTACAAGAAGGTCCACGAAAACCCGCCACCTCCCTCCACCTACAGGCCGGAGCTCTCCCTCGAGGTCGACGCGGTCATGGCGAAGGTCCTGGCGCGGACACCGCAGGAACGATTCGAGAGTTGCGCGGCGTTCGTTGCGGCCCTCGCGAAGGTCCTCGCTCCGGAACGACGGGCCCCTCGCGAGTACACGGGTGGGGAGGGGAATTTCGTGACGCCCGGAGTCTCCCCGCCCCCCCAACCCGTTCCTTCGGTCCCTCAGGCAGTCCTCGAGCAAGGCCTCACCGTCCTGCGCGCCAAGCCGGCTCCGTCGCCGGCGCCACCGAAGGAAACGGAGCTCAAACCGACTTCGCCGGAACGCTCGGCAGGACGGGGAAGGACGGGACAGCTAGAGGGAACCCCCGAGGAGAGGCCCTTTCAGGCACAGAAGAGCAGCCGACGCCCCGTTCTCGCCGTGACGGGCTTGACGGCCGTTTTCGTTGCCGCGGGAGTTCTCTACCTTCGCACCTTACCGGGGCCGGCACCCGTCTCGCGAGAAGTCGCGGCGGCGTCGATCGTCGAGGTCCCGACGCCGGTCCCGACGCCGGTCCCGACGCCGGTCCCGACGCCGGTCCCGACACCGGTCCCGACGCCGGCCCCGCGGGCCACTCCGACCATGCCGGCCGAGCCCACTGGCACAGCGGCAAAGGCGAGCCCTGCGAAGAAAGCCCCGGTCGCGGAAATCCGTACTCCGACGGCGAGACCAGTAAATTCGTCCGCTCCGCCCCTGCCGCAGGCTCCATCAAAGAGCAGGAAGAAGACCACCGACAGGGCACCCGGCGACGAAGCGATCGTCCTCAAGCGCGGGGAGGTGACGCTCGCGGACGGGGAGAGCTATGACTTCTTCGCCGAGAAGAAGGGCCGTGGCGGAAAGGGCGACGTCACCTACAGAGCGAGCGAGACCAATCCAATTCAGGCCAGCGGTCGCCTCGGCTACTTGCGAATGTCCCCGCCTGCCGGGGATGTCGACCTCGAGAAGGTAGATATCGTCCCGCCGGGCGGCTCGGTGTACTTCAGGCACGTAAGGGCCAAGAAAGGCTACTTCTATGCCTCGCGCCGGGTCGCTGGAAACCCGCACATCGGCTACCACATCGTCTTCACCGTCCTTCGTATCGACCCGGCCGGGATCGCGCTCCGGTACGCGTATGGGCTCGAACCTCCGGAAAGGCCGGCGGAGGGCCAGCCGGCCATCCTGAACAGCGGTGAGGCGACGGTCAAGTTCGGAGAGAACTACGATTTCCTGGCGATGAAACGTGTCTCGAGTCCCGGGGACTTCTCGTTCTTGCTCGGGTCGACGGCCGTCGGAGAGGATGGGGCCCCCAAGGACGCGAAAATCGTCGCCGGCAACGACCGCGGTTTCCGCGACGTCACGAAGCTCGCGGCCAACGGCGAACTCCAGAAGGTCGTACCGCCGTTCTATGGATATAGTGAAAACGTCCCGGCAAGGAAGGACCATACCTACGTCGCGCTCGCGCCCAGAGGCCAAGAAAGGCACCACGTCATCTTCACGATCCTTCGCGTCGACTCCACTGCGGTCACGGTCAAGTACCTCTTCCGGTGAATCCGGTCTGGTGTTCCGGCTAGGGAAGCACGACCCGCTCGAACGAGCCCGGGCGACCGGTCTCCCCTCCGCTGTGACCCCGGTACCCGGATCGTGTAATCGGGGTATCGTCGCGGCGCATATGGCTGGAACCTCAGCGTGACGAGGCTCCTCGACCTCTACCGGCACCGGGCGCTGATCGGCGTCCTGACCTCGCGGGAGCTGAAGGCCCGCTACCGGGGGAGCGTCCTCGGCTACTTCTGGTCGCTCCTGAACCCGCTCCTGATGCTCGCCGTCTACGCCCTGGTCTTCGAGGTGCTCCTCCCGAACCGCTCCCCGGGGACGAGCCCGTACGCCCTCTTCCTGTTCACGGGGCTGCTCCCCTGGAACTGGCTCGCCTCCTCCCTGACGGACGCCGCGTCGTCGCTCCTGGTCAGCGGGGCCCTCCTGAAGAAGGTCCTCTTCCCCGCCGAGGTCCTCCCGGTCGTGGCGGTCGCGTCGCAGGCGGTCCACTTCCTCCTCGCGCTGCCGATCCTCCTGGCGGGCCTCCTGGCCGGGGCCCTCGGCCTCTTCGGCCCGGCGGTGCCGCTCGGGTGGCCGCTCCTGCAGGTCCCGGTCCTGTTCGTCTTGCAGGGGCTCTTCCTCCTCGGGATCGGCCTGTTCCTCGCCGCGCTCACGGTCCACTTCCGCGACACGCGCGACATCCTGGGGACCGCGCTCTCCCTCTGGTTCTTCGCCACGCCCATCCTCTACAACCTGGCCGACCTGAAGGGGCACGGCGTCGCGCGGCTCCTCGCGTGGAACCCGGTGGCCCCCCTCTTCGCCGCGTGGCGCGAGGCGCTCTTCTTCGGTCGGTGGATCACGCCGTCGGCCTGGGGACTCCTCCTCCTCCTCTCCCTCGGCTCCTTCGCCGTCGGCTGGGCCTTCTTCGACCGCCTGCGCGACTCGTTCCCGGAGGCCGTCTGAGCGCGCCGAGGGGGCCAGCCGTCCTGGCCGAGGGGCTCTCCAAGTCCTACCGGCGATGGGGGAAGAGCCGGGCGTTCGGGACGCTCAAGTCTGCGTTCCTCGGCCGCGGGCTCGCCGAGGTGCTCGCCCCCTCGGAGGTCGTCCCGGCCCTCACGGACGTGTCGTTCCGCGTCGAGAAGGGGGAGACGTTCGGCGTCGTCGGCGCGAACGGGTGCGGCAAGTCGACCCTCCTGAAGCTGGTGGCGGGCATCTTCCGTCCGACGTCGGGGCGTCTCGAGGTGGACGGAAAGGTCTCGGCGCTGATCGAGCTGGGAGCCGGCTTCCACCCGGAGATCTCCGGGCGCGAGAACGCGGTGATCAACGGCGTGATGCTCGGGCTCACCCGGCACGAGATCGAGAGGAAGCTCCCGGCGATCATCGAGTTCTCGGGGCTTTCCGAGTTCATCGACCAGCCGGTGAAGACCTACTCGTCGGGGATGTACGTCCGCCTCGGCTTCGCCGTGGCGATCCACGTCGACCCGGCGATCCTCGTCGTCGACGAGGTCCTCGCGGTCGGCGACGAGGCGTTCGCCCACCGCTGCCTCGACACGATCCACGAGATGTCGGCGCGCGGGAAGACGATCCTCTTCGTCACTCACGCGCTCTCCCTCGTCGAGGAGCTCTGCGACCGGGTCCTCTACCTCGACCACGGCCGGGAGAAGCTGGCGGGGGAGCCCCGGGAGGTCCTCGCGGCGTACCGGCTCGACGTGTCGGCCGGGGAAGGGGTCCGGCTCGCGGGCCTCCACTCCAGGGACCAGGAGGCTCTCCGGGAATCGCCTGAGCGGGAGGCCCGGGGCGAGGTCACGGGCGCCGACCCGGCGCCGGAAGCCGTCGGCGGGCCCGACGAGCCCCGAGAGACGCCTCCCCGGGCCGGAGCCGCGGATCCCGGGCCATCTCCCGGGGCGGACGCCCCCGCCGCCGAGCGCCCCCGCCGCTGGGGAGACCGGTCGGCCGAGATCACCGGGTGCCGTCTCCTGGACGCGTCGGGCTCGGAGCGGTACGCCTTCCGCTCGGGGGAGCCGCTGACCGTCGAGATCGACGTCGTCCCGCGGCGGCCCCTCGACGACTTCGTCATCGGGATCGGGTTGTTCACGCCGGAGGACCTCTGCGTGCACGGGACCAACACCGACGTCGACGGCCTCGTCCCGGAGCTCCTCGACGCCCCGGCGACGGTCCGCGTCTCGCTGCCCCGGTGCGACCTCGGCGCGGGAACCTACCTCCTCGACGTGGCGGTCCACAGCCGGCGCGAGACGCCGTACGACTACTGGAGGGGAGCCTGCCGCTTCCGCGTCGACTCGCCGGTCGCCGACGCGGGCGTCTACCGCCCCGAGCGGCGCTGGACCTCGTCGGGAGGCGTCCGGTGGAGAACCCCGTGAGCGGACCCCTCGCCCCCTCCGTCGACCGCCGGCACGAGCTGGGACTGCGCGTCCTGTTCGCCTTCGCCCTCCTCCTCCTGGTGGTCGAGCCGTGGCGGGTGCCGCTCTTCGAGCCGGACGAGGGGCGCTACTCGGAGATCCCGCGGGAGATGCTCGCCACCGGGGACTGGGTCGTTCCGCGGCTGAACGGCGCGCTCTACTTCGAGAAGCCGCCCCTCCACTACTGGGCCGTCGCCCTCTCGTTCAAGCTCCTCGGGACGACGGAGGTGGCGGCGCGCCTTCCGGTGAAGGTCGCGTCGGTCGGGATGGCCGTCCTCGCCCTCCTCTTCGCCCGGCGCCGATGGGGACCGCGGGTCGGATACCTCGCCGGTCTGATCACCGCGTCCTCGGTCCTGGTCGTGGCCCTCGCCCGGATCACGATCATCGACCCGCTCCTCTCGCTCGCGCTCACGGGGGCGGTCTTCTCCTTCGTCTCGTTCTTCGAGGCCGCCCAGAAAAGGGACGACCGGGGGGCGAGGCGCGCCCTCTTCCTGCTCCACCTCTCGGCCGCCGCGGCCGTGATGCTCAAGGGACTGATCGGGCTCGTCCTCCCCGGCGGGGCGATCGTCCTCTGGATCGCGCTGAGCGGAAGGTGGCGGCTCCTCCCTCGGCTCTTCTCGCCGTGGCCGCTCCTCCTCTTCCTCGCCTTGACCGTCCCGTGGCACGTCCTCGTCGCGCGGCGGGAGCCGAGCTTCCTCCACTTCTACTTCGTCCACGAGCACCTCGAACGGTTCCTGAAGAGCGAGCACCGCCGAGGCGGCTCCCCGCTCTACTTCGTCGGGGTCCTCCTGGGAGGCTTCCTCCCGTGGACCGCGTTCCTCGGGCGCCTCCGGGAGACCTGGCCGGGCATCCGCCTCGCCGCGTGGCGGGACCGGCCCGTGGAGGCCTTTCTCTGGCTCTGGTCGATCCTCGTCTTCGTCTTCTTCTCCCTGTCGCAGTCGAAGCTGATCACGTACGTCGAGCCGATCTGGCCGGCGATGGCCGTCCTGCTCGCCCTCGGCATCGAGCGCGCCCGCGAGAAAGGGGCCGGCTTCCGGGGAGACCGGTGGGTCAGCGGCGTCCTCCTGGCCCTCCTCGCGGGGGCGGCGCTCGTCTACGGTTTCGGGGCCGGCTACGGCGCCCGGTTCGGCGTGTCCGGGCCGGCGGTCGTCGCGGCGAGCGTCCTCGCCGCCGGAGCGCTCTGGCAGATCGCGCTCGCCGAGGGGCTGGCCGGGGGGACGAGGAGGTGGCGGCGGGAGCCGGCCGTCCCGCTCGCCGCGACGTGGCTCCTCTTCGTGGCGGCGCTGGTCGTGGCCCTCCCCGGCGTCGCCCGCCACGTCACGCCGTGGCCGCTCGTGGAGGCGGTGCTGCGGGAGAAGGGGCCGGGAGACCTGCTCGTCCAGCGGGGACACTACCTGCAGGCGGTTCCGTTCTACGCCCGCACGCTGACGCCGGTGGCCCACCTGGGCTGGCACGAGCTCAACTTCGGGCAGTCCCAGGCCCCCGGCTCGCCGCTCTTCCCGTCGGACGAGGAGTTCGCCGCCCTCTGGAACGGGCCGGGGCGGGTCCTCGCGGTGGTCCACCGGGACCTCCTGAAGGACTTCGGCGAGCCCCCGCTTTCCGCCCGAAAGGCGGTCATCCTGGCGGTCGCTCCGAACGGGAAGCACGCTCTCCTGGCGAATCGGTGAACGCACCCGCCGGGCGGCCCCTTTAGAATCCAGCCATGGCCGCCCCGTCCGCCGATCCCAGGAAGGTCTCCGTGGTGATCCCCGTCTACAACGAGGAAGCGAACCTCCCGGCTCTCCTCCCCCGGTTGCTCCCCGTGATGGAGGGGCTCGGGCGTCCCTGGGAGGTGGTCTTCGTCGACGACGGCTCCCGGGACCGTTCCCTGGAGATCCTGAAGGCGGAGGCCGCCCTCCACCCGGGGGTGAAGGTGGTGGAGCTGGTCCGGAACGCCGGGCAGCACATGGCCATCATGGCGGCCTTCACGGCGACCGACGGCGAGTACGTGATCACGCTGGACGCGGATCTCCAGAACCCCCCCGAGGAGATCCCGAGGCTGGTCGCCGAGATGGACGGAGGCCACGACGTGGTCGGGACGATCCGGGCGAAGCGGAAGGACACGTTCTTCCGGAAGGCGGCGTCCCGCCTGGTCAACCGGACGACCGCCGCGATCACCGGGATGAAGCTGAACGACTACGGCTGCATGCTCCGCGGCTACCACCGCGACGTGGTCGACGTGATGAACGCCTCGGAGGAGGTTTCCACCTTCATTCCCGCCCTCGCGCAGCAGTACGCGCGGAGGCCGGTGGAGATCGAGGTGGCCCACGAGGAGAGGAAGGCGGGGGAGTCGAAGTACTCGCTCTACAAGCTCATCCGGCTCAACTTCGACCTGATGACCGGCTTCTCGGTCGTCCCGCTCCAGCTCTTCACGCTCCTCGGCTTCCTCACGGCCCTCTGGGGCGTCGGGTTCGGCGTCTTCCTCCTCGCGCGCCGTCTCGTGGTCGGGGCGGAGGTGGAGGGGGTCTTCACGCTCTTCGCTCTGGCGTTCGTCGTCATGGGGATCCTCATGGCGGGGATCGGGATCGTCGGGGAGTACGTCGGGCGGATCTACCAGCAGGTCCGGGGGCGTCCCCGCTTCCTGATCAGAAAGGTGCACGGCTCATGAGCGGCATCGTCATCGCCGGCTACAGCGACGTCGGCTTCCGCTGCACGAAGTGGTTCCTCGACCATCGGGAGAACGTCCGGTTGATCTACACCCACGCGGACAACCCGTCGGAGACGCGATGGTGGGATTCGGTCGCCGAGCTCGCCCAGGCGCGGGGCGTCCCGGTCCGGGTGGTGGAGTCGCTGGACGAGCCGGCGGAGGCCGAGCGGATCCGGGCTCTCGGCCCCGAGTTCCTCTTCTCCTTCTACTTCCGGAAGATGATCCCGGGGCGGATCCTGCAGATCCCCTCGGTGGGGGCCCTGAACATGCACGGCTCCCTCCTCCCCGCCTTCCGGGGGCGCTCTCCCATCAACTGGGCCATCTTGAAAGGGGCCGAGCGGACCGGGGCGTCGCTGCACTACATGGTCGACAAGCCGGACGCCGGGGACCTCGTGGACCAGGAGGCGGTCCCGATCGGGTGGGAGGACGACGCGCTCTCGGTCTCCCGGAAGGTCGGGGCGGCCGCCGTCACGGTCCTGGAGCGGTCCTGGCCGAAGCTGAAGCTGGGAGTGGCGCCGCGGACGACGCTCGACCTCTCCAAGGGGAGCTACTTCGGCGGCCGAAAGCCGGAGGACGGCTTCATCGACTGGGGGAAGAGCGCGGCCGAGGTCCACAACCTGGTGAGGGCGGTGGCCCCCCCGTGGCCAGGGGCCTTCACCGACGTCTTCGGGCCCAAGGTGACGATCCTCCGGACCCGCCTCGGCGCCTACGGGGGGCACGACACCTTCCCGGGGAAGGTCGAGCCGACGGAGGGCTCGGTGATCGTCTACTGCGGGGACGACCGCCCCGTCGAGATCCTGGCCGCCCGCCCCGAGGGGCAGGGCGACCTGGACGCGGGGCAGTTCCGGCTCTGGCTCCTGAAGCGCAGCTGAAAGGAAGAGTGATGAAGGTCCTGATCCTGGGGGTGAACGGTTTCATCGGAAACGCCCTGACGCGCCGGATCCTCTCGACGACCGACTGGGAAGTCTTCGGCCTCGACGTCGGGAGCGACCGGATCACCGAGTTCCTCGCCGACCCGCGTTTCCGCTTCCTCGAGGGGGACATCGGGATCAACAAGGAGTGGATCGAGTACCACGTCAAGAAGTGCGACGTGGTCTTGCCCCTGGTGGCCATCGCCACCCCGGCCACCTACGTGAAGAACCCGCTGGCGGTGTTCGAGCTCGACTTCGAGGAGAACCTGAGGGTGATCCGGATGGCGACGAAGTACGGCAAACGGGTGGTCTTCCCGTCGACGTCCGAGGTCTACGGGATGTGCCCGGACCTGGAGTTCGACGAGGACGCCTCGCCGCTGGTGTACGGCCCGATCAACAAGCCGAGGTGGATCTACTCGACGTCCAAGCAGCTGCTCGACCGGGTGATCTGGGCGCTCGGGGGAGCCCAGGGGCTCCGGTTCACCCTCTTCCGGCCGTTCAACTGGTACGGCCCGCACCTCGACAACATCGACGCGCCGAAGGAAGGGTCCAGCCGCGTCCTGACGCAGTTCCTCCACAACATCCTCTACGGCGTGCCGATCAAGCTCGTGGACGGCGGCGAGCAGCGGCGGTGCTTCACCTTCATCGAGGACGGCATCGACGGCCTGATGAAGATCCTGGTCAACGAGGGGGGGAAGGCCGACGGACAGATCTTCAACATCGGGAACCCGAAGGCGGACCTCTCCATCCGGGAGCTGGCCGACATCCTGATCAGCTCGGTCTCGAAGTACCCGCGGTTCGCGAAGGCGGCGAAGGCGACGAAGATCGTCAAGGTGACCTCGGACGAGTACTACGGGAAGGGGTACCAGGACATCACGACGCGCGTCCCGTCGATCCGGAAGGCGACCGAGATCCTCGGCTGGAAGCCGAAGACCGACTTCGAGACCGGCCTGAGGAAGACGCTGGACTTCTACCTGAAGTCCCGGAAACCTCCCGAAGTCTGACGACTTCGGGAGGTTTCCCCGGAGTCGCACATCATGTACCGGGGGAACCCGCGCCCGGGTTCCCCCCGAAGTCTGCCGACTTCGCGAGGAACCCTCGGGGTGGCAACATGTACCGGGGGAACCCGCGCCCGGGTTCCCCCGGAAACCCCCTCCGCGGCCGGGGAAGAGAACGCCGAAAGAGAAACTCGAGAGTGACGCCCTTGCACAGCCAAGCCCCCCGCCTCGTCCTCAAGGTCGACGTCGACACGTTCTCGGGGACCCGCGAGGGGGTGCCGCGGCTGCTGGAGCTGTTCGAGAGGGAAGGGGTCCGAGCGACGTTCTTCTTCTGCCTGGGGCCGGACAACACGGGCAAGGCGGTGAAGCGGGTCTTCCGGAAGGGGTTCGTCAAGAAGGTGCTGCGCGCCAGCCCGGCCGCTTCGTACGGTCTCGCGAACATGCTGTACGGGACGCTGCTTCCCGCGCCGGACATCGGCCGGGACCCGCGGGCGATCGCGGCGATGCGCGCCGTGGCCGCGGCCGGGCACGAATGCGGAATCCACGGGTGGGACCATGTCGACTGGCACGACCGGCTGCCGCGGATGGACGGGGCGGAGGTCCGCGAGACCGTCGGGAAGTGTCACGCGCGGTTCCGCGAGATCTTCGGCGAGGCGGCGCGCGTCTCGGCGGCCCCCGGGTGGACGGCGACGGGAGAGAGCGTGGAGGCGCAGGAGGCCGCGGGGATCGAGGCCACCTCCGACTCGCGCGGCGGGCCTCCGTTCCACCCCCTCAAGCCCGACGGGACGCCCGCCGGCTACGTCGAGATCCCCTCCACCCTCCCGACGCTCGACGAGCTCCTCGCCTCGGACGAGTTCGGGGCGTCGGCCGCGGCACGCGAGGGGACGGCGGGGGAGCTCTGCCGCCTCGTCCGGGACGCGGGGGGGCTCCACGTCCACTCGATCCACACCGAGATCGAGGGGGGCCGGGCGCTCCACGCCCTCTTCGCCCGCCAGCTGCAGGCGTGGAAGGGGGCCGGCGTCCGGTTCGTGACCCTGGGGGAGGCCGCCAGGAATCTCCGCGCGCCGGGTTCCGGCGTGCCCGCGCGGCCGCTCGTCTTCGGGACGCTTCCGGGGCGGGCGACGCTCGTGGCGATGCAGGGAGCCGGTGTCAGCCTTGACTCGATGCGCTTTCCCCGCAGCGAGCCTGGCCTCGATATCAGCGCCGGTAGGCGTCGGGGCGGCGGTCGCGGAGGGCGGGGAACTTCGCTCGAGCGTCCCTGACGACGGCCGGGTCGACGTCGGCCACGAGGACGGTCTCGTTCTCGGCCCCTCCCGCCAGGGTCTCGCCCCACGGGCTGACGAGGGCCGAGTCGCCGGCGTAGTGGAACCCTTCCCCGTCGCCCACGCGGTTGACGCCGGCAACGTAGGCCAGGTTCTCGATCGCCCGGGCCCGGAGCAGCGTCTGCCAGTGGGCGCGCCGCCGTTCGGGCCAGTTCGCGATGACGACGTAGAGGTCGGTCTCGTGGGCCGCCAGGCGGAACGGCTCGGGAAAGCGGAGGTCGTAGCAGACGAGCGGGGTCACGCGGACCCCTTCGACCGGGACCGTGACGACCCGGTCGCCGCCGGCGTAATGCTTGTCCTCCTCGGCGAACGAGAAGGGATGGATCTTCGCGTACCGGACGACGTCGCCCCGCGGGGAGACGACGTGAGCGGTGTTGCGGGGGAGAGGGACGCCCCGTTCGGCCACGCCGGCGACGATCCAGAGGCCGAGCTCGGCGGCGATCTCCTTCAGCCACGTTCCGGTGGGTCCCCCCGGTTCCTCGGCCACGTCCTCCCCTTTCATCGAGAAGCCGGTGGAGAACATCTCGGGGAGGATCGCGAGGCGGGCGCCCGCCGCGGCGGCCTGGGCCAGGAGGATGCCGGCCCGCTCGTGGTTGACGACGCGGTCCTCCCATCGGGTGTCGAGCTGGACCAGGGCGGTGCGAAGCATCTCGGGGCCTCCTTCAGCGCGCGACGGCCGACTTCCGGATGTCGGTGACGATCAGCAGGTGGTGGCGCGTGTGGATCGGGACGAAGCGGAGCGCCTCGACGGCCGTGAGGGCGCCGAACATCTTGTGGGGCAGGACCGCGGCCGGACCGAGCAGCGGCTCCGGATCGGCCGCGAGGGTCCGGAGAGTCTTCCGGCAGGCGTCCAGGGCGGCGGTCAGCTCGGCCTGCCCCGCGGGCAGCCCTCGGAGCCTCTTCGGCGACGTCCCGCTGCCGCGCGGGATCCATCCCGTCAGCAGGACGAACCGGCCGGCGAGGGAGATGCGCGGCCCCGGGGCCGGGGTCCGGGTCAGGAGGTGGGAGAGGATCGACTGCTCCACCTTGATGAGATGGTCCACCTGCTCGGCCACCGACCAGGCGGAGACCCTCTCCGCGCGAAGAGCGAGGACCCGCTCCCCGAGGGCGACCACCGCCGCGGTCTCGGTGAAGCCGTTCTCGATCAGCTGGAGGGTGGCCCGGAGGTCGCGAAGCTCGGGGGAGAAGGGGCTCATGACAGGGCAGTCTACGAGAGGATGACCGTCCGGTTCCCGGAGAGGAAGGCCCGGTCCTCGAACACGACGACCAGGAGGACGCGGGAGGAGCCGTCGAATGGTCGGTCCATGGTGGCGGGATTCTGCGACACTCGTCGGATATGGGAACGGGGAAATCCCGCGGAGCGAAGGTCGCCGCGCTCTACGGACTCCTGGCGGTCCTGGCGGTCCCCGTCTACTCCCATTTCGTCTCCCCGAACGAGCTGTCGCGCTGGCTCCTGGCCGCGGCGCTCGTCGAGGACGGGACGCCCGAGGTCTCGAAGTACGCCCCGCTCTTGGGCCCCGGCTTCGAGGACCTCGCGGTCAAGGACGGCCGCACCTACTCGAACAAGGCGCCCGGGGGGACGCTCGCCGCCCTGCCCGGC
>CAIMWE010000194.1 GCA_903845115.1 uncultured Acidobacteriota bacterium | reverse complement strand
GCGATGGAGCAACTTCGAGGCGACGTGCGGCGAGGTGGACCGTCCGGCGTTCCTGGAGGTCGACTGGACGCTCCGATGCTTCGGGACGAGGCGAGCGAGAGCCCGCCTGGAGTACCGGAAGTTCGTCTCGGAGGGCAAGGGTGCGGCCGATCCGATCAAGAAGACCGCCGGCCAGGTGTTCCTGGGAGGCCCGGCGTTTCTCGAGGAGATGAAGCGACGGCTGGAAGGGAAGGCCCTCTCGCCAGAGATTTCGAGCTCGCAGCGGCAGTCCGCGTTCGTTTCGCTGGCCCGGATCGACGACGCGGTCGCCGAAGAGTACGGAATTCCGAAGGAATCTCTTCGCGCGGCGTGGAGCCGTGGAGAGCCCCGGGCCGTCGTGGCCTACCTCGCGAGGAAACTGACCGGGCTTCCCTCGAAGAGAATTGCGGAGCTTCTCGACGTGACCGGAGGGCGTGTCAGTCAGCTCGTGAGGCAGGTGGAGCAGAGCGACGACGGGAGGCTCGCGGAACGCGTCGACCGGCTCCGCCGAAGCCTTCGCCAGGCGGCGGGATCGCAGTAAACTACAACCTCAAGACCTGACCCCATTCCGGGTGACCCTATCCTGGGAGTATAGTCTTCAGGATGAAGAAGAAGCTCGCGACGGGGAGCCGTCCTGTATCGGGGGAGCCGGCGGCCGACCCGTCGCCCGGCACTCCGGACGTTCCGGCGGATGAGCCTTCTCTGGCTCCCTGGCACTCGGCCTCCCTGGCGTTCCCGGTGGTAGGCATCGGGGCCTCGGCCGGCGGGCTGGCCGCGTTCGAGGCGTTCTTCTCCGGGATGCCCGCTGGCACCGACCCGGGCATGGCCTTCGTCCTGGTGCAGCACCTCGACCCGGACCACAAGAGCTTCCTCACCGAGCTGATCCGGCGCTACACCCGGATGGAGGTCTTCGAGGTGGAGGACGGGATGGAGGTGCATCCCAACTGCGCCTACATCATCCCGCCGAGACGCGACATGGCGTTCCTGAAAGGGACGCTGCAGCTGCTGGAGCCGGCCATGCCCCGCGGCCAGCGGCTGCCGATCGACTTCTTCTTCCGGTCGCTCGCCCAGGACCAGCAGGAGCGGGCCATCTGCATCGTCCTCTCCGGGACCGGCAGCGACGGGACGCAGGGGGTCCGGGCGGTCAAGGCCGAGGGGGGGATGGTGATGGTCCAGAACCCCGAGTCGACCGAGTACGACGGCATGCCCCGGAGCGCCATCGCCACGGGCCTCGTCGACTACGAGCTGCCGCCGGCCGAGATGCCCGCCCAGCTGATCGCCTACGCCGCTCACGCCTTCGGCAGGCCACCCAGGCCGGCGACCGTGTCGGCGCCGAAGACCGAGAGCGCGCTGAGGAAGATCTTCGTCCTCCTGCGCGCCCAGACGGGGCACGACTTCTCCCAGTACAAGCCGAGCACCATCCACCGCAGGATCGAGCGGCGGATGGCGGTCCACCAGGTGGAGACGATGGAGGGGTACGTCAGGCTGATGCAGCGGACGGCGGCCGAGGTCGAGGCGCTCTTCCGCGACCTGCTGATCGGCGTCACCAGCTTCTTCCGCGACCCGGAGGCCTTCCATGCGCTCGAGGAGCAGGTCGTCCCGAATCTCTTCGAAGGAAAGCCCAAGGGTGCCACGATCCGCGTCTGGACGGCAGGGTGCTCCACCGGCGAGGAGGCCTACTCCCTCGCCATCCTGCTCCAGGAGCGGATGGAGAAGCTGAGGCAGAGCTACGTGGTGCAGCTCTTCGCCACCGACATCGACAACCTGGCGATCGCGGCGGCCCGGGCCGGCCGCTATCCCGCCAGCATCGCCGCCGACATCTCGCCGGAGCGGCTGGCGCGCTTCTTCACCCTGGAGCCGAATGACGGCGGGTACCGCGTCCACAAGGGGATCCGGGACATGCTGGTCTTCTCCGAGCAGGACGTGATCAAGCATCCCCCCTTCTCGAAGCTCGACCTTCTCAGCTGCCGCAACCTCCTGATCTACCTGGGGGCCGACCTCCAGAAGAGGCTCATCCCCCTCTTCCACTACGCGCTGAACCAGGGCGGCGTCCTCTTCCTGGGGACCTCCGAGAGTATCGGGGAGTATGCCGACCTGTTCGCGCCCCTGGATCGGAAGGCGAAGCTGTACCGGCGGAAGGAAGACCCTCGCCGCCCGTGGCGCGTCGCCTTGGGCCGCTTCGGCCCGTCGGAGACGGCGGTGGGCGCGTCGCTCCCGCGGCCCGCCGGAAAGACGGCCTTCCCGGTGAGGCTCCCGCTGCGCGAGCTGACCGAGCAGGCGCTGCTCCACGAGATCGCCCCGGCCGGCGCGCTGGTCAACGGCCAAGGGGACATCTTCTACCTCCACGGCCGCACCGGGAAGTATCTGGAGCCGGCCCCGGGGGAGGCGGGCGTCAGCAACGTCCTGAAGATGGCCCGCGAAGGCTTGCAGCGCGGCCTGTCGGTGGCCCTGCACAGGGCCAGGGAGGCGAAGGAGACCGTGCGCCACCGGGGAATCAAGGTGAAGACCAACGGCGGCTACACGGCGGTCGACCTGACCGTCTTCCCGACGGCGTCGGGCCAGCCCGGGGAGCCTCTCTTCCTGGTCGTGCTGGAGGAGGCCGAGGCCTCGCCGGAAACGGCGGCCGGAACGTCGTCCGTCCCGGCGAGCACCGGGGAGCCCAAGCCGGCCACCGGACCAGCACCGGACGCCGACGCGCAAATCGCGGCCCTCCAGCAGGAGCTCCGGGCCAAGGAGGAGTACCTCCAGACCGCCAACGAGGAGATGGTGACCTCGAACGAGGAGCTGAAATCGTCGAACGAGGAGCTGCAGTCGGTCAACGAGGAGATGCAGTCCACGAACGAGGAGCTGGAGACCTCCAAGGAGGAGCTGCAGTCGGTCAACGAGGAGCTGGCCACGGTCAACGCCGAGCTGCAGACGAAGGTTTCCGACCTCTCGCGGCTCAACAACGACGTGAACAACCTCCTCTCCGGCACCGGCATCGGGACCGTCTTCGTGGACCACCAGATGCGCATCCTCCGCTTCACCCCGAACGCCAAGTCGATCATCAACCTGATCCCGAGCGACGTGGGGCGGCCGGTCGGCCACCTCTTCTCGAAGCTGGATGGCTACGACTGCCTGGTAGAGGACGTGCAGGCCGTCCTGGACACGCTGGTTCCCCGGGAGGCGGACGTTTCGACCAAGGATGGGCGCCGCTACTCGATGCGCCTCCAGCCCTACCGGACGGTGGAGAACGTGATCGAGGGGGTAGTGATCTCCTTCGTCGACATCACGGAGATGGAGCGGACGCGGGAGGCGCTTCGGAAGGCCAACGACCTGCTCCGTCTGGCCGTGGTGGTGCGCGACGCGCGGGACGCCATCACGGTGCAGGACCTGGACGGCCGCACCCTGGCCTGGAACCGGGGAGCGGAGAGGATCTACGGCTGGACCGAGGCCGAGGCGCTGGCGATGAACGTCTCCGACCGGATCCCGGAGGGGGAGCGGGAAGGAGCGCTGGCCCGGCTGCACGAGCTGAGTCAGGCCGAGATCCTCGAGCCGTATTCCGCCCAGCGGATCGCCAGGGACGGGCGTGTCGTGGAGGTCTCGATCATCTCCACTGCCCTGGTGAACGAGGCGGGGGAGGTCTACGCGATCGCGACGACGGAACGGCTCCGGGAGGCCGTGCCGGGCCGGCCGGGAGACGAGGGGGCCGGATGACGGAACGGGACAGCCGCGCGACGGCCGGCGCAGAGCTGCGCCGGCAGGCCGAGGCGGTCACCCGGCGGAGCCGGGCGCCGGAAGAGGTCGAGACGCTCTCGCCCGAGGAGACCCGGCGGACGCTCCAGGAGCTGCGGGTCCACCAGATCGAGCTGGAGATGCAGAACGAGGAGCTCCGGCGTACGCGCGACGAGCTGGAGGAGTCGCGCACGAGGTACTTCGACCTCTACGACCTGGCCCCCGTGGGCTATGCCACCCTGAGCTGCGAAGGATTGATCCTGGAAGCGAACCTCACCCTGGCGACGAGGCTCGGGGTCCCCCGCGGGACGCTCGTCGGCGCCCTCCTGAGCCGCTTCGTCGCCCCCGCGAGCACGGACGCGTACTACCTGAGTCTCCGGCGGGTCTTCGCGGCGGGGCGGCCGGAGTCGGTCGACCTAGAGATGGTGACCGAGGCGGGCGCGCAGACCTGGGCGCGGATCGACGCCGTCCTCCGCCCCGACGAGGGCGACCGGACCGAGACTTGCCGGGTGGCGCTGACCGACGTCACCGACCGCAAGTGGGCCGAGGAGGCGCTCCTCGCGGCCCACAAGCTGGAGGCGGTGGGAGTCCTCGCGGGGGGGATCGCGCACGACTTCAACAACATCCTGTTCGCGATCCGGGGAAACGCCGGCCTGGCCCAGGCCGACCTCCCGGCGAGCCATCCGGCGCGGAAGTACGTGGAGGAGATCGACAGGTCTGCGAAGCGGGCCGCCAGCCTCGTCGAGCAGATCCTCTCGTTCGCCTCCCCGAAGGTGTCGTCGCGGGCGGTCGCCCCCCTGTCACTCGTCGTCGACGAAGCCCTGCGGTTCCTCCGCTCCACCGTCCCGGCCGCCATCGAGTTCAGGACGGAGTGGGGGGAAGACCTTCCGCCGGCCGCCCTCGACGCCGGGCAGATCCACCAGGTCATCGTCAACCTCGTGGCGAACTCCGCGCAGGCCATCGGCCTCAGGAACGGCCGGATCGACCTGAAGATCGAGGAGGTGGAGCTCCTGGGGAAGGCCCCGCCGCAGGAGCCGGGCCTCCGTCCGGGCCAGTACCTCCTCCTGACGCTGAGCGACGACGGGTGCGGAATGGACCGGGCGACGCTGGGCCGGGCCTTCGACCCGTTCTTCACGACGAAGACGCTCGGGACCGGAACAGGTCTCGGGCTCTCGATCGTCCACGGGATCATGAAGGGGCACTCGGGTGCGGTGACCGTGTCGAGCGAGCCGGGGCTCGGGACGACGTTCCGGCTCTATTTCCCGGCCGCCCAGGCCCGGCCCCTGGCCAGACCGGAGGAACGGCCGGCGGAAGACCGCGTCAGGACCGAGCGGATCCTCATCGTGGACGACGAGGAGGCCATCGTCCAGCTGATCCCCGATCTCCTCGCCCGGAAGGGCTACCGCTCGGCGGCCTTCTCCGGCCCGCGCGAGGCGCTCGAGGAGTTCCGGAAGGCGCCCGCGGCGTTCGACGCGGTCGTCACCGACGTCTCGATGCCAGGGATGTCGGGGTTCGACCTGGCCCGGGAAATCCTGGCGCTCCGCCCGGAGCTTCCGGTGATCGTGACGTCGGGATACGTCCGGCCCGAGTACGTGGAAGAGGCGGCCCGGCTCGGCGTGTCGGAGATCATCCGGAAGCCGGACACGGTCGACCAGCTCGCCGACGCCCTGGACCGCATCTTCCGCAAATAGCCACCCTGGGGGTCAGGTCTTGAGGTTGTAGGTTACGGGGAGATCCTGCCCCTCTGCCTCTCTCAGATCTCGACCTGGAGCCCCAGCTCCACGACGCGCCCGGGGGGAATGCCGAAGTAGACGTCGGCCTGGCCGTGGGTGCGGGTCATCCAGGCGTAGAGGCGGTCGCGCCACCGGGCCATCCCCGGCCTTGCGGTCGCGATCAGCGTCTCCCGCGTCAGGAAGTACGTCGTGGACATCTCCTCGATCGGGGCGCCGTCGAGCCGCAGCTTCAGGAGCGCCTTCGGCACGTCGACGTCCTGCATGAAGCCGTAGTGGAGGGCGACCCGCCAGAACCCCTTCCCGAGCCGTTCCTGCGCGATGCGGTCCTTCGGCCTCACGAGCGGGACCTCGTCCGTGACGACCGTGAGGAAGACGACCCTCTCGTGGATCACCTTGTTGTGCTTCAAGTTGTGGAGGAGGGCGATCGGAACGCCATGGCCGGCCCTCGACATGAAGATCGCGGTCCCGGGCACCCGGACGGGGTGCGAGCCGTCGAGAGAGGCGAGGAAGAGGTCGACCGGGAGGGCCCCCTCGGAGAGGCGGGCCGCGAGGAGGGCCCGTCCCCGTTTCCACGTCGCCATGAGCAGGTAGACGCCGCCCGCGATCACCAGCGGGACCCAGCCGCCGCTCGCGACCTTGACGAGGTTCGCGCCCAGGAACGAGAAGTCGATGGCGAGGAAGAGCCCGGCCGCGCCGAGGGCCAGCCACCGGTTCACGTGCCAGGTGTCGCGGGCATAGACGTAGAGGAGGAGCGTCGTCACCGCCATCGTCGAGGTCACCGCCAGCCCGTACGCGGCGGCGAGGCGGCCGGAGGAGCCGAACTCGACGACCAGCCAGACGCAGGCGACGAGGAGGAGCCAGTTGACGCCCGGGAGGTAGATCTGGCCGATCTCGCGGGCGGAGGTGTGCTCGATCCGCATCCGGGGGAGGAAGCCGAGCTGGATCGCCTGCCGGGTGAGGGAGAAGGCGCCGGAGATGACGGCCTGCGAGGCGATGACGGAGGCCATCGTGGCGAGGACGACGAAGGGGGAGAGGGCCCAAGCGGGGACCATCTTGAAGAGCGGGTTGTCGGCCGCGCCAGGGTGGGCCAGGAGGAGGGCGCCCTGGCCGAAGTAGTTCAGGAGGAGCGAGGGAAGGACGACCGCGAACCAGGTGACCCGGATCGGCCGGGCGCCGAAGTGCCCCATGTCGGCGTAGAGCGCCTCGCCCCCGGTGACCGCCAGGACCACCGAGCCGAGCAGGAGGAAGCCGCGGAGGCCGTCCTCGCGGAAGAAGCGGAACGCCCAGGCCGGGTTCACCGCCTTCAGGACGGCCGGCTCGCGGACGATCCAGACCACCCCGGCGGTGGCCAGCACGCCGAACCAGGCGAGCATCACCGGACCGAAGATCGCGCCCACCTTGCCGGTCCCGCGCTTCTGCAGGAAGAACAGCCCGACCAGGATGACGACCGAGATCGGGACGACGAACCGCGTGAGCGCGGGGGTGGCGATCTCGATCCCCTCCACGGCGGAGAGGACGGTGATGGCGGGAGTGATCACGCTGTCGCCGTAGAGGAGGCAGGCGCCGAAGAGGCCCAGGACGACGAGCGGGGCCCGCCTCCGCCCGGTCTCCGCCGCCGGGGGGCGGATGAGCGAGGTGAGGACCATGATCCCCCCCTCGCCCCGGCTCTCGGCCCGGAGGACGAGGCCGAGGTACTTCACCGAGATGACGAGGACCAGGGACCAGAAGACGAGCGAGAGGATCCCCAGGACGTTGAGCTCGTTGACCGGCAGCCGGTGCTCCCCGGCGAAGCACTCGCGCAGGGCGTAGAGCGGGCTCGTCCCGATGTCCCCGAAGACGACACCCAGCGCGCCGAGCGAGAGGACGAGAAGGTAGCGTCCCGATGGCCGGGCCGGCTCGGAGGATGCCCCGCCCGCGTCGGGAACCAGGTCCCCGGAGAACGCACTCTTCACGTGCGGCCGATCTTATCCCCAGGGTCTGGAGGAGGGGGTCAGGTCTTGAGGTTGTAGGTTACGGCGACCGGGGCCGGGGGGCAGGGCTCCTCCTTGATAGCCAGCTTGACAAGGCTATGATAGCCAGATGAAAGCCGTGACGATCTCCGAGACGAAGAACAACCTCTCGGCGCTCCTCGATCGAGTCCGGGCCGGGGAGACGGTCCTCATCCTCGACCGGGAGACCCCCGTCGCGAGGCTCGTGCCCGTCCGGTCCGGAAAAGAGACGGGCCAGGACCTCCGTCTCGGGAGGCTCGAGCGCGAGGGGAAGATCCGCCGGGGAAGCGGCGTCCCGTCCCCGGCAATCCTGAGGTCGCCTCCGGCCCTTCCCGCTTCGGGAGCCGACATCCTGAAAGCCCTGCTGGAGGAGCGGGAGGAAGGGCGGTGAGCTTCTGGGACGCGTCGGCTCTCGTTCCGCTCTTCCTGCGGCAAGGATCGAGCGCGGCAGCCCGGACCTACTACCGGAAACACCCGGACGTCGTGGTCTGGTGGGGGACAGCCGTCGAGTGCGAGTCGGCGATTGCGCGGCTCGAACGGGCTGGTGAGCTGACGGGAGACGAGGCCACTTCCGCCCGAGCACGGCTCGCGGAAGCGGAGGCGGGGTGGACCGAGGTGGAGCCGTCCACCGCCGTCCGCAACACGGCTCGCCGTCTCCTCTCCGTCCACGACCTTCGAGCCGGGGACGCTCTCCAGCTGGCCGCGGCCCTCGTCTTCGCCGACGGGGAGCCCAGGGACCTCTCGCTCGTCTGCCTCGACGTCCGTCTCGCAGTGGCCGCGCGGCGCGAAGGCTTCCCGCTCGTGGAGCCCTGACGCCGCGGAGGGCCCTCGGAAGGAGTGACACGAGGGGCCCGGGGTCAGCTTTGCCCCTCCCCTCCCTGCGCCGCTACCTCTTCCTGGCCCTGGCTCCGCTCTTCGCCTTCTGGATCGACATCGCCATGGTGCGCTCCTCTCGTGAAATCGTTCGATCGGTCTCGCCTTCAAGCGAGGGACGGAGTGAAACGAAAATCGAGGGTCCGGCGGGGGGTCGACGTAACCGGAACGGTTCCGGGATACGTCTGACCTTGCGGACGGAGGAGGGGCCGCCCGGTGCTGGCCAGCACGGAGACAGAGGAAGTGGGCAAAGAAAAGAGGAAATCGATGAAACACCGCGGATTCACCTTGCGCAACATGTTGATGACCGGGGCGCTTCTCGTGGCCCTCCCGGCCGGTCTCGCGGCGGCGCAGCCGGCTTCCGGGGAGGGGGGGCAGGGCGGTCCAGGCGGCAGGATGGGCCCGGCCGGAAAGGTCCTCCGGGGAGCCCTGGCCCAGCTCGACCTGAGCCAGGAGCAGAAGGACAAGGTCAAGGCGGTGATCCAGTCCGAGAAGGGCGGGATGCAGACGATGGAGGCCAGGCACCGGGCCGACGCCCTCACCCTGCGCGACCTGGCCGCGACGGCCCAGCCCGATCCGAAGGCGGTCGGCGAGGCGTTCCTGAAGGTCAAGCAAAACCGCGAGACGGCAAAGGAGGCGCGCGAGAAGGTCCTCGGCAAGGTAGAGGCGCTCCTGACGCCTGCCCAGAAGGCGAAGTTCGAGGGCTACGTCCAGGCGGCCAGGGACGCTCACCGCGGGGCGGCGGGCCGCAACGGCGGGGGCTTCCAGAAGTAGCGTCTCTTCCTCTGCCCGAGGCCGGCGCCAGAGGGTTCCGGCCTCAGGGGAGGTGCAGCGCCTCGAGGCGCCACCTGATCTGGTCGCGGATCTCCCGAAAAGGAGTCACCTGGTCGTCCGTCTTCCCGCCGGTCATGGCGGGGTCGACCATCGGCCAGTGGAGCTTGCGGGCGTTTCCGAGGGACGCGGGGCAGACCTCGTCGGCGCAGAGGGTGACGACGAGGTCTACGCTCCGCGGGTCGATCTCCAGGACCGACTTGGAGCGCTGGGCCGAGATGTCGACCCCGATCTCGGCCATCGCGCGGATCGCGAAGGGATTCACGTTCGCCGGCTTCAGGCCGGCGCTCTGGACCCTGACCCGGTCACCGTACCGGGCCCGGGCGAGTCCCTCGGCCATCTGGCTCCGGGCGGAGTTCGCGACGCACAGGAAGAGAAGTCCGGGAATCTGAGCCATCCGTTCCTCGAGTTCCCTCGTCTCGTAGACTACCTCAGCCCGGGCTCGCGTTCCTCCCTCTGGGGCTATGATGGGCAGCACCGATGAACACCCCCGGCGGCCCGCCCGCTCCGGCCTGTTCGATGCCCGGAAGCGGGAGGTGGCAGGAATGACCCTCGTGGACGAAAGGGAGCTCCGCCAGGCCGAGGAAGCGTCCGGCCGGCGGGCGCGGTTCAACCAGGGGGTGATCGACAGCCTCCCGTTCAACCTGTGCGTCCTCGGGGAGCGGGGGGTCATCGTGGCGGTGAACAGGGCCTGGAGGGAATTCGCGAAGGCAAACGGCGGCCGGCCCGGAGCGGCGGGGCCGGGGACGAACTACCTGGCGGTCTGCGCGGCGGCGGAAGGGGAGGACAAGGAGTTCGCCGGCGCGGCAAGCCAGGGGATCCGGGACGTGATCTCCGGGAAGATCGAGGTCTTCGTCCTCGAGTACCCGTGCGACGGCCCGGGGTGCAGCCGCTGGTTCGAGCTACGGGCGTCCCGGTTCGTCGACGAGGGGTGGACCCACGCGGTCGTGACCCACACCGACGTGACGAGCCGGAAGCGGGCGGACGAGAAGATCCGGGAGCTCAGTACCGTTCTGTAGCGCCGGGTCGAGGCGAAGACCGCCGAGCTGGCCCGTCCTCGGGGTCTCGAAGGCGGATAAACTGTCCTGGAAACGGGAGGTTCCGCATGAACGTGGAAGCGGTGTTTCGCCCTCTGTCGGACCTCGAGAAGTCCCTCGCCGACCTGTACTCCCAGTGGGCCGCGGTCTTCGACTCCGACCGGGAGGCCGCGTTTCTCTTCGTGAAGATGGCGAACGAGGAGAAGGGGCACGCCAGCCTCGTCGACTACCAGCGCCGGGTGATCCAGAAGAGCCCGAAGCTGTCGGGCGAGGTCGACGCGGACCTCCGGCTGATCGAGAGCGCCCTCCAGGAGGTCCGCGCCCTGCGGGAGTCGCCGACGCCGCCGACCCTGACGGAGGCCGTGGCGCTCGCGCTGCACCTCGAGACGTCGGCGGCGGAGAGCCACTACCGGAACGCTCTCCGGAGCGCCAACCCCGAGCTCGAGAGGCTGCTCAACTGTCTCGGGGGCGAGGACCGGACTCACCTCGATCGGTTGAAGGCGTTCGCGAAGGCCCGCGGGATCCTGCCTGGCTAGCCTCCCGAAAGCTGATCGACCGGCCGGGCAGGGTCAGGCGGCGGTGGCCGGCCCCTCCGGCCGCCGCGCCACCAGGAGGAACTCTCTTCCGGCACGGGCTCGGTGGCTGGAGAGGGCAGGAGCGAGGTGGAGGATGTCGAAACGTCCCTCGGCCAGGGCGCGTACTTCGCCCTCGGAGATGGCGAAGGGGGGGACGCCGGGCGCCGGAACGGACCGGAAGAACGCCCCGAGCCAGAGCCCTCCCGGGCGAAGGCGGTCGGCGTGAGCGGCGACGAGCGCCGCCTGCTGGTTCGGCTCGAAGGCCACGAAGCAGGTGTGGTCGAGGATGAGGTCGAACGGCGGGAAGGGATCCTGGAGCCAGTCGGCCACGGCCCAGGTCACCGCTTCCCCGTACCGGGTCCTGGCCCCGGCGATGGCCAGCGGGGCGAAGTCGACGCCCGTCACCTGAAAGCCGAGCGCGGCCAGCCGGACGGCGTCGTGCCCGTACCCGCAGCCGGGGACGGCTGCGCGGGCGGGGGAGGAGAGGCCCGACCCGGAGGCGAGCGCCAGCAGCTCGTCGACCAGCGGCGTCGGGCCGTTCATGTCCCAGCCGGGCCTGGCCCCGTTCTCGTACGCCCGGTCCCAGGCGTCGCGGGAGGTGAGGTCGCTCAGGACTTGCCGGCCGGCTTCTCGTCGAGGGCCGCCACGTGCTTGGCCGGGTCCTTCAGGAACGTCTCCTTGCACTGGTCGGAGCAGAAGAGCAGGCGCCGCCCCTTCCAGTCAGCCTTCACCGACTTGTCGTTCACCTTCATCCCGCAGATCGGGTCGCTCTTCTGGACGTTCGCGGGGACGATCCCCTCTTTCGCGAGCTTCGCGAAGACCGGCTCGGGGTCCTTCTTGAACTTGGCGGCGCAGTTGCCGCAGCAGAAGTAGACCCGCTGCCCCTGGACGTCGACGAACTTGGTCTTGTCGACCGGCTTGTCGAGGATGGGGCAAAGGGTCTGGGGCTTGTCGGCGGCGTAGGCGGACGCGGCGACCAGCAGCGCGGCGGCCGTGAAGAGGATCTTCTGGATCATCGTAGGCCTCCTTTTCGACGGGGAGTCTCGTCTCCCTGTGGGATTGACGCAAGGGGACGCCGCCCAGGGGGGG
>CAIMWE010000193.1 GCA_903845115.1 uncultured Acidobacteriota bacterium | reverse complement strand
TGCTCGACGGCGGACGCCAAGGCCGCCTGTACCGGCGGCACGGGCGACGGCGCGAAGACGTGGCGCCTCAACGGCAGCCAGGCCTCCTGCCAGGTGGCTCTGGCGACCTGGGACTTCCCGCGGTGCAGCGTCGAGGGCTTCTGCAACGTGGGCACCTGCAGCAACTCGAAGTACACGAACGCGATGGACTGCGCCTTCGCCGGCGCCAGCTGGTCGGCGATCAACAAGAAGAGCGCCTGTGACGCGATGGGCGGCCAGTTCGCCTTCGCGACCGACGTCGTCTCCTGCGACGATGCCGGCGGTCGCTGGCGGGCCAACGCCCCGAACCGGGGCCAGATCATCACGACGGTCTGCATGCAGTGCCACCGCCAGGAGACCAGCGGCCTCCCGAACACCAACGGCACCTGCCTCGGTGCGACCGCCACGACCCAGGGCGCCTGCGTCGCAGCCGGCGGGACCTGGACGGACACCGGCAACGGCATCGGCATGCTCGTCGGGCCGTACCACTCGACCGTCGCCTTCCCGAGCCACCCGCACAGCAACCAGTTCCTCAACAGCCCGCACGCCAAGTTCACCGGCAAGTGGAGCGAGATCGCGACCGGCAAGTTCGACTTCTCGGCCGACCGGAAGTACAACAGCTCGTTCCTGACCTGGGGCGAGGCGTACAACGGCGGGAGCGGCTGCACGGCTTGCCACAACGTCCACCAGAGCCTGGAGGTCGCCGGCGCGGAGCCCTTCGAGCAGAAGTGCCAGGAGTGCCACCACGCCGCCACGAACCTGAACGCCATCAAGCACCCGCAGGGGGAAGGCACGCCGTTCGAGAACGCCGCTACGGAGCCGATGGAAACCTGCGTCACCTGCCACATGCCGGGCGGGGTGCACCTCTTCCGGATCAACGTCGACCCGACCTACTCGCTCTTCCCGATGCCGGCGGCCCTGTCCGCGAACGTCGCGCCGAACACCGCGGCTGACGGCACCTTCGCCAACGCCGCCTGGGTCGACGTCGACCTCGCCTGCGGCCAGTGCCACGGCGGCGGCACCTCCAACGTCAAGACGACCGGTACCGTGGCCGCCAGCTCGGCCGCCCTCACCGTCGCCAGCGCCACCGGCCTCCTGGTCGGCGAGAAGGTCACGATCGCCGGGGCGGGGGCCTATGCCTCGCCGGGCGTCTGGGCCGACTTCCAGACCTACGTCAAGGCGATCGCGGGCAACGTCGTCACCCTGGCGGGTACGGCGACTCACGGTGTCACGGGCGCCGCCGTCGTCCAGAACGCCACGACCCCGTTGGGCAGCTACAAGACCAAGGCGGACCTGGCCACGGCCGCCAAGGGGATGCACCAGGCCGCCAGCGCCTCGTTCGTGGCGCTCCAGGGGACGAACAGCCTGACGGTCGCCGTCAGCGCCGCGGCCACCAAGTGCAGCGGCAGCCTCGCGAACTGCGACGTCGTCGACTGGAACTGGGGTGACGGCTCCAGGCACGGCTCTGGCGTCGAGACGACGCACCAGTACGCCAGGCCGGGCAACTACACGATCACGCTGACGGTCGAGCAGAGCAAGGTCGGCTCCGGGAGCCTCGATCGTCCGTTCCAGGCCAGGCCGCTGGGCGTGACGTTCAACCCCGTCGGCATCGAGCCTCGGCGCAAGTAATCGAGCTTCAGTCCCTGGAACAGGGATATTCGGGCCGGCGGGGCAACCCGCCGGCCCCTTTTTTATGCGTCGAGCCCGGCGGGAAAGAGGCCCCGCGGGGGCCTTTCCCTTCGGCCGGCGGAAACGGCGCGGAATGACGGGTATGAACCGTCGTGTTCATCCAGGCATGAAGCATGAGGTTCACCTTGACGGGCATGTTCGTTCTGTAGAATGCACGCCGCGGTCCGGTTGGAACAGCGGACGTTTTTTTCATGGTGTGAAAGACACGCCACGATTTTGAAGGGAGGACTTCTCATGGCACTCATCCAGCGCGGCCTGATGGTCATGGCCACGGCGGGGGCGCTCGCGATTCCGGCGCACCTTCCGTCTCCAGTCGACGGCGGACTCGGGAGCCCGGCGAAGAAGACGGTGCAGACCCAGTCAGACTTCCAGCCCAACCAGCTGGAGTACTACCTGGGCGACAGCGGGATCGGCTACGTCCGTCCCGGGGTCAACGTCAAGGTCGTGGCCGTCACGAACGCCGTCCCGGGCAGCAAGCCGATCGTCGAGTTCCTCCTGACGGACGACGTCGGGCAGCCGCTCGACCGGCTCGGCTCGGTGACGCCCGGGGTGATCTCGCCCGGCTTCATCATGGGCGCCTGGAACATGGCGACCCGGTACTACATCGCCTACACGGGGACGCCGGCGGCCGGACCGGTCACCTCGGCCAGCCGTGACCAGGGCGGCACGTACACCGACATCGAGGTCGGCCACTACAAGTACAACTTCGGCCAGGCGATCCCGGCGAGCCACGACGTCAAGAAGGCGATCACGATCGGGGTCTACGCCTCGCGGACGCTGGCGACGATCATCGGGAAGAACTACTACGCGCCGAACGTCTTCTCCGACTTCAAGACGGACGGCAGCGCGGTCGCGGTCGGCCAGGTCTGGTCGAACATGGACGTGACGAAGAGCTGCAACCGCTGCCACGACCCGCTCGGCGGCCTCTACGGCGCCCCGAACCAGTTCCACGGCGGGACCCGTACGACCGTCAAGATGTGCGTCCTCTGCCACAACGAGTCGAAGGGGACGAACGGGCAGGCCGACGCGAAGCTCTTCTTCCACCGGATCCACATGGGCAAGTACCTCCCGAGCGTCGCGAACGGCACGTACGTCGGGTACGACGGCGACTGGTCGACCGTGGGCTGGCCGGGGAACAACAACCGCGCCCCGTACGACTGCACGACCTGCCACGAGACGAGCGCTCCCGAGAAGGACGTCTGGTACACGCGTCCCACCCGGAAGACCTGCGGCTCCTGCCACGACGACGTGAACTTCACGACGGGCGTCGGCCATAGCGGGGCGAGCCTCCCGCAGCTCGACGACAGCGAGTGCGCCAAGTGCCACCAGCCCCAGGGCGACCTCGAGTTCGACGCGTCGATTCGCGGCGCGCACACGGTCCCCGAGAAGTCGGTCCAGCTCAAGGGCCTCAAGGCCACGATCGACCACGTCGCCGACATGGCGGCCGGGAAGTCGCCGACGATCTACTGGAAGATCGTCGACAACAGCGGCAAGGCCGTCGACGGGACGAAGCTCAATCGCGTCGGCCCGATGATCGGCGGCCCGACCACCAGCTACAGCAACGCGGGCGCCGCGACGGGAAGCCCCGGCGGCCAGCCTCTCCGCGAGTCGACCGCGGCCAACGTGAAGTACGACGCCGCGACCGGCCTCACCTCCTTCACCTTCACCGGCAAGATCCCGGCGGCCTGGAAGGGCTCCGTCGGCGTCACCGCGGACCTCTACCGGACGGTCGCCCTCAAGCGCGGCGACGGTGGGGCCGACATCTCCGTGCGCGAAGCGGCGTTCAACGACGTCCAGTACTACTCCCTCGACGCATCGCCCGTCGTGGCGCGCCGGGCGTCGGTCGACATCGCCCTCTGCAACCAGTGCCACGTCGCCCTCGGGCTCCACGGCGGCTCCCGCCAGAACACCCAGGAGTGCGTGATTTGCCACAATCCGATGGCTGCCGCGACGGCCGACCCGAAGGAGTCGGTCTCGTTCCAGCGGATGATCCACAAGATCCACAGCGGCGAGGAGCTGAGCCAGCAGTACACGATCGGCACCGCCAACTACAACGAGGTCCGCTTCCCCGGCGACCGGCGCGACTGCCAGAAGTGTCACACGTCGACCGGGTACCTGATCCCGCTGCCGAATGGCGTCGACTCGGTGATCACCCCGACCGACTACTTCACGCCGCAGGGTCCCGGGACGGCGGCGTGCCTCGGCTGCCACGACCTTCGCGACAACGCGGCCCATGCCTACCTCAACACGGCGCCGTTCGGCGAGGCCTGCGCCTCGTGCCACGGAGCCGGCCTGGATTACGGCGTCGACAAGGTTCACGCCCGGTAAGAGAAGGGACACGAGAGGGGGGCCGAAACGGCCCCCCTTCTCGATTCCTTCACGGAGATTGAGGAAGGGGATATGCGATGAGACCACTAGCAACGGGGGGGTTGGCCCTCCTGCTCTTCTTCGGTCTGTCTCCTGGGACCGCCGGGGCGGCCCCTGCCGGGGCCGATAAGACCGTGCCGTCCTGCTCGGACTGCCACGACCAGGCGAAGGCGTTCGTGTCGAACGCTCACGCGCGCGGGAAGACGAGCCAGGGCGAGGTGCCGAACAAGGTGTGCACGCCGTGCCACGGGGACGGGACGCTGCACATCGACGCTGGCGGGGACAGGGAGAAGATCATGAAGCCGGTGGGTCGCTGCGGAGCAGAGACCTGCCTGGACTGCCACGACCAGACGAAGGGGTGCAAGAGCGGGCACTCGAGCAAGCACGCGAACTCGGAGGCGGTGAACTGCCTGACGTGCCACTCGATCCACTCGTCGGAGCTGAAGGCGCCGAATCTGCTGGCGAGGAAGCAGCTGGACCTGTGCGGGAGCTGCCACGCGAGCCAGGCGGCGCTGTTCCGGAACAAGCCGTACGGGCACCGGATCGGGCGGGGCGGGATGGAATGCTCGACCTGCCACGAGCCGCACCAGTCGACGAACGCGGGGTGCGAGATCACGAGACAGACGAGGACTGGAGAGATCGTCTGCGTGTCGTGCCACGCGGAGAAGAAGGGGCCGTTCGTGTTCCCGCACGGGGCGGGATCGGTCGGAAACTGCATGACGTGCCACGAGCCGCACGCGTCGAACAACGCGCACCGGCTGAAGAGGGCGACGGTCTACCAGCTGTGCATGGAATGCCACTCGCCGATCACGGGCGGGACGCTCGGGTCGCAGCCGCCGTCGTTCCACAACCTGCTCACGGCCCGGTACCAGAACTGCACCACCTGCCATACGGCGATCCACGGGTCGAACCGTTCGCCGCAGCTGGTGAGGTAGGAGAAGGCCGATGAGAAGAACACTGATTTCGAGGCTTTCTCTCGTGACTCTGGGAGCGTTCTTGGCGGCGTCCGGCGCGAAGGCGCAGACGACCCAGATGGAGCTGGAGGTCGGGTACCGCTGGGCGAACGTGACCGGGAACGAAGACATGTACCGGAGCCAGATCAACGAACGGTCCGGATTCCTGATCCGGTCGTTCACCCTGTCGACGAACGACCCGAACGGGGCGACGGGGGGATTCCTGGACCGGTTCCGGGTGGACGTGACCGACCTGGGGTTCGGCGTGGCGCCGGCCGGGGCGGCGCGGATCGACATGGGGAAGACGGGCGTGTACCGGCTGACGCTGGGGTACCGGGAAACGAACCAGTACAGCGCGCTGCCGGGGTTCGCGAACCCGCTGCTGGCGCAGGGAGTGATCCCGGGTCAGCACACGATCGACCGGACGCGGAAGATGTTCGACGCGAACCTGGAGCTGCTGCCCGGGAAGATGATCACGCCGATCGTCGGGTACAGCTGGAACCAGAACAAGGGGCCCGGGCAGACGACGTACTTCCTGGGGCAGGACGAATTCCGGATGAACCAGGACCTGAAGGAGACCGAGCAGGAAGTCCGGGTGGGACTCGGGTTCAACTTCGGGCAGGTGGTCTACGGGCAGGTGCTGCAGGGGTGGCGCCAGTTCAAGGGGACGGACACGACGTCGCTGGTGCCCGGGGCGGGCGCGGGGAACAACGCGGGGCCGGTTTTGGACCAGACCGTGGTGTCGGCGACGAGCATGAACCAGACCGGGATCACGAACGTGAACACGCCGTTCACGAACGTCAACGTGACGGCGGCGATCTCGAAGCGGTTCAAGATCACGGGGTCGTACATCCAGTTCAACGCGACGCAGGACGGGATGAGCGGCGAGTCGGACGCGGGGTCGTTCACGTCGTTCAAGCTGGACCGGTTCTTCAGCGGGCTGTCGCAGTCGGTCTCGGCGAACGCCGGGAACAAGACGTGGCAGGGAGCCGGCCGGGCGGAACTGGGGATCGTGGAAGGGGTGGACCTCTTCGGCGGCTTCCAGAGAGAGCACCGGGTGCAGTCGGGGACGTCGTTGATCGACACGATCTACCTGCAGAGCCTCACGTTCGGGGGGATGGACAAGAAGGACCTCGAGGTTCTCCTGAACACGCAGAACTCGCTGGACCGGACGAGCGACGTGTGGAACACCGGGGTGTCGGTGCGGTCGGTCGGGCCGCTGGCGTTCCGGGGGGAATACCGGGAGACGAGCGACCACACGTTGATGACGCCGGACCTCTCGGAAATCGTGGTGGGGAGCACCGGCGGTCAGGGTGGGCCGGTGGACCGGATGGTGCGGACGATCGACGGGAACGTGACGTTCTCGATGTCGGGATTCATGGCGATGGTCGCGTACCGGCGGGACTCGGCGAGCGCGCCGGTGTTCCGGACGGACTTCATCGACAGGGACCGGTACCGGGGCCGGGTCGGGTACGGGACTCCTGGAAACGAGATCAGGGTCGGGTTCCAGGTGGAGGAGACGAACCAGAGCAACGACTACACGGCGACGGCGTTCAGCGCGAAGAACCGTCAGTACACGGGAGACCTGGAGATCGCGCCGGTTCCGGAGCTGCGCCTGAGGGGCTCGCTCTCGCAGTTCCAGACGAACAGCACGGTGATCTACCGGATTCCGCAGAACCTCACGCTGGACAATTCTCTCAACGTGGAGAAGGGCGACGCGTACGAGGGAGGCCTGAGCCTCAATCTGGCGCCGATCACCTTCGACATGGCGCTGGGGCGCTTCGAGAACCGCGGGACGAACGCGTTCAACATCGAACGGTACCGGATGAACCTCGGGTGGGACATCGTGAAGACGGCCGGGATCGTGGCGGAATGGGCCCGGGACAAGTACCGGGAAGCCACGCCCTCCCTCGGCGACTTCGACGCCACCCGTTTCGGCCTCTACTTCCGCTGGAGACCATAGGAAGACCACGCTCTCGGGAGGGGGATTCCCCTCTGATGACGTAGCCATACACGGCGCCCGGGAGATATCCTTCCGGGCGCCGATTCTCTTTCCGGCAGCCCTGACCGGCTGCCGCGAAAAGAGGCAAAGGAGGAGGGTATATCCATGATTGATTTCACGCTGACCGAGGAGCAGACCGCACTCCAGACGCTGGCCCGGAAGTTCGCCCGGGAGGAGATCGCTCCGAAAGCCGCGCACCACGACGAGACGGGGGCGTTCCCGCGGGAGATCGCGAAGAAGGCCTGGGAGCTGGGGCTGATGAACACCCACATCCCGGAGGCCTACGGCGGCATGCAGATGGGCGTCCTGGAAGGTTGCATCATCACCGAGGAGCTGGCCTGGGGCTGCACGGGGATCGCGACGGCGATGGAAGCCAACGCCCTCGCCTCCGCCCCGGTCATCGTGGCCGGGAGCGAGGAGATCAAGAAGGAGTTCCTGGGGCGGCTCACCGCCGAGCCGCTCTTCGCGGCCTACTGCGTCACGGAGCCCGGCGCCGGCTCCGACGTGGCGGGGATCAAGACGATCGCCAAGAAGGTCGGCGACGAGTACGTGATCAACGGGAACAAGATGTGGATCACGAACGGCGGGGTCGCGAACTGGTACTTCGTCCTCGCTCTGACGGACCCGGCCGCGAAGCACCGGGGGATGAGCGGTTTCGTCGTCCCGACCGACCTGCCCGGCATCACGATCGGCAAGAAGGAGAACAACCTCGGACAGCGGGCGAGCGACACGAGGGCGATCTCCTTCGAGGACGTGAAGATCCCGGCGAAGTGGCTCGTGGGCAAGGAAGGCGAGGGGTTCAAGATCGCGATGAGCGCGTTCGACCACACCCGTCCGTCGGTGGCCTCGGGCGCCGTGGGCCTGGCCCAGCGCGCGATGGACGAGGCGATCAAGTACGCCGGGGAGCGGAAGACGTTCGGCCAGCCGATCGCGGCCTACCAGTCGATCAGCTTCATGATCGCCGAGATGGCGATGAACATCGAGGCGGGGCGCCAGCTGGTCCGGCAAGCGGGGTGGGCGATCGACAACGGCATCCGCAACACGAAATTCGCGGCGATGGCGAAGGCCTTCTGCGCCGACATGGCGATGAAGGTGGCGACGGACGCGGTCCAGGTGCACGGCGGCTACGGCTACTCGCGGGAGTACCCGGTGGAGAAGCTGATGCGGGACGCCAAGATCTACCAGATCTACGAGGGGACGAGCCAGATCCAGCGCCTGATCATCACCAAGGAGATCTTCGAGCGCCGGTAGAGAGGCCGCCTCCCGTCTCGCTCTCGGTTCGACTGGAATGGCTTCCTGGCCGGTCTCGTGGAAGGCCGGCCAGGCGTGGTAGCGTATCTGCTCCGGACAAGCTGGAGCTGTCCAAGGGGAAGGAGTCTCATCATGCGCATCGCTCTCGTTGCCGCGGCCGTGGCCGTTCTCGCGACGCCCGTTTCGGGCGCCGAATTCGAAGGGCTGCTCGAATCGAAGATCAGCGTCCAGGGGGCCGGCGCCGCCAGCGGCGGGACCTCGAAGATCTGGGTCTCCCACCTCGGGACCCGGATGGAAATGGAGATCGGGGCGAGCGGCCAGGGAATGAAGATCACGACGATCGTGCTGAGAGCGAAGCCCGGGCTGGCCTTCATGGTGAACGACGCCCGGAAGACCTATTCCGAGATCGACTTCGCGAAGGTCCCCGAGCCGGCGAAGAAGGACCAGGAGACCTACACGGTGCGCAAGCTCGGCTCCGAGCGGGTCGCGGGTTTCGACTGCACGCACGTCCTCGTGAAGGGGAGCGGCGGAAGCGAGTTCGAGATCTGGTCGACGAAGGACCTCGGGAACGGCTCGGACTACTGGGCGTCGCAGCGCAGCGCCTCCCGCTCGAGATCGGCCCTCGCGAAGGCCCTCCAGGAAGCGGCGGCGGACGGGTGGCCGGTGAAGTCGGTCCACCGCACCGGGAAGATCGAGACGACCTCTGAGCTCCTTCGGGCTGACCGGAAGGCGGTCCCGGCGTCGCTCCTCGACCTCTCGGGATACAAGAAGAGCGAGGAGACAGGGGCTCTCGGAATGGCCGGGCAGATGCAGCTCTCCCCCGAGCAGCAGAAGCAGATGGATGCGGCCCGCAGCCAGATGACCCCCGAGCAGCGGAAGCGGATGGAAGAGATGATGAAGGGCCAGGGAGGCGCGGCTCCCAGGGGCGACTGACCCGGCCTCCCTCCCCGGACCCCGAGGACGATGAGCAGCGCGAACGCCTTCCGAGAGCGGTTCTTCAAGGGAATCCCGCGGTACGAGTGGCGCAAGACCCTTGGCCGGGGAGGCATGGGCGTGGTGTTCCTCGCGAGGGACCTCGTCCTGGACGACGACGTCGCCATCAAGGTCCTCCAGCCCTCCTTCGACGGGAACGAACAGGAGCTGCTCTCGCGGTTCAAGCGCGAGATCCAGCTGAACCGGAAGATCAAGCATCCCAACGTCGCCCGGATCCACGACTTCGGGATGAGCGGCGAGTACCCCTACATCACGATGGAGTACATCGCCGGCAAGGACCTCAAGACGCTGATCGTCGAGCGGCACAGGATCTCCGAGATCGACACCGTGACGATCCTCCGGCAGCTCGCCCGGGGCAGCCACGCCGCTCACGAGCTCGGCATCATCCACCGCGACCTGAAGCCGCAGAACGTCATGATCGAGGAGAGCGGCGCCGTCGCCATCCTCGACTTCGGCCTGGCCCGGGGACGGACGAACCAGGGCCTCACTGCGGACTCGATCGTCCTCGGAACG
This sequence comes from uncultured Acidobacteriota bacterium, assembly GCA_903845115.1. Taxonomy (GTDB): domain Bacteria; phylum Acidobacteriota; class Thermoanaerobaculia; order UBA5066; family UBA5066; genus CAIMWE01. The sequence continues at coordinate 9,711 of CAIMWE010000193.1, read as the reverse complement.
CCGCACTACATCGCGCCCGAGCAGGCCATGGGGAGCGAGGCCGGCGCCCGGAGCGACATCTACTCGATCGGCGTCATGGCGTTCGAGATGCTGACCGGGCAGCTCCCCTTCGTGGGCGACACCCCGATCGCGACCGCCCTCAAGCAGGTGACCGAGGCCGTCCCGGGGACTCTCGCGGCCCTTCCGGACGTCTCGGCGGGACTGAAGGCGATCGTCCTGAGGATGCTCGAGAAGAACCCGGCCGACCGGTTCGAGTCGGCGGCCGCCCTCGAGCTCGAGCTGGCCTCCCTCGGCGAGCAGCCCGCCCCCGACCGGCCGCCGGCCGCCCGGGCGACCGTCCCCGAGCCCCGCCCGGCTTACAGTGCCCCGGCGATTCCCGACACCTCCACTACTCCCCGGGCGGCGATGAGGCTTCCCCGGGGGGAGGACCAGCCCACGTCGCCGTCGATCCGCCCGGGGCGCGGACCCGCTCCCGCGTCCGCGCCTCCCTCCGGACCCGCCGCGGCCGTGAAGGCGCCGGCCAACGCGGCCGGCCAGGCCCCCCCGTACGTCCTGATCGTGGGGGCGGACGCCGGCGCCTCGAAGGCGCTGCAGGCCGCGGGTTGCCGCACCGGGCGGGTCCCGGACGGCAACGAGGCGCTGGAGACCCTGATGGGGAGCTCGCCCGATCTCGTCCTGATGGACGTGGACCTTCCGGGGATGGACGGGTTCGACGTCACCCGGATCATCCGGTCGCGGGCCGAGTTCTCGAAGCTCCCGATCCTCCTCATGTCCCCGCGATCCGACCGGAAGCTGTTCGCCTTCGCGATCCAGGCGGGAGCCGCCGACTTCGTCCGGAAGCCGATCGCCCCGGCGTTCCTGACCTGGCGGGTGTGGCAGCTCCTGGCGCGGCTCGGCTACACCCCGCCGGACGAGGTTCGATCGGTTCCCCTGGGCTGAGCGGCCGAGCGGCGCAAGGTTCCCTCGATCGCTGTAACATCCGCCGGCCGTTGACGGCCTCCGCGTCCGCCCCGGACCGGATCTGAGAAAGGACTCCCATGAACCGATTCACCACACTCGTCCTCGCTTCGGCGCTGGCGGCGGGGTCCGCGGTGGCGGCCGACGCCCCGGCCAAGGCCCCGGCCAAGAAGGCCGCCCCGTCGGCGGACTCCTCCCTCAAGACCGACCAGGAGAAGGTTCTCTACGTCCTGGGTGCCATGATGGGCCAGAAGATGGGCGCGTTCCGCCTGACCGAGAGCGAGCTCGAGACCATCCGGCAGGGGCTGACCGACTCGGTCCTGGGCCGGCCGCTCAAGGTCGACATGGCCACCTACGGGCCGAAGATCGACGAGCTGGCCAAGAGCCGCGCGAAGGCCTACGCGGCCGACGTCAAGGCGAAGGAGAAGCCGTTCCTGGACAAGGCCGCCGCGGCGAAGGGCGCCGTCCGGAAGCCTTCGGGGCTGATCTACACGGAGGTGAAGGCGGGAACCGGGCCGGCTCCCAAGGCCACCGACAAGGTCAAGGTCCACTACCAGGGGACCCTCACCGACGGGTCGATCTTCGACTCCTCCATCCAGCGCAAGGAGCCCACGACCATCGCGCTGAACCAGGTCATCCCGTGCTGGTCCGAGGGCGTCCAGCTGATGAAGGTGGGCGGCAAGGCGAAGCTCGTCTGCCCGTCGGACCTCGCCTACGGCGACGGCGGGGCCGCGCCCAAGATCAAGCCCGGGGCGACGCTGGTCTTCGAGGTCGAGCTGCTCGAGATCACCAAGTAGCTCTTCCTGACTCGGAGGCCGCGTGAGCCCGCCCCAACGAATCCCGCGTGTCCAGCGCCTCCTGGCCCGGATCATCAACGTCTACCCGCCGTTCCTCGGGGCCGGGGTGCGGGTCCGCCAGTCGAAGGCGGACCCGTACACCATCGTCTCCTCGATGAAGCTCCGCCCCTGGAACCGGAACCTCTTCGGTACGCACTTCGGCGGCTCGCTCTACGCGATGTGCGACCCGTTCTTCGCGATCATCGTGGCCCGCCACCTCGGCGCCGGGTACGTCGTCTGGAGCCGTTCCGCGTTCATCGACTTCCTCCGTCCCGGGCGGGGCACGGTCCGGGCGACCTTCCACGTCCCTCCCGAGGAGATCGACAGGATTCGGGAGAGGGCGGACCTGGGGGAGAAGGTCGAGCCGCGGCTCACGGTGGAGGTCGTCGGCGAGGACAGGAAAGTGGTCGCGCGGGTCGACCAGAAGCTCTACGTCCGCCGGGCACGGGCGGAGGAATAGCGGCTCAGCGCATCGCCTCCATCGGGGAGAGGCGGGAGGCCCGGAGGGCCGGGTAGAGGCCGAAGACGAACGCGAGGCCGAGTGCCACGGCCCAGGCGATCGCGAGCCCCACCGGGTTCACGACGAGACCCCACGGGAAGAGGTCCGAGAGCCTCCGGCAGAGGAACGCTCCGGCGACGGTCCCGAGGAACGCGCCGACCGACGCGAGGACGAGGGCCTCCAGCAGGAACTGGAAGAGGATCTCGAAGTCCGAGGCGCCCATCGCCTTTCTCAGGCCGATCTCGAACCTCCGGTCGGAGAACGAGATCAGCATCACGGAGAGGACCCCGACCCCTCCGACGAGGAGCACGGTCCCCGCGAGGGACGAGAGGACGACCGTCCAGCCGCGCATCTCCTCCTGGAAGCGGGCGAACCCCTTCGCCATCTCGGCGTCCAGGTCGGTGATCTCCACGTCCTCGATGCCGTGGTGGGCCTGTCGGGCGCGCGACAGCAGCAGCGACTTCACCTCGAGGACGTCCTTCCTGCTCCGGAGCTTCGCCGCGACCTGGGTCAGCTTGTGGTCCTTGTCCACGCGGACCATGTAGGTCTCGATCGGGATCAGCAGCCCGTTGGCGTCGTAGTAGTGCTCCTCGGAGAAGATCATGGTCGGGGCGGTCACGCCGACGATCCGGAAGGAGACGCCGTCGATGGCGACGTCCCGCCCGACCGGGTCGGCCCCGCCGAACAGCTTCGAGGCGAGGGTCGCGCCGACGACCGCGACGGAGCTCCGCCGGCGCGCGTCGTCGGCGGTCAGCCCGCGCCCGAGGCTGACCGGACGGTTCATCAGGACGGCGAAGTCGGGCGTCACGCCCGTGACGAAGGTCCGCTCGGTGCCCCCCTGGACCCGGACGGTGGTGCGTTTGGTGGCCCGGGGGAGGAAGGCGGTGACGAGAGGGTGGTCGGCGGCGAGGCGGGGGAGGTCCTCGAACCGGAGCCCGGGCGACATGGCGAACCGCTTCTGGTCGTCGTTCGTCTTCGCTTCCTTCGGCTGGATGACGATCGTGCCGTCCCAGGAGAGGCCGGCGAAGCCGGTCTGGACCTTGTCCAGGATGCCGTCCAGGACCGACGTCATCACGACCAGCGTGAAGACCCCGAGCATCAGGAGGGTCAGCGTGAGGGCCGACCGGAGCTTGTGGGCCCAGAGCTCGACGAAGCCGCCGCGGACGACCTCCCACGCGAGGCCGACCCACATCCGGAGGCCCTGCCGGGTCCCGGCGGCCGGGCCCGACGCGAGGTCACTCATACCGGAGCGCCTCCATCGGCGAGAGGCGCGACGCCTTCCAGGCCGGGTAGAGGGCGAAGAGGACGCCGAATCCGGCCGCCACGACGAACGCGAGCAGGAAGCTCGTGGGGCGGAGGAGGGCAGGAATCTCGAGGAACGAGCAGATCGCCTTCGCGAAGACGACGCCGAGGAGCAGGCCGGCCAGGCTGCCGAGCAGCGTCAGCAGGAGCGCCTCCGTCAGGAAGCTCTTGAAGACCTCCTTGCCCGAGGCGCCGATCGCCATCCGGACGCCGATCTCCCGCACCCGCTCCTTCAGGCTCGCCAGCTGGATGTTGACGTTGACCATCCCCCCCCCGATGAGGGAGAGGACCCCGGAAAGGAGGAAGACGATGTTGTAGACCTGCCCCTGGCTCTGCCGTTTCCGCATCCGGGCGGCGATGTCGTCGATCCGGAAGTCGTCCTGGAGGCGGTGGTTCGACTTCAGCACCGCGACGAGCTCCCGGGCGAACCCCTCCATCAGGGAGAGGTCGGGGATCTTGAAGGTCACCCGGTCCACCCGCGAGTACTTGTCCCCCTGCATCCGCGTCGCCACGAAGGCCGCGGGCGCCGCGATGAGGCGGTTCCTCCAGGCGAACGCGTTTCCGTCGCCGTCCCGCCACCGGAAGACCAGCTCCCTGAGCACTCCCACGACGACGACCCGGGTCTCCCCGAGCGTGATCGACTGGCCGAGGGGGTCGCCGGTCGGGAAGAAGGCCAAGGCCGCCTCGGCGCCGAGGAGACAGACCGGGGCGCCCGCCTCCAGCTCGCTCGTCGAGAAGAGACGGCCCCGCTCGATCTCGTAGCCGTTCAGCGGCAGGAAGTCGCCGCCGATCCCGCTGATCTGCCGCGTCTGGTCGGCGTACGGGGACCGGACCCGGGCGCGGGCGTTCTTCTGGACGCTCGTCGCGTTGACGGCCTTCCGGTTCATCTCCTCGCCCTCGTCGGCGTCGAGGCGCCTCAGTCCGAGGTTGGCGGACTGGAGCGCGGACGGGTTGCCGCCCCGGATCGCCTCGGCGGGCTGCACGTTCAGGCGCTCCATGCCGCCCAGCTTCCGCCACCGCTCGTCCGACCGCGCCTGGTGGCTGTCGGAGATGGAGAACCCCCCCAGGACCGAAGCGACGCCCACCATGACCCCGAGGGCCTGGAGGACCGAGCGCCCCAGGTTCTCGCGGATCTCGGTCCACGACTCCGCGAGGCGAAGGGTGAAGGCTCCGGTCCGGCTCACCTAGTCCGCCCTCGACTCCACGGTCCGCACCAGCCCGTCGTGCAGCTCCACGCGCCGCGAGGCGAGGGCGGCGATGCTCGCGTCGTGGGTCACGAGGAGGACGGTGTGCCCCTGGCGGTTGAGCTGCTGGAACATGCCGAGGACCTCGGCTCCGGTCTTCGAGTCGAGCGCCCCGGTCGGCTCGTCGGCCAGGAGCAGCGCCGGGCGGTTCGCGAGCGCCCGCGCGATCGCGACCCGCTGCCGCTGCCCGCCCGACAGCTCGGAGGGAAGCCGGTCGGCCTTCTCGGGAATGCCGACCTGCTCGAGGAGCTCCAGGGCCCGCTCCCGCCGCTGCCTGCGGCCGACCCCCGCGTAGAGCATCGGCAGCTCCACGTTGCGGGAGACGGTCGCCCGGGGAAGGAGGTTGTAGGTCTGGAAGACGAAGCCGACCTTCTCGTTCCGGATCCGGGCCAGGGCCGAGCCGGAGAGCCTCTCGACGGACTCGCCGCCGAGGGTGTAGGTCCCGGCCGTCGGGGAGTCGAGGCACCCGATGATCGCCATCAGGGTCGACTTTCCCGACCCGGACGGGCCGACGAGGGCCACGAACTCCCCGCGGGCGACCTCCAGGTCGATCCCGCGGAGGGCGTGGACGGCGTTTCCGTTGGCGCCGAAGACCTTCGTGAGGCTCCGGGTGACGATGACGTTCTCCATCGCCGCCGCCCCTAGTTGTCGTCGTCCTTCTCGACCTTCTTCTTCGTCGGGTCCTCGAGGCAGACCTGCTGGTCGGGCTTCAGCCCTTCCAGCACCTCGATCCGCTCGAGCGTGGCGATGCCCGCCTTCACGGGGACGACCTGGAAGTAGTCCTTCCAGTGCTCGGAGAGCCAGATGAACTTGCCCCGGCCGGAGAGCCCCTCCTTCGCCTTCGCGATCTCCTTCTCGGGGAGGTTCGCCTTCAGGACGTAGGCCACCGTGCTCCCCTCGCGCTTCTGGAGCGCCTCGAGCGGGATCGAGACCGCCTTTTCGCGCTTCTCCCCGAGGATCTCGACGTTCGTGCTCATGCCGGTGCGGAAGGCGTGGTCCAGGTCGTCGAGGGCGACCTCCACCTGGAAGACCTTGATCTTGTCGAGCGCCTTGGCGGCGGGGGCCACGAACCGGACCTTCCCGGCGAAGACGCGCTGAGGGTACGCGTCCAGGGTGATGCGGACCGGCTGGCCGACGGAGACCTTCGCGATGTCGACCTCGTTCAGGTTCACGCGGACGATGAGCGACTTCAGGTCGGCGACCGTGAAGAGGACGGTCCCGGCGTTGAAGGACGAGACGCCCGAGGTGACGGTCTCGCCCAGCTCCACGCCTTTCGTGATGACGACGCCCGACATCGGGCTCGTGACCCGGGCGATCTGCGACGAGGCCGCGCCGGAGATGGGGATGCCGTGGTCCTCGACGATCTGGTAGCGGGACTTGGCCGCCTTGAGGGCCTCCGCCGCCAGGTCCCGCTTGGCCACGTAGTCCTTCAGCGTCTGGTGTCCGATCAGGCCGTTCGCAAAGAGCGCCTCCTGCGCCTGGAGCTGCCGCTCGGTGTCCCGGAGGTTCAGGTTGGCCTGGGTGACGCCCGTCTGCACGTCGGACAGGGACTGCGCCTGCGTCACGTCCGGCTCGACCTCGGCCAGGATGTCGCCCGCCTTCACGACCGCCCCTTCCCGGACGCGGAGGCTCACGATGCGGCCCGACACCGCCGACTTCACGTCGACCTTCGTCTCCGGGTCGACGACGCCCACTTCGCGGACGCTGACCTGGAGGTCCTCCGCCTGGACCTTGCCGAGCCGGAAGGGGGTGGCGTCGGCCCCCGTCTTGGGCTTGCCCGTCCCGCGGGAGGCGAAGACGACACCCCCCCCCGTGATGACCACGGCGACGGCGGCGATGACGACCCACTTCCTCTTCATAGAGGTCAATACGGAGTCCGGGGGCGAAGGTTCCCGGGGGGGGGCTCCTCTATGATCGCCGGATGCGGTCGCGGCCCTCAGGGCACTCGGCGGGCGTCCTGCGAGGCGCGGTCCTCCTGTACCCCCCCTTCCGCGCGCCGCTCGAGGTGATGCCGCGCCTCACCGAGACGTGGGTCTTCTACGGGCTTCTCGCCGTCGCGGCCGCCCTCGTGGCCTTCGTCTTCGTCCGGCTCCGGATCGCGCAGCTCGTCGAGCGGGAGCGGGAGCTCGTCCTCCTCGTCGAGAAACGGACGGCGACCCTTCGGGAAGAGAAGGAGAGGACGGAGGCTGCGCTCGCGGCCGGCCAGGCCGCGGAGGAGGCGAGCCAGACGAAGAGCCAGTTCCTCGCCAACACCTCCCACGAGCTCCGGACCCCCCTCAACGCGATCCTGGGGTACTCCGAGATGCTGACGGAGGTCGTCCGGGAGCGCGGGATCGACGGCCTGGAAGAGGACCTTTCCCGGATCCACTCCGCGGGCCGCCACCTGCTCGGGCTGATCGACGACATCCTCGACCTGTCGAAGATCGAGGCCGGGAAGATGGAGATCGCGATCGAGGAGACCTCGGTCGCGGGCGCGGTCGATGACGTGGTCGCGGCCGTCAGGCCGCTCGCGGAGAAGAACGGGAACCGCCTCGACCTCTTCCTCCCGCTCGAGCCGGGGACGATCTGGACCGACCCGACGCGCCTCCGGCAGATCCTCCTGAACCTCCTGGGGAACGCGGCGAAGTTCACGAGCCAGGGGTCGATCGTCCTGGCCTTCGAGCGCCAGGGCGAAAACGGGCGGGAGTGGGCCCGCTTCCGGGTCTCCGACTCCGGCATCGGGATGTCCCCCGACCAGGTGGAGAGGCTGTTCATCCCGTTCACCCAGGTCGAGACGCACACCTCCCGGCGGTTCGGCGGCACGGGGCTGGGCCTGGCGATCAGCAAGAAGCTCTGCGAGATGATGGGGGGCAACCTCCACGTCGAGAGCGAGCGGGGGAAGGGGACGACGTTCACCGTCCGGGTGCCGGTGACGGTGGAGCGGCCCTCCCCCCCGGTGGGCGCCGCTTTCTAGGCCGCCGGCCGGGGCTTCATCTTCCAGCTGACGTAGGGCCGGACGAGCTTCTTCATCGCCCCCACCTTGAGGTCGTAGAAGCCGGGGAAGGACCGCGGCGGGAGGAGGTCCCTGGCCTCCTCGGGCTGGACCACGAGGGAGACCTCGATCGGCAGGACCCCGACGGGGATGCCGGCCCTGCGGCACGCCTCGTACTGGTAGGCCATGACGGCCTTCATCGCCTCCGGGTCGGGAGGGGGCGTCTCCTCCAGGTTGCTTCCGAGCAGCGGACGGAAGATGCAGACGGTCGGGAAGGCCCCGGTCTCGACGACGCGGTCGATGGCCCTGAACGTCGACTCGACACTCTCCAGACCGGCGATCAGCTCACCCGAGACCCGCCCCTTGCCGAGCTTCCTGGAGGTGTATTCCATCGCGTGGAAGAAGGAGTCGAGCCCCACCGTCCGCGCCTTTCCCGGGCAGAGCCGCGCGAAGACCTCGGGGTCGATGAACTCGAAGCAGAACGAGAAGTGGTCGGTCCCCGCCTCGATCAGCTCGTCGTACTCGTCGAACTGGTCCTTCGAGACCGGGACCGACTGGACGCCGATGAAACCGCCCACGCGGCGCCTCACGGCCTGGACGTGGGGCTTCGCCTGCTGAAGGCCGTGCACCGAGCGCTTCTTCGGGTCGTCCTCGTACTGGTAGCCCGTGTTGAAGTGGGTGAAAACGGAGCCGCTCTCGTGCTGGGCGGCCCGGGCCACCTCCACGACGTCGTCGACAGCCTTCTGCTTGATCTCGTTCACGCCGACGTTCTTCCCGCTCGTGCAGAACTGGCAGTTGTCGGCGGCCGGCCGGCTGTACCAGTAGAGGCAGGTGTTCGAGAGGAAGATCCCGAGGTAGTTGCCCTGCAGGACGCCGACCCGGCTCATCTCCGTCCCGCTGCTCGTCTTCTCGGAGTACCAGGCCGGCTCGGGAGGGATCCGGACGGCGTAGTGGGCGCCGCTCCGGGAGTCGTGGACGGCCCAACCCCCGTCCCGGGCGACGAGCTCGAGGGGCGAGCGCGTCGCGAACGGCTCTTCCACCGGGACGTTGACCCAGATCTCCTTGCGGGGCGAAGGGACCACGATCTCCAGGCCGGAGCCGAGCCCGGCCCGGGTCCGGGTGATCCGGCGGGCCTCCAGCTCGGTGCGGGTGGCCGGGGCGATCCGGAATCCCAGGCAGAAAAGCTCGATTTCCAGCTCGACGGGGGAGAAGAGCGAGGTGGTGGGCATTCGACGGCGATCTTACCCGAGGCCGCCGGGAACCTCTTCTCCCCGAAAAGGGTTACCGCCCCATTGCGCAGGGCACCCCGGCCTGGCACGATCCGTGATTCAAGTTCGTCTTGAGGCCCCCGGCTCGGGGCAAGAACAGACACACGAAAAGGAGATCAGATGAAGCGCACCACCACCGCCCTCGTCGCCACCATCGCGTCCCTCGCCCTGGGTTCTTCGGCCCTCGCCACGATGGACATCTTCAAGGAGTACAAGGCCAAGAACGCCGAGGCCAAGTGCGACACCTGCCACGTCGCGAAGACCCCCAAGAAGGGCGCCGCCGACCGGAACGACTTCGGCAAGAAGGTCGAGGCGGCCAAGGGGAAGGACGGGAAGATCGACTGGGCCAAGGTCCCGGCCGCTCCGCCCGCCGCCAAGTAACGCCCCCGGAATCCGATCGACCCAGGCGGCCGGGCCCCTCGTGGCCCGGCCGCTGCGGCATGATGTCTGTCGGCCGCTGAGGGCGGTCGAGGAGGGGACGATGCCCAAGCTTTTCAAGGTGTTCGGGATCCTCGCTCTCGCCGGCTCGGCGTGGGCCCTCCTGGCGGCGGAGGACGGACCCCAGGTGAGACGCGTCGGGAAGACGGTGACCCAGTTTCGAGACGGCATGGTTCGCGCGGTCATCTCGACGAAG
>CAIMWE010000192.1 GCA_903845115.1 uncultured Acidobacteriota bacterium | reverse complement strand
GACCATCGCCGACTGCCTCCAGACGACGCGGCCGGCCGAACGGACGCTTGCCATCGTGCGGGCCCTGGCGGAGGGGATCCTGACCGTCTCGGACGCGGAACTGGTCGAAGCGATGAGGCTCTGCCTCTCCCGCCTGAAGGTGGTGGTGGAGCCGGGAGGCGGCGCCGCGCTCGCCGCGCTGCTGGCCGGAAAGGTCCCGGGAGTAGCCGGGAAAAAGGTCGGCCTCGTCCTCTCGGGAGGCAACGTCGACCCCGCCGACCTCGCGGGTCTTCTGAGGCGCTGAAGCGCTTCGCGCATCAGCGCCTCAGCCGAGGGCGGCCAACATTATCCAGGGGAACTCGACCGTTCCCCTGCGGCGCGGACGGGGCCCGCGCCCACCCCTCCCTCGAGGAGAGAAGGTGTCGGTGCCGAATCGGCTGCCCTCGGCAGAGTAATGAGGCGCAGATCGCCTCAGAAGTACAGGTTCACTCCGACGGTCAAGGACGAGAAGTCGGCGTTCCCGGTGTAGTCGGGAGGGATGCTCGCGATGCCGAGGAAGGTGTACCGCCCGTCGAGGAAGAGCGACACGCTGCGGCTGACGCGGACGTCGACCCCCGCGCCGGCGTGGAAGCCGAAGAGGTGCTCGATTCCGCGGTAATCGGCGTTGGCGCCCAGCCCGCGCTCCGAGACGTAGTAATACCCGCCCCCGCCCAGGAGATACGGCTGGACCCGGTGGTCGAAGAGGAAGAAGAGGAGAAACGACCCGGTCAGGTGTGTCTCGGCGAGCCTGAGGAACGGGGCCCCCTGTTGCCGGACCTCTTCGTTGCGGTGGCCGGCCGCCAGCTCCACGCCGACCATTCCCGTGAGGCGGTAACGGGCGTGCAGCCGTCCGATCGGAACGGCGTCGGCATCCGTTCCCTTCGAGATCCCTCCCTGGATCCCGAAACCGGCCCCCGGGTCGGAGAATGCCTGGGCGCGTGCGGCGGGCGCCGCGAGCGAGAGAGCGGACAGTCCGAGGAGGCTGAGAAGCCGCACGAGTCCCTGGAGGTCCGGGAGGGCCAGGAGGATCTTTGTCAGCACGAAACTCCAGTTTACGGCCGGACGGGGGCTCTTCACCGATAATCGGTCGGTGAAGAGCAGGAGCTGGAGGGACGACCTGGCCTGGCTGGTCGGGGGAACCGTTCTGCAGTTCGCGCTCCAGAGGCTGTCCGAGTGGGCGACCGCCGAGCAGGGGGCGCAGGAGCTGGCGGCGGCCCTGGCGAAACACCGGCTCTTCTTCGCCCGGGAGATCCTGGCGGTCGTCCTCGTCTTCCTGCTGGTGCGGATCGTCCGCGGCCTCCTCGACTTCCGCGGCATCGACCTGGCGGGCTGGCTGAGATCCTCGGCCCTGATGCTGGTCCTGGCGGCGGCCCTGCCCGTGGTGGCTCACCTCGACCAGATCCTCGCGCTCCTGGCGAGCCAGCTCCCGCCCTCCGTCAGCGACGCGCAGGCGGCGATCGTCAAGTCTGGCCTGTACGGGTTCTTCTCCCGGTCGCTGCTCTATCGCTGGGCCCTCGACCTCCTCGGGGTTCTTCTCGCGCTGCTCTCGATCCGCGCCTCCGCCTTCGAGAAGCCGGACCTGGTGGCGGCCCGGCAGGCGACCTCGGCGGGAGACCACGGCCGTGCCGGCGAGCTCTACCTGAAGGTGGGGGACGTGGGCCGGGCGAAGAAGGCGTTTCGCAAGGCGAAAGCGCACCCCCGGGTGGCGGCCCTGGAGCTCCGGGAAGGGAACGCCGCCGAGGCGGCCGCCCTCTACGAGAAGGCCGGGCCGGCCTTCGCGCTCGAGGCGAGCCGGGCGTGGCAGACGGCGGGCAACCCCGGCGCGGCCTCCTCTACCCTCGCGGCCGCCGTGGCCGATGCGAGGGCCTCGTCCCGCTGGGACCGGCTGGCCGAGGCGGCCGAGCTGAGCGGGGACCAGCGGGCGCTGGAAGAGGCCTACCGCCGCATGGCTGACATCCAGACGTCCGGTCCCGGGAAGGTCTCGCTGTTCCGCCGGGCCGGCGACGCGGCGGCAGCGTGGGGGAATTCGCTCGGCGCGGCCGAGGCCTACCGGATGGCGAACGAGCCGGCGCTCGCCGCCCCCTTCTACCTCCAGGCCGGCCGGCCGGCGGAAGCGCAGCGGGATTTCGAGCGGGCCGGCGACCTGGCGCAATCCGCTGCCGCCGCGGCGACGTCCGGGAACCAGAGAATGGCCCACGAGCTTCGGGCCCGCGACGCCGAGGCTCGAGGAGAATCCGGCAAGGCCGCGGAGGAGTGGCTCGAGGCCGGCTTTCCGGACCGCGCGGCGGCGATGTTCGAGAGAGCGGGGCAGGTCGGTCAGGCCGCCACCGCATTCCGGGATGCCGGGCGTCTCGACCGCGCGGCTCCCCTGTTCCAGCGGAGCGGCGACCTCGAGAGCGCGGCGGCCGCCTGGGAGGCGTGCGGACAGGCGGAACGCGCCGCTCATCTCTACCGCGACGTCGGCCAGCTGGAGAAGGCGGCGGCGCTCTTCCAGGCGGTCGGCCGGTTCGCGGAAGCGGCCGCCACGATGGAGCAGTCGGGCGCCTTCATGGAAGCGATTCCCCACTACGTCCGCGGCGGTCGGAAGCTGGACGCCGCGCGGTGTGCTCTTCTCGCGGGGCACCGGGATCTCGCGTGGGAGAGCCTGATGTCCGTTCCGCGAAGCGCCGCGGGCGTCCCCGAGTTCTTCCTCGACCTTGCGGAGGCGCACCTCCGGGAGGGGGAGGCCTCCGACGCCGTCCACGTCCTCCGGGAGAGCCTCGGCCAGGCTCCGGTCGACCTGGCCAGCGTCGCGCGCCACGAAGCCCTGGCGCGGGCGCTCGAGGCGAACGGGGACCTGGCGGGGGCGGCAGACCGGCTCGGCCGGATCGCCGCGTTCGACCCGTTCTACGCCGGCGCCGCGGAGCGGCAGGCCGAGCTCGCGGTCCGCGCCAGGGAGACCCAGCAGCCGACCCCGTTCGACACGAAGGCCCCGTTCTCGCTGCCGCCGGTGGCGTTGACGAGCTCAGGACCCCTCCAGACCCTCCAGGCTTCGATGCCGGCTCCCGCCGCCGCCGCCCCCGTCGCCGCGGCTCCGGTGCCGGGCGCGCAGGGGGCGCTCGCGCTCCTCGACGATCCGAGCGTGCGGTACGAGATCGTCTCGGAGCTCGGCCGCGGCGGGATGGGAGTCGTGCACAAGGCCCTCGACCGGAAGCTGGACCGGTTCGTGGCGCTGAAGATCCTGCCCTCGACGCTCTGGGGGGACGACGTCGCGATGCGCTACTTCGACCGCGAGGCGAAGGCGATCGCCACTCTCGAGCACCCGAACGTGGTGGCGCTCTACGACTACGGCCTCGGGTTCGGGAGCGCCTACCTCGCGATGGAGTACCTGGACGGCCCGAACCTCCAGAAGCTCATGAAGAGCGACCCGGCGCGCATCCGGGAGCACTGGAGGGACTGGTTCGTCCAGGCGTCCCGCGGAGTGGCGGCGGCGCACGCGAAGGGAATCCTCCACCGGGACCTGAAGCCGGCGAACCTGATGCTGGACCGCCGCGACACGCTCCGCATCCTCGACTTCGGCCTCGCCCGGCCGGTGGGGGACTCGGGGATGACGTCGAAGCTGATCGGGACGCCCGCCTTCCTGCCGCCCGAGGTCCTCCGGGGAGAGAGCCCCAGTCCTGCGAGCGACGTCTACTCGCTCGGGGCCACGTTCTACACGCTCGCGACGGGGCGCTGGCCCTACGTGGGCGACGACGTTCTCGTGGCCCGCCTCGAACGGGATCCCGACGACCCGCGCCCGTATGCCCCGTTCCTCTCCGAGGACGAGTCGGCGATCATGATGAAGGCGCTCGCGCGGTTCCGCCCGGAGCGCTACGAGGACGCGGGACACCTCCTCGAGGCGCTCCTCTCGCTCGAGGGCTAGGCCGGCAGCCGTGCTCTCCGGACCCGTCCACCGCATCGCCGTGGTCCCCGGCGACGGGATCGGCGTGGAGACGACCCGGGAAGCGGTTCGCGTCCTCGAGGCGCTCGCCGCGGAGGGGGCGCTCCGGTGCCGGCTGACCCCGTTTCCTTGGTCGGCGGACCACACGCTGGCGACGGGACGCGCCCTCCCCGAAGGAGCGTTCGACAGCCTCCGGCGGGACTTCGACGCCGTCCTCGTGGGCGCGTTCGGCGATCCGAGGATTCCGGACATGAGCCACGCCAAGGAGATCCTCCTCGGGATGCGGTCGCGGCTCGACCTCTTCGCGAACGTGCGGCCGGTGAGGTGCCTGGACGACCGCCTTTCCCCGCTGAAGGGGGTGCCCGCTTCGGAGATCGACTTCGTGATCGTGCGCGAGAACACGGAAGGGGCCTACGTCGGGATGGGAGGCCTGTTCCTGGCGGGCACGCGGGACGAGGTGGCGATCGAGGGGGACGTCACGACCCGCACCGGCACCGAGCGGATCTGCCGCTACGCCTTCGAGCGGGCGAGGGACCTCGAAAGGCCGCGGCGGCTGGGCCGCGCGCCGAGGGTCCTCATGGCCGACAAGCACAACGTCCAGCGGTTCGGCGGCGAGCTCTGGCGCCGCGTCTTCCTCGAGGTGGCGGCGGACTTTCCCGATTGCGAGGCGTCGCATCTCTTCGCCGACACGCTCGCGATGGAGATGGTCCGGCGCCCCGGGTCGTTCGACGTCGTCGTGACCAACAACCTCTTCGGCGACCTTCTCTCCGACCTCGCGGCGGCGCTCGTCGGGGGCCTCGGCGTCACCCCGTCCGGCAACGTCCACCCCGGCCGCGTGTCGGTCTTCGAGCCGGTCCACGGGTCGGCGCCGCCGCTCGCCGGGAAGGGAATCGCGAATCCGCTCGGCTCCATCCTCTCCGCCGCGATGCTGCTCCGGCACCTGGGAGAGCCGGCCGCGGCGGGGACGGTCGAGCGCGCGGTGGAGGCCTGCGTGAGAGCGCGGGAGACGACGGCGGACCTGGGCGGGGCGCTGTCCACGGGCGGGGCGGGCGAGGCCGTGATCGCGCGGCTCCGCCGAGAAGGAAAGGGCAACGAGAAGCGGGCTTGAAGAAGGCCGCGATGGACAGCTCCCTGTCGGCGACGAGCACCGGCGGTCATTCCGGGGGATGACTGGATTCGCCGAGACGATCCTCCTCGTGCCGGCGGCCACCGGAAACAGCCGGAAGCACCGGCCGGACGGGGCTCTGAAAAGACTAGTCAGACCAGACCTGATCGGATAGGCTTTGCCGGAGGGCAGGATCGTGCCGAAGACCTATTCCACGTACGAGGCGAAGGCGAAATTCAGCGCCGTGCTCCGGCAGGTTCGGGCGGGCAATGTCGTCGTCATCTCGCTGCGGGGCGTTCCCGTGGCCGAGATGCACCCGATCGCTCCTCTCGAGGAAGGGCTGGCCGGCCGCCTCTCGAGGCTTCGGGGGGAAGGTCTCTTGTCCCGGCATCTGGCAGGGCCGAAGGCGCTCCGTGAGGTCTCCCGCAAGGCCGGCGCTCTGAAGCGCTTCCTGACGGATCGGGACTGAGGCGGCCGGAGGCACCGATGAAGGCGGCCTATGTCGACACGTCGTGCTTGGTGGCGATAGCGTTCGGCGAGAGGGGTGCGGCGAATCTGGCCGGGAGGCTCGCGAAGTACGATGCCGTCTTTGCCTCGAACCTGCTCGAAGCGGAGCTGAAGGCGGCATTTCGGCGGGAAGGCGTTCAGGGTAGTCCGCTCGAGGTCCTGCCGAACCTCGAATGGGTCAGCCCCGACAGGCCGCTCACCGCCGAGATCGACCGGGTCCTGGCGAACGGCTACGTGAGGGGCGCTGACGCCTGGCATCTCGCCTGTGCCCTGCTGCTCGCGCCGGACGGTCGGGAACTTCGCTTCGAGACGCTGGACGTCCGCCAGGCCGAGGTGGCAAAGAGGCTCGGGTTCGGCTGAACCTGGAAGGGTGTCCCGGCAGCTCCCTGCCGCGCGGGAGCCTCAGTCCTTCTGCCGGTACTTCTCCGGGATGATCCCCTTCTCCAGACACCGCTGGTAGAGGGCCGGGCGGGACCTGCGGAGCCAGGAGAGGAACGACGCGGCGTCCATGAACTTCAGCTTCTCGGACGCCTCGGTGGACGTCCCCTCGCAGTCGGCCACGTCGTACTCGCGGCAGACGAACGGGCGGTTCTCGTAGACGCCGCAGAGCCCGCTCGGGAGGAGGTGCTCGCACTCGCCCGGGACGATCATGTACCAGTCGTCGTCGTGCGCCTGGTAGATGCCGATCCCGTCGTGGTAGAGGAACCAGAGCGCCATCGCGACGTACTTGACGTTGTCGGGCGACTCCATGCCGAGCGAGACGTACTTGCAGCAGCTGCCGCAGGGCGGGCAGATCTCCGACGGGTCCATGGAAGGGAAGTCGGAGGGCGGAAGCGTCGGAAGGGAAGACTTCATGACCGGAGGCGAGAGTTTCCACGGGAAGGAGGGGAAATGAAAGCGGTCTTTCTGGAAAAGAACGGTGGCAACGAGGTCACGAGATCCTCACTCTGGCGAGAACACTGACGGGTCGCCGAGCGACGCGCTAATGGTTCTCGCAGCCCGGGACCGCGCCGAGCGAGACCTTCCCGTCCTGGAACGAGAGCTTCCCTTTCGAGGAGAGGAAGCCGATGACCTCTTCGAAGGTGAACCGGCTGCCGTGGCAGTTCTGGAAGACGGCGTCCGTTCCGAATGCCGTCGCCACCGCTCGGCGAAGCTCCTCGACGGGCCAGGGGGTGGGTCGGGTGGCGACGATTCCGAGAACCTCGTGCCCGTAGATCGCTTCCTTCACTTCGGCCAAATCGCTCATGGCGCGGATGCTAGCACTAGCACCGGACGGCCGCGGCCCGTATGACCGCGGTCATGCCACGGCTCAGGCGGTGCCGAGGACCTGCCGGATCATCTTCTCGCGATACCTGAAGATCCGGCCGATCTGGAAGCGGACGAGCGGGTGGGCGATCTCGCCGAAGGGGGCGAGCGGGAGGCGGTAGCGAACCGAGTCGGTCATGACGGTGCCGCTCTGCCCATCGTCCCGGAAACGGTGTGTGTGGACCCACTCGGCATAGGGGCCCGACACCTGCTCGTCGACGAATTCCACCGGAGGGTCCCAGCGGGCGATCCGCGTGCGCCACTTCATCGGGACGCCGAACAGCCGGATCTCGTGGTCGACCAGCGCTCCGGCCCGCATCGCGACTCCCGGCGTGAGCGTCCGGAACGCCAGCTCGGGAGGCGTGATCCGGTCGAGGTTCGCGATGTCGGCGAAGAACGGGAAGACCTCGGCGACCGGGAGCGGGAGCGCCGCGACGGACTCGAAGAGGTGGCTCGGCACGAGAGGGGCCTTCGCCTATCCCAGCCCCACCAGGACGAAGAGCTGCGCGAGGACGACGCGGAGGAGCATCGTCAGCGGGTAGACGGTGGCGTAGGCGATCGAGGGGGCGTCGCTCCCGAAGAGCTGGGTCGCGTAGGCGAGCGCGGGGGGATCGGTCATGCTCCCGGAGAGGACGCCGGTGATGGTGACGAAGTCGAGCTTCATCGCCGCGCGGGCCACGATGCCGCCGACGACGAGCGGCACGACGGTGATGAGGGCGCCCAGCCCCACCCAGAGAAGGCCCTGCCGGGACATCAGGACCGGGATCAGCTTCTCCCCCGCCTTCAGCCCGACGCAGGCCAGGAAGAGGGCGATGCCGAACTCCCGGAGCAGGGACTTCGCGGCGTTCGGCATGTAGACGAGGATCGGCCCCACCTTCCCGAGCCGGGCGAGGAGGATCGCCACGAGGAGCGGTCCGCCGGCGAGCCCCAGCTTCACGGGGGCCGGGACGCCGGGGATCTCGATCGGCCACGAGCCGACGAGGACGCCGAGGGCGATCCCGACGAAGATCGGGACGATCTGCGGCTTCTCCAGGTCCTCGCGGGAGTCGCCCAGCTCCTTGGCGGCGCGTTCGATGGCCGTGGCCTCGCCGACGACCATCAGGCGATCCCCGAACGAGAGGGGGAGCCCCTTGGCCGGCGTGAACTCGATGCCGGCGCGGATCACGCGCGTGACGATGACGCCGTACGCCTCGTCCAGGCCCAGGTCGTCGATCTCCCGCCCGACGACCTCCTTCTTCGTCACGACGACCGGCCGGAAGACGATGTCGCTCGGCATCGTCGGGAGGCCCAGGCCGCTCTCCTTGCCGACGATGACCCGGAAGGCCTCGAGACGGCTGGCGGTGCCGACGGCGTGGAGCGCGTCGCCCGCCTCGAGGCGGAAGTCGTGGAGGGCGACCCGCTGGACCCCTGCGCGGTAGACCCGCGTGACGACCACGCCCCGGCCCGTCACCTCGAGCAGCTCGTCGACGGTCTTGCCCGCGAGGTTCGGATTCGCGACCTCGAAGTCCTTGGTGATGATCGACGGGACGTCCCGCCGCTCCGATCTCTGGAAGACCTTTCGCTCGGCCTCCGGGTCGATCGAGAAGAGCCGCCGCACGACCTGGAACGTGAAGAGGATGCCGAAGATGCCGAAGGGGTAGGCGAGCGCATAGCCCAGCCCCAGGAGCTGGACCGCGTCGGCCCTGGCGGCCGGGAGGTCCTTGAGCGCCTGCTGCGCTGCGCCGAGGCTCGGGGTGTTCGTGACGGCTCCCGACAGGAGGCCGACCGCCGTCGGGATCCCGATTCCCGACAGCCAGGCGATCAGGGCGGCGAGCCCGGTCCCCCCGAGGACGATGCCGGCGGCCAGGAGGTTGAGGGGGAGCCCGCGCTTCCGGAGGGACGCGAAGAACCCGGGGCCCACCTGGAGCCCGATGGCGTAGACGAAGAGGATCAGCCCGAACTCGCGGACGAAGTCCATCGTCGGGGCGTCCACGGTGATGCCGAGGTGGCCCAGGAGGAGCCCCGTGAAGAGGACTCCTCCGACCCCGAGGCTGACCTTCAGGACCCGGATCTGGCCCAGGGCCAGGCCCGCGCTGACGGCGAGGCTCAGGACGAGGATCGCGTGGGCGACGGAGCCTTCGCGGAAGAGGTCGATGATCGCGTGCATGGGGTCGTCGCGCCGCCGGAATGGCGACAGCGGAGTCCCATGATAGCGCCGCGGCGTCGGACTAGGGGAGGAGCGTCTTGCCCGGAACCTGCCCCAGGTGCCGGGCGAAGTAGAGACCGGCCCAGACCTTCGCGTCGACGAGGGCCCCCTCGCGGGAGCGGGCGAGGAGCCACTCTTCCGCCCGGTGGAGCGGCACCTCGTGGACGACGATCCGCTCGCCGCCGACCCCCCCGCCTGCGTGGCGCTTCACGAGCCCGCGCGCCAGGAAGTAGGTGACGATCTCGCTCGTGACTCCCGGGCTGGGCGGGCCGTCCACGAGCCGCTCCATCGTCGCGGCCTCGTACCCGGTCTCCTCGAGGAGCTCCCGGAGGGCCGACATCTCGAGCGTCTCGTGCTTCCCCCCCTCGTCGTCCCCGGAGAGGCCGGCCGGCAGCTCGACGACGTTCTTCCCGACCGGAGGGCGCAGCTGCTCCACGAGGACGATCGCCCCGGCGTCGGTGACGGGGACGATCAGGACGATGCCGTTGACGTCGCGGCGGGCGACGAATTCCCACCCTTTCCGGACGATGAAGTCGAGGAAGCGCCCGCGGGCGACGAGCTGGTCGCTCATGCCGCTCCCTTCGAGGCCATCCGGCGCCCAGAGGCGAGCGGGAACGGGGCCCGTCGGGGCGGAGCGGGAATCGTCCGGGTGTTCGGCAAGGCGCGATTCTCGCCCGGTTCCGGTCTGCGGCAAACTGTCCCCCGGGGAGCTTCCGGCGTGCGAAGATCTCCTCATGTCCTGCGGGAGGGCCTCCCTCGTCGTCATGCCGGCCTTGGCGGTGGCGCTCGTGGCCGTCGGCGCGCCCTTC
Source organism: uncultured Acidobacteriota bacterium (assembly GCA_903845115.1). Classification (GTDB taxonomy): domain Bacteria; phylum Acidobacteriota; class Thermoanaerobaculia; order UBA5066; family UBA5066; genus CAIMWE01. The sequence goes on along the minus strand of CAIMWE010000192.1, from coordinate 37,412 downwards.
GAACGGATGGTCCGGGAAGCCCCCGGTCTCGAGCGATGAGCCGCTCGAGCCCGGGCCCGATCCGCGGCCGGCTCGCCGACGTGGCCGAGAAGGACCGGCCTCGGGAGAAGCTCCTGGCGAAGGGGGCGGCCGCGCTCTCCGACGAGGAGCTGGTGGCCGTCTTGCTCGGGACCGGGCGGCCGGGACAGCCGGTCCTCGAGCTCTCCCGGGACCTCGTCGACCGGCACGGGCTGGTGGGACTCTTCCGGAGGGGAGGGCCGGCCCTCGAGAAGCTGACGGCCGGGGTCGGGCCGGCCAAGGCGGCCCGGATCGCCGCGGCCTCGGAGATCGCGACCCGCGTCGCCCGCGAGGAGATCGGAAAGCAGAGCCTCATCGCCAACCCCGGGGCGGCCGCGGAGTACCTCCAGGCGAGCCTCGCGACGGAGCAGCGCGAGGTGATGGGGGCGCTCCTGCTCGACGCGCGGAACCGGCTCCTGGAGGACGCCCGCGTCTTCGCCGGCGGCATCACGTCGGCCGCCGTCTCTCCGGGTCCGGTGTTCCGGCAGGCGGTCCTCGCCGGCGCGGTCGCCCTCGTCCTCTACCACAACCACCCCTCGGGGGACGCGGAGCCGTCCGCCGACGACCGGGCGACGACGAGCCGGTTCGTGGAGGCGGGGCGCGCGATCGGGATCGAGGTCCGCGACCACGTCGTCGTGGGGCGGGGCCGCTGGGTCTCGTTCCGGCAGCGGGGCTGGATCGCGGGCTGATTCGGGTATCCTCGCCCTCCCATGGCGCGCCGCTACTTCACCACCCCGATCTACTACGTCAACGACCGGCCCCACATCGGCCACCTCTACACGACGGTCGTCACCGACGCCCTCGCCCGGTTCCACCGGTTCGAGGGGGACGAGGTCCGCTTCCTGACGGGGACCGACGAGCACGGGCAGAAGATCGAGAAGGTGGCAAGAGCCGAAGGGGTCGCCCCGATCGACGTCTGCGACCGGCACGTCGGGACCTTCCGGGCGCTGTGGCGGAAGTTCGGGATCACCAACGACGACTTCATCCGGACGAGCGATGCCGCGCGGCACCACCCCGGCGTCGTGGAGATCATCCGCCGGATCGACGCGGCCGGCGACCTGGAGACCCGGGCGCACGAGGGGTGGTACTGCGTCGGCTGCGAGGCGTTCTACCCGGAGAAGGACCTGGTGGACGGCGCGTGCCCGACCCACGGGTACAAGCCGGAGTGGCAGAGCGAGGAGAACCTCTTCTTCCGCCTCGACCGTTACCAGGACCGCCTGCTCGCCCTGTACGACTCGCAGCCCTCGTTCGTCTTCCCGCCGTCGAGGCTGAACGAGGTCCGCTCCTTCGTCGCGTCGGGGCTGAAGCCGCTCTCCGTGTCGAGGACGAGCGTGAAGTGGGGGATCCCGTTCCCGTCCCACCCCGGGCACGTCGTCTACGTCTGGCTCGACGCCCTGACGAACTACATCTCCGCCCTCGGCTTCGGCACGGGCGACGACCGCCTCTTCCGCACCTGCTGGCCCGGCGGAGCCGGCGACCCCCAGGCGTTCCACCTGGTCGGGAAGGACATCCTCCGGTTCCACGCCGTCTACTGGCCGGCGTTCCTGATGTCGGCGGGCCTGCCGCTCCCGACCCAGGTGATCAGCCACGGCTGGTGGGAGCGGGACGGGCGGAAGATGTCGAAGTCGGTCGGGAACGTCGTCCGCCCGGACGAGCTGGTCGACCAGTTCGGGGTCGACGCGCTCCGGTGGTTCCTGCTCTCGGAGATGTCGTTCGGCCAGGACGCGAGCTTCTCGGACGAGGGGTTCCTCTCGCGCTACAACGCCGACCTGGCGAACGGCCTGGGAAACACCCTCTCGCGCGCGGTCCGGATGGCGAGCGACGCGTTCGGGGGGAAGACGCCGTCGGAGCGCTGCACCGACAGCGAGGTGAAGACCGCCGCGGCCGCCGCCGTCGACGCCTGGAGGGAGGCGTTCCGCTCCTACCGCTTCCAGGAGGCGGCCGACGCGATCCGCGCGCTGGTGACGGCGGTGGACGCCTACATCGCGACGCGCGAGCCGTGGAAGAAGGTCAAGACCGAGGGGGTCACGCCTTCGCTCCACCGGGTCCACTTCAACGCGCTGGAGGGGATCCGGATCGCCGCCGTCCTCCTGTCGCCGATCGCCCCTGCCGCCGCGGCCGAGATCCTGCGGAGGATCGGCGCGTCCCGGGAGGTGGCGACCCTCCGTTCCGCCGATCTCGAGTGGGGAGGGCTGCCGCTGGAGGCGCCCCTCGACGCCGCGCCCCCGCTCTTTCCGCGAGCCGACCCGAAGAGCTGGTTCCAGCCCGCTCCCCCCAAGGAGAGAACCGTGACCGAAGAGACGAAGCCCGCTCCCGCTTCCCCCGAAACCGCACCGGCCCTGGCGTCCGCCTCGCCGGCCGCGCCCGCGGCGGTCCCGCCCGCTCCCCCGGTCCCCGCGGCTCCCCAGGCCACCCCCCTGGCTCCCGCAGGCGCCAAGATCCCGATCGAGGACTTCGTCAAGGTCGACATCCGGATCGGCGAGGTGGTGGCGGCCGAGAAGGTCGAGAAGTCGAAGAAGCTGATGAAGATGACGGTGCGCTTCGGCGAGGAAGTCCGGACGATCGTCGGCGGCATCGCCACGGCGTACGCACCGGACCAGCTCGTCGGGAAGAAGTTCGCGTTCGTCTACAACCTGGCCCCGGCGAAGCTGATGGGGATCGAGTCCAACGGGATGATCCTCGCGGCCTCCCTCCCCGGCACGGGCGAGCCCTCCCTCCTGCAGGTCGATCCGGCGGTCCCGTCCGGGACGAGGGTGAAGTAGGGGTCCCTTCCGGATCCCCGCTCTCGGGCCGGTCGGTCTTCTGACCCTCGCGGGCCTCCTCGCGCTCGCGGGCGTCGCCTTCATCGTCCGGAGGGGCCTCATCGGGTAACGGACCGCCCCCTCGTCCCCGGCGTCTCCCGAAGGCGCCACCTGGAAGCCGCCGGTCTCCGGCGGCTTTCTTCGTCTGCCCGGAAGAGCGGGTCAAGACGGGGAGCGCGCACGGATTCCCCATCCGTGCCCTCCGGGCGGAACGTATCCCGTTCGTTCGTGAGGCGGGGACCCCGTTCCGCCCCTGGAGAGCCGGGATCGTGTGAAGACCGTGTAAAAAGGCCGGTACGGGGTCGGGTCCGGAGCGAATGCTCAGGAGTTTCAGAGTACAAGCTGCTTGAAGGAGAGTAACGAGGCATGGCATTGAGCATCGAGACGGTCGGGCCGGTGAGGGTGGTGACGCTCGAAGGGAAGCTGGCCACCGAGACCGCCCAGGACCTCAAGCACGAATTCGACTCGTTCGCCCGTGACACGCCGGGGCCGACCCTCCTCGAGGTGTCCGGGGTGAAGTACATCAGCTCGTACCTCGTGGGGGTTCTCGTGGCCCTACGGACTCGCCTCTCCCATAAGGGATTCTCGGTTCACTTCGCGGGTCTCGAGTCGAGGCACCGTCTCGTCCTCCGGGTGTCCGGCCTGGAAAGGCTCTTCGAGTACCACGCGACGCGCGAGGAAGGGATCGCGGCCCTCTCCTCCAATCCGAAGCCGACCGAGGTCTGAGGAACTCGGCCGGCCCAGACGACAAGAGCGGCACGACGACGGTGTAAGAAGTTAGGGTAGGACCCAGCGAGGGCGAGGCCCGGACCAGGTCAGAAGTGCAGGCGCCGCAGCCGGGAGGTCTTCTTCGCCTGGTGGGACTGCATCCGGCGCAGGATGCTGTCGAGGATCTCGATTGCCTCGAGGATGTGGGGCCCCTTGTTGAGCATCACGCACTCCGCGCGGCCGCCCATGGCGGCGTCGGTGATCTCGGCCCGTGACGGGATCCCCTTCTGGGCGAGGCTCTCGAGGACCTGGGTAGCCCAGACGACCGGCAGGTGGGCCGCTTCGCAGAGCCAGAGGATCTCCTCCTGGATCTCCGCGAGCCGCTCGTAGCCGCATTCGACGAGGAGGTCCCCCCGGGCGATCATGATGCCGGACCTGGGGAGCCGGAGCGCGGCCATCAGGAGGTCCGGCAGGGCCTCGAAAGCCTGACGGGACTCGATCTTCAGGACCACCCCCTTGTCGGCGGCGCCCAGCTCCTGGAGCCGGGCCGAGAGGGCCGCGATGTCCTCGGGGCGCCGCACGAACGAGAGGCCCACGATGTCCGCGTGCTTCGCCACGAAAGGAAGGTCGGCCAGGTCCTTCTCCGTGAGCGCGGGCAGCGACAGGGCGCTGTCGGGCAGGTTGATCCCCTTGTCGCTCCGGAGGTTCCCGCCCTTCGGACGCGCCTGCGTGATCTCGACGAGGACCTGGTCCCTTCCGACCTTGCGGATCACTCCCCCGATCTTCCCGTCGTCGAACCAGATCCTCTCGCCGGGCGCGACGACCGAGAAGGCCTCCGGAAGCGTGCACGGGATCGAGGCCGGGGTGACGACGCGTCCCGCCGCGTCGTGGCGAGCCGGGCGGCCCGGAAACGATTCCCGGGTCAGGACCAGGATGTCCCCCCGCCGGAGGACGAGACACTGCTCGGCCGGCGGCAACGCTCCCACTGACGCCTCCTGGCCAGTGCGGACGTTCCGGACCCTCGTTCCCGGGACGACGTAGGCGGCCCGTATTCCTTCTGCCCACCATCCCTCGCCGTGCCGGCCGACGACTCGGAGGGTCCGGACGCCTCTCCTGGCGTCGCGGAACTGGAGGGAGTCCTTCTCCGCCAGGGTCTCGAGCCATTCCGTAGGCAGCGGAAGGGCGGCGTCGGCCGGCAGCGGGGCCGGGTGCGCCGAGAGGTCGGGCGTCAGCCAGATCCGGGCGGGCGCTTCGATCCGTCCCAGGACGTCGCGGTGGGGACGCCAGTCCGCGACGGGAATCCCGTGCTCGATCGCACCCGTCCGGAGCTTCGGACCCCCCAGGTCCATCAGGACCGGGCACTTCCTCCCCGTCTCCCGCTCGGCTCGCCGCAGGTTCCGGATCATGGCGGACCAGTCGCTGGGGGCGTCGTGCGCGCAGTTGATCCGCATCGTGTCCATGCCGCACGCGACGAGGTCCCTCACGAGGGCGTAGTCGTGCGCCGCCTCGCTCGGCATCGTGACCATGATCCGGACGTCCCGCCCGGGACGATTGGGCCCGAGGAGCGCATCCGTGTTCCCGGCCAGGGTCCGGCGGCCCTGCGCGAAGCGGCTCACCGACCCGGAGACCGGGCGGCCCCGGCCGTCCGCGAGATGGTCGAGGATCCGGAGGACCGCGTCCAGGACGAATAGGACGTTCGATTCGGCCCGTCCCAGGGAGGAGATTCCCATGGCCGCGAGCTGGTCCTGGACCTGCCGGATGTCAGTGCGCCGAATCGCGACGTAATGGCAGAGGTTCCGGGCGCTCTCCCGCCTCGTCGCGGGCATCGCCTGGGTGGAAAGGTCGTTCTCCCGCTCAAATGAGACGAGGTCGGTCCTCAGCCCCCGGAGCGTCTGGCGGAGCGACTGGATCGAACTGAGGCCAGGGGCCGCCTTGGGTCCTGAGGGAGTTCGGGGAAAAACCACTTCACCGAATTGTCCCTCTTTTCGTGTGAAGAGAGTGTGAAGACGGTCCGCTCCCGCGCCGGAACTCCGGGTGAACTCCAGGCGGAGGCTGGCGGGCCCGCGGGCGGCCGGTCGGAGCGAGTAGTCTAGAATCCGGTCGCGTTCCCGCCGGGGACGCGGCGTGCCGGTCCCGGGCGGAGCGGATCAGCGGCGGCGCTCTTCGGCATTTCGCGGAGATCCAAGGGGCAAGACGGAGGTAAGGCGATGAAGGTTCGGGACATCATGACGGTAGAGCCGAGCTGCTGTGCGGTGAGCGACGACCTGGCTCTGGTGACGAGCGCCCTGTTCGAGAAGGACTGCGGCGCTCTCCCGGTCCTGAGCCCCGACGGAACGGTGGTCGGGATGATCACGGACCGCGACGTCGCGATCGCCTCGGCGACCCGCAATCGGACTCCGTCACTGATCGTCGTGGCGGAGGTCATCAGCGGTACTCTCCATTTCTGCGGGCCGGAGGACGACCTCGAGGATGCCCTGGAGACGATGTCGCTCAACCAGGTCCGTCGTCTCCCGGTCCTTCACCCCGACGGGCGCGTGGCCGGGCTGCTCTCGGTGAACGACGTCATCCGGCACGCGGCGAAGGCCCCGGCGAGCGGGTCCATCCGGCGCCAGGCCCTGGAGGCGGCGAGCCGGATCGGGTCGCCCGTCCGCCGGCCGGAAGAGGGATCCGACGACTCGAGCCTCGGGCCGGCAGCCAGGCGCAGCCCCGTGAAACGGGCGACGCGCTCCGCCTCGCGGGGGAAAGTGCCGGCGAAGGCCAAGGGGAAAGGAAAGGTATAGGCGGTCCGGGCCTCGTCCCGCGCCTTTGCTTCGCTGTTTCGGTTCCCGTCCGGAATGGCCTCCTAGGCCACGACGTTCGCGTTGAGGCTGCGCTCGATCCGGAACGGCTCCGTGGTGCAGCCCGCCGGGTGGAGAGGAATCTCGCCGCCAGCCTCGCCCCTAGCTGACCGGCTTCACGAGGTGGGGGAGGGTCTCCACGAGGGGCAGGAAATCGGCCATCGCGTCCTTCGCCCGAAGCGAGGTGCGCCGGCGGTTCGACTTCGCCCTCGAGATCAGGTCCGCGATGGCTCTCTTTTCTCGAGGCGGCAACGTCCCGGCCGCCTTCTCGAGGTCCTGGACCAGGCCGTCCCAGTCGTGGGCGTCGCCGAGGACCTCCTGGGCTCTCCGCGAGGCCTTCACCACCCGCTCGACTCCCGGCACGACGTCCCGGAGAATCTCCAGTTCGTACCGTAGCTTCTTGCAGGCGATGCGTTGCGGGTGGAGGGCCTTGCGGCCCGGAATGCCGATCTCGAGGATTTCCCGCGCTCCCTCCCGGACCCGGCGTTCGACCGACCGTCCGAGCTTCCGGTTCGAGGCCCTGTTATGCGCGCCGTGAGAGATCGACTCCCTCCACTCGTCCATGGCGGACAGGACTTGTCCTCCCGACCGCTGGACGTCGGCGACGCCGGGGTGCCTCGAGATGCCCCTTCCCGACGAGAGGACGGTGGCAACGAGGCGATGGAGCGCCTCGTCCTTCCGGGTGAGGATCCGGACGAGCTCGAGCGAGACCTGCCGCTGCCGGGCGGGCGACAGGTAGCGGCGAAGCCGGTCGGCCAGCTTTCGGACCTCTCGGCCGTCCTTCGGGCCGGGATGCCCGCCCAGCAGCCTCCCGAGCGCGGCCGACCGGCGGAGGGCGACCCGGAGGTCGTGAAGCCCGTTCGGCCCGGCGTTGCGGCCGTATGCCGCCAGGATCCGCCTGAGGTCGTCCCGCTGGCGACGGATCGCCTCGTCCAGGACCGGCACGGCCGGGCGAGGACCGTGGAAGGGACTCGGGACGTCAGCCTTCATGGCTTCCGGGTCCTCGAGGGCTCATCGAGCGTCTCCGACGGGGTCGGTTGCCGGGGGGGAGGTCGGCCCGGCGCCCGGCCTGGCGTGAGGCTCCGAAGCGATCCTGAGACCGGTCGATCCCGCGAGGATGAGGGCGATGCAGAGCAGCCGGGAGAGGTCCAGCTGCCGGAAGACGGCCAGGTCGACCATCGCCGTTCCGGCGACGGAGATGCCGGTCCACACGGCGTAGGCGGTGCTCATGGGGATCCCGTCGAGGGAGCGGGAGAGGCAGTAAGCGGAAGTGAGCCCGAAGAAACCGTAGAAGAGGAGGGGGACGAGACGCGTGAAGCCCTCGGTCTGCCTGAGGCTGAAGAGCCAGCCGACCTGAAGGAGGGCCGAGAGGACGAGAAAGATCCAGGGCCGCATTTCTACTCTCCTTCCGGGCGAGCCGGGTCGGCTGGAGGACGCGGATGGCGCACGGCGTCGACGAACTCCACCGGGTGAAGGAGAGCACGGCCCCTTTGCTGGCGGGATACGACGGCGACCCTCCCCGACGGGGAGAACAGGAGCGTGTTCACCAGCGATTCGGGCGGGTATCGAAGCCGCTCGTCCTTCGGAAGACGGGCTCGACGAGGTTGTCGAGCTGGTGACGGTTCCGGTTGAGGTCGCACAGGTGGGAGTTGATCCGGCCCAGGTCCGGCCAGATCTGGAGAAGCTGGAGGATCTCGCGCAGGCCGAAGCGGGGGTCGGCAGGGTAAGCGGCTTCGAAGAGCGTCCGGATCAGCTCGTAGTCCTCCGGCCACTCGAGGGTCAGCCGCACGCGCATCGAAAGGTCGGGTCCTTCGTCCCAGAGGACGTTTCCGATCCGGAACCGGTCCGGCTGGTCCCAGAGGAAGGGGGTGGTGTGCTCTCGCTCGAAGGGGCGACGCGCCTCTGCCCATGCGGTCTCGAGAGCCTCTCGCGACATGACCTCCACGTCGTTGCCTTCGGGCCAGGAGGGCGGATGCAGGTTGCTCACGTAGTCCCAGGAGGCGGGCCGGTAGAGGTAGCTCCCGATCACCTCGTCGACGATCGCGGGATCGATGAGCGGGCATTCGGAGGGGATCTTGACGACGTGGACCGCATCGAACCTCCTCGCCGCCTGGATGTGCCGGTCGAGGAGATCGGTCGGGTCGCCCCGGAAGCAGGGGACGCCCTCTTCGGCCGAGAGGACCTCGATGGCGTCGTCCTCGGCCAGGGTCGTGGTGGCGACGACGACGGTGCCAGCAAGCTCGGCGCATCGGATGCGCTCGAGCATGCGGGACAGGGCCGGCCGCCCTCCCAGCGGGAGCAGGACCTTCCCGGGAAGCCGCGTGGACCCGGTGCAGGCCTGGATCACCGTCAGGACGCCGTCCACGACCGTCACGCCGGAGGGCAGCCGTCAGCTTGGAACCGGGAATGGACGCGGATGTGCGTCGCGGCGAGCTGCTCGCAGACGCGATGCATCATCGCCGACTGGTCGAGCGAGCCGTTGATCAGAAGGACTTTCTTCCGTCTCATCGGGTCAGGCTTCTCCTGGACGGCATCGTCGGAGAAGGAGTCGCAGGAAGGGTGAAGAGCCCGTGAAGGCCCTGTGAGATGTCATGGGCCGGCGGCACCCGAGAGTGCCGTCTCGGCGCTTGCTCGGAGGAGAAGATCTTTACGTTCGCCTCACCGGGATTTCAAGGAGGCACAGCAGCATCCCGCCTCGAATGGAGAGGAGGGAAATATGAACGAGCAGAGGGAGCTCAGCGGTGCCGGCGAGCTGGAGGAGGAAGTAGCGCGGCGCTGCCCGCGGTGCGCGGAGGGGGGAAATCCGGTCCCCCACCGGGATCGCACGGGAGAGCTCCTCTGGCTCCATGCCTCCGAAGGGGGTCTGGAAGCCTCGTGTGGAGCCGCTGCGCTGCAGAAATGGCGAATGATCGCCAGGCGCAATCCCGGCCAGCTCCGTCTGGCCACCCGGGCCCGAGCGATCGATGACGAAAACTAGAACCGTCCGGCTCCCCGGAACCTCGGGTTACGCGCTCCCTTCCTCTTCCGCGTCAGCCATCGCCGCTTCGACGACGTGCTCGTCGGCCTTGTTCATGTGCTCGGCGGCACGGCGCGCGTGCTGGTCGGCCGTCTCGCCGTCGCCGACCTCGTAGTGCATCGCGGCCTCCCGGTGGTGGAAAGCCGCCTGTTCGAGTTGCTTGGCGGCTTCGCGGTGCTGCTGGGCGGCGTGCTTCGACATGTCGTCCTCCCACGGTTCTAGAGGCAGGAATGGTGACGCCCGAGCGTGAATTCGGGTTGAAGGCTGCTCGAGGGGAATCGAAGATCCGGGGAAGGGACTGCCAAAGGCACGTTAGGCGGCTTCCTCTCGCCCCGGACTCTGTCGAGGTTTCCCAGGGGGGCCCGTTAAGGGTGTGATCAGCGGCCCGGGGCGTCGGTCAGAGGGTGTCCGCCCGGCCGAACCGCCCCGAGGACGGAGTCGACAATCGAGCGGTCGTTCATCAGCCGCGGCACCTTGTTCTGCCCCCCGAGCTTTCCCCGGGAGCGGAGCCAGGCGTGGAACGTCCCGCTGGGGACGACGGTCAGGACCGGCTGCAGCATGCCGGCGTCGTGGGTTCTCTTGGTGTCGTAGTCGTGGTTCCGGGCGCGGAGGGTCCGGTCGAAGGCGATGAGGAGCGGTTCCTCCAGGAATGGCTCGTCGTCGGGAAGCTCCACGACCCATTCGAGACGCGGGCGGGAGTCGACGGCGTCCGGGTAGACCGGGGCGACGGTGAACTCCCCGAGAGGGAGTCGACACGCTGCGGCGGCGGTCGTTGCGCCCGCTTCCACCTCCTCGACGATCAGGTTCTCGCCGCAGCAGTTCGAGAAGTGGCCGGTGCGTCCGGCCACGACCAGGCGAGGGGGCGTGATCGACACGAAGCGGACGAGGTCGCCGATCTCGTACGCCCAGAGGCCGGCGACGTTCGAGAGGACGATCGAGTAGGTCTCGCCCAGCGACACGTCGCCGATCCCGAGCCGGCGGGGCGAATCGGAGCCCGCCTCCGCAGCCGGGATGAACTCGTAGAACGTCCCGTAGTCGAGGCCGAGGAGGAGTCCGTCGGCGGGAGCGGCGTCCTGCACGGCGATGAAGGCCTCGCTCGCGGGGTAGACCTCCAGGCGCCGAACGCCCCTGCCGACCGCGGCCTCGGCCGGGGCCTGGTACGGCTCGTAGCGGACTCCGCCGTGCACGAACAGCTCGAGCCTCGGGAAGAGCTCACCGACGGTGGCGCCCCCGGAGAGTCTCTTCCACGCTTCAAACAGGAGAAGCGACCAGGACGGCATCCCGGCGATCAGCCGGAGGTCCTGCGAGAGGCTCTCCTTCGCGATCGCCTCGAGCTTCTTCTCCCACCCGGCGATCGCGACGACGCCGGGGGAGGGGAGGATGCCGGGACGGAGATAGAACGGCATCTCGCGGGCCATCACCCCGGACAGGTCCCCGCGAAAGGCGCCGGTCGGGAGCGGCTCGAGAAGCGTCGACCCTCCCAGGAAGAGCTGACGCCCCCCGAGGATGCCCGAGCCGGGAGTGTTCCGGAGGTGGAACGCGAGGATGTCGCGCCCGGCCCGACGGTTCTGCCCCACCATCTCCTCGGTAACCGGGATCGACTTGTCGCCCGCGGTCGTCCCCGAGGTCTTGGCGAAGTAGCGGGGACGGCCCGGCCAGCAGACGTCGGCCTCCCCGGAGAGCTGGCGATCGATCCAGGGGACGAACTGGGCGTACCGCCGGACCGGGACAGCGGAGGCGAAGCCGGAGTGCCGCGTGATCCGGCGAAACGCGTGCTCCTTACCGAACGACGTCTCCGCAGCGGCCTGTAGCAGCCGGGAGAGCGTCTTGCGCTGAACCTCGACCGGATCGCGGCCCAGGCGCTCGACCTTCCCGACGCGGCCGCGGGCCCACGCGCCGAAGGCGGCCGTCAGGAGCTGGCCCGTCACGCGGCCTCTTCGCCGGACTCCAGGGGAAGGTCGACCGTCTCGGGGGAGAGGTCCCGCAGGAACGCGGAGAGGTGAAACGCGAATTTCCTCGCGTTCTCGATCATCGGCGCGTGACCGCAGGAGGGCTGGAAGAGGAGTCGGGTGCGGGGCAGGAGCCTCTCGAAATCGCGGGCCGTCTCGGGGGGCGTGATCCGGTCCTCGGCCCCCCAGAGGAGAAGCGTCGGAGCAGAGAGGCCCGGCAAGACGGACGCCAGGTTCTCCTGCTTGGCGCTCCGGGCGAGCCGGACGAGGGAGAGGTAGCGCCGGCGGTCCAGCAGGATGGCCCGGGTCTCGTCCACCAGGGCGTCGGTCGCGTGGACGGGATCGTGGAACACCTCCGAGACCTTCGCGGCCACCCATGAACGCTCGGGACGGCGGGGGACGCCGCTCTCGAGCCCGCGTTCGAAGAGCCCGGAGGAACCGGCCAGGACCAGGCCGGCGATCCGTTCGGGGGCAGCGAGAGCCGTGCGAATCGCCACGTGGCCTCCCAGGGAGTTCCCCACCAGGACGAAGGGTCCCGAACCGGATGCGTCCAGCTCCCCTTCGACGAAGTCCACCAGCTGGTCGATCGAGTCGAGCGAGCCGGAGCCCGAAGCGATCGGCAGCTCCGGCGCCAGCGAGGGGAACCGTTCGGGCAGGAGAAACCTCACCCGGGCGAAGTCGGCGGCCCGACCGAACAGCCCGTGAAGAAACACGACGGTCACCATGCGGCCTCCTTCGCGGGAAGTTCGCTCCGCCGCCGAAAGTCGCCTGGGAGGCCGCGTGAAAAGGCGGTGATCCATCGGTAAATTCACCGCGAGGGGAGTGCGGCCGGGGGCGGGCCAACCACGGGAACGGCGTCCTCCAGGGTCAGGATGACGTTCTCTTGACCGACCCGGCGGTTGCCGAGCCGGAGCGTCCCTTCCACTGTCGGGCGGGAGGGGATCGGCGGCAGGACGATCCCGGGCCTCCACGCGACGGCCACGCTGTCCCAGGGAAGGGTCTCCTCGTCGTCCGGGTGGAGCCGCTCGGAGGGAACGCGGGTCAGGAAGAGTCCCCCGGGGGGGACCGGTTCGAGGACGGCGTGTCCGCGAAGGCGAACACGCTTCCCTTCCAGGGCCTTGAGAGCGGGAGAGTACTCGGCGCCGCTCACCGAGACGGTCGAGAAGAAGCCGGTCCAGTCGACGGTCGGCGTCGAGGGAGACGGGCCCCCGGACGCGGCCGGGAAGAGAAGCAGGGAAGCCGCGAGGACGATCGGGCTGCAAATCATGAAGTGACCTCCTGACGGGAAGAAAGGAAAAGGGGGTGGGCCGTCGCCGGGACGGCCCACCCGGGAAAGAGGGCCGGGGGAGAGAGGGCTAGAACTGGGTCGGGACCGGGTAGGTCCCCAGCATGGAGTTCACGATCGAGAAGAAGACCTGGGTGTTGTCCAGGACCCGCGAGAACTGCGACGCTCCTGGCCCGAACGCCGAGATCGGGATGTCGGACATCGTGTGGACGGCCTGGGTCTGGGCGTCGCCGCCCGCCACTCCGTTCTCGATGACCCCCGTGATCAGGACGCCGTTGGCCTTCGCGGGGTCGGCCGGGTTGGCCACGACCACCCCGTTCACCAGGACGCCGGGGTCCTTCGGCTTGGGGTTCGGCTGCCAGTCCTCGTAGCGGTCCGAGTTGGCGCCCCAGTTCATGATCAGCTTGTGGGCGGCGGCCGGGTTCTCCGGGTAGCCGGTCCCCTTCGAATCGGTGTAGTCCGTGAAGTTCAGGACCTTGCTGTCGTTCCCGGGCGCCGAGTACTGGTACGTCTTGACGTAGTCCCGCGTTCCCGCCTTCTCCGGGCGGGCGACGGCGGGGAGAGCCAGGCCGCCGCACTCGTGGTCGGCCGTGACCAGGATGAGGGTGTCGTTGCTCGGATCCCCGTCGCCGTTCGTGTTCAAGGCGAAGTCGAGCGCCACCTGGATGGCCTGGTCGAACTGGATGACGTCGTAGATTGCCCGCTCCGAATCCATCCGGTGCGACTGCTTGTCGATGTGGGCTCCCTCGACCATCAGGAAGAACCCGTTCGGGTACTGCTTCAGGACGTCGATCGCCTTCTTCGCCATGTCCTTGAGGAAGGGCTGGTCGGTGAAGGTGCCGAGGACGGTCGGGTCGCCGAGCTTGAGCTTGTCGTAGGCGACGTTCATGTTGTCCAGGTTGTAGAGACCGAGGAGGCGGTCGTTCGGGGCGGGGGTGTACTTGGCGAGCGCGGTCGCCGTGTCGGCGAAGACCCACCCGTCGTTCTTGAAGGCCGCGAGCACGTCACGCTCGTCGGTCCGGTGCGAGCCGGTCTGGGACTTCGGGATGAAGTCGTACGAGCCGCCGCCCATCAGGACCTTGAGGCCGGTGGAGGCACGGTTGTCGAAGTACTGGGAGGCGATCAGCGTCCCGTTGTTCCGGTCGGCCGTGTGGGCGAGGAAGGCGGCGAGCGTGGCGTCGGTGGCGAACGCGTCGGAGACGATTCCGGTCACCTTGCCGAAAGTCCGGTTGATCAACTCGGACAGGTGCTCGATCCTCGGGTTGTTCCCCGGATCGGTGTCGTTGTCGGGGAAGACCCCCTCCGTGCCGTTGTTCCCCTTGTTGCCCGTGGAGTAGGAGTGGGCCGACGGGGCCGAGTCGGTGATCAGGGAGTTGAGCGACGAGGTCATCAGCATTCCGTTGAACGGAAGCCGGTCCATCGCGAGCGTCCCGCGCGCCTTGCCGGCCGTGTAGCCCTTGGAGAGGACCCGCCCGGCCGTCCGGTGGGTGATTCCCATGCCGTCGCCGATGAAGAGGATCACGTTCTTCGCCTTCGGGAGCGACGTGCCCGCTCGGGGCGCCGCCAGCACGTGGAAGGCGGGGTGGTTGGCGCCGAGGTGGAGCTGGTCCATCCCGGGTCCGGCCGCCGAGACCCGCTCGGGGGCGTCTTCCGAAATCGCCCGGGCGGCAAATTCCAGGGCCGCGTCGAGGGGCGCCAGAGCATTTTGCTGCCGGATCTGGGAGACGTCCCAGTCGCGGATGGTGAGGGAGCTGCTGCCGGACCCGGTGATCGCCGCGGAGCCGGAGACGCCGACCGCGGAGGCGGCCAGGACGCGAGCCCCGGGGATGCCGAGGGCCGTGTCGTAGTACATCCAGTTCAAGACGTTCGCCGTGGCGCCCGGCAGGAGGCGCCCCCTCGACGTGATGTCGACTCCGTCGAGCGTCACCGTCAGGGACGAGACGGTGCTTCCGGCGGCCGCCGTGGCCTCGACCCTCAGGTCGAAGAGCTGGAACCTCAGGAACTGGGCCGCGTCCGGGGGCGTTACGCGGACCGCGATCCCGTCGGCCCGGAGCGGGTTGGCCCAGATCACGAGGGCCGCCGAGAAAGCGGCGACGAGAAGACGGACGAGCTTCGTGGTGTTCATCAGGAGCCTCCTTTCGATGTGGATGGGACTCTGTCTCGGGGGTGTGAAGAGCGGACCTCCTTGTTCTGAAGCGGGAGTGAACAGGAGGTAAGAAATGGGGGAGCAGGCCGATTCCGGCCGCACCGTTTCCGTCAGCTCGCGGAGAGCTGCGGGACGTGCCAGCCGGCCGGGAGGAGAACGGTTCCGGGGCCGATCCGGGTGAGGTGGCCGTGCCATGAGACGTGGCAGGAGAAATAGGGCACGACCTGGGTCGCGAGCTGGAGGAGGTCCTTGACCGGCATCAGGGTGAGGTGGCGAGTTCGCAGCCGGGCGCCCGTCAGCCGCGCGAGGAGTCCGGCCTGGAGGATGCGGACGAACGACGTGACGGCGGCGAACGCGGCGAGCGCCGGGACGAGCTCGGGGGCGAGGAGCGCCCCGGCGGCGAGGGCGGCGAGGGCGAGCGCCAGGGGATTGAGGAGGATCTCGGTAGAGTACGTGGCGGCCGAGAAGGCAAAGCGGATCTTTCCCCAGCGCACCTGCCGGTCGAGCGCTCGCCGGAGCGACCGGGTCACGACGACGTTCCGGACGACGACCGGGGAGAGGACCACCTGGAACCCCGCTTCCTTGACGGCGAGCCCGATGGCCTGGTCCTCGGCCAGGACGTCAAGAAAGGCGCCGAAGCCGCCGATCGACTCGAGGACGTGGCGAGGCATGGCCATCGACTTCCCGACGACGCAGGGGATTCTGCCGGCCTCGGCGATCGCCGTGCCGGGGACGACGAAGGTGAGGAGGTGGAGGCTCTCGATGACGGAGCCGAGGGAGCGGGCCCCTTCGCCCACGAAGAGGTTGGAGACGCAGCCGACCTTCGGGTCGTCGAAGAGGGCGACCGTCGTCGCGAGGTCCTGCGGCTCCACCCGGACGTTCGCGTCAGAGACGACGAAGATGTCCCCGTTCGCGTACCGCGAGGCCACCAGGAGCCGGTCCACCTTCCCGTTCCGGATCCGGGCGCGGGACCCTTCTCCGACGACGAGGTGGAAAGGCGCGTCGGGGTGGCGCGCGATGACCCGGCGGGCGACCTCGGCGGCGGGATCGTCGCGCCGCTCGACCGACAGGATGACCTCGTAGCGGACCCCCTCGAGGCGCGCGAACGACTCGAGGTTCTCCTCCAGGCCGTCCTCAGGCCCCGAGAGCGGCTTGAGGACCGAGACGAACCGGGGGGTGGGGCGACCCGAAGAACCGTCCGGCCGGGAATCGCCCGCCGCCGGCGGGCGGAGTGCGAAAGGGCGGCGGCGGACCCTCCAGACGAGGACGACCTGGGCGGTGGTCAGGAGCAGGGCGACCGCGGCGAGCGAGGCGAGGATCGTGATGACCGTCATGGCTCCTCCTCTTCAGGCGGGCTGGGCGTCGGCAAAGTCGGGCAGGCAGCCGCAGGGGGCGGGCTCGGGGTCCCGGACGGATTCCACGGGCACGGGCGAGACCAGGCGGGTCACTCCGAACCCGATCCCCTTCCGGAGCGCGGAGAGGACCGCCGCCTCGCTCTTCTCGCAGTCGACGAGGGACTTCCACGCGTAGAGGTGCTTCGGGGAGTGGAAGTCGCTGTTGCCGAGGTAGGCGACCCGGGCCTTCGACACCGGCGGGAAGAGGTCCCACCGGCAGGCGACCTCCCAGAGGTCGATCAGGCTGCCCACCTCTCGGCGGCGCTTCCAGATGTAGGTGGTGTTCTCGAACCAACCGGACTGCTCGTTCGGGTGGCAGGCCACGGTGATGGCCCTGGCTTCCCGCGCCCGGGTCAGCATCTCCTCCACCCCGCCGTCCGCGGAGACGAAGGAGTCGAGCCCGAGCGCGAGAGCGTGGGCGGACCTGTCGCCGGTGAAGGAGTTCCTCGTCAGCTCGCAGCCTGCCAGGACGACCATCCCGTACCGGTCGCGGGCGTACCTCGCCTCGCGGTCGACCTCGGCCCGGTAGGCGTCCCACGTGTCGCGAGTGACGCTCAGGTTCAGGCGGTGGCCGATCCTGCCGATGAGGCTGTCGGTGTTGACCACGTGGTCCGTGATCGCGATGACGTCGTGTCCCGACCGCCCGAACAGGTCCACCACCTCGCGCACGGACAGCGTCCCGTCGGACCAGGTCGTGTGGATGTGGAAGTCCGCTAGAAGCATCGTCATCCCTTTCTCGGGACCTGACGATCGGCTTCGCGGGTGTGGAGGAGGTGGAGAAGGCGTTAGAGGCGGGTAAATTGTGGCGCTGGAGGGCCTTCCAGGAACCGCCGGCCGAGGCGCCGGAAGGTCTGGGCCGAGGGCCTCTCCCGGCGCTCGAACGTGACGGGATCGAAGGAGTAGAGGCCGAACTTCGGCCCGTATCCGTCCAGCCACTCGAAGTTGTCCAGGAGCGACCAGTGGAGGTATCCCGCGACGGGGACGTCCGCGGCGACCCGCTCCAGTGAGGCGGCGTGCTCCTCGAGGAACCGGCTCCGGCGGGAGTCCGCGGCGTCGGCCAGGCCGTTCTCCGTGACGAGGAGGGGGAGCCCGAGGGAAGAAGCGCGCCGGAGGAGCCTCTCGAAAGCCTCCGGGACGATCTCCCACCCGTTGTCGGTCAGCCCCCGTCCGGACCGGTCGACGTACCGGAAGTCGCCCACGACGCGGGTCCGGCCCGGGCTCCGGAGGTGGAGGCGCGAGTAGCAATTGACGCCGAGGAAATCGAGGGAGCCCGGCAGGTCGTCCCTCCGCCCGGAGAAGCGGGTGAATGGCGGAATCGTGAAGTTCCACCGGCCGGTCCGGAAGGCCTCCAGCAGCCCGGCGTTGTAGAGGCGGTCCGCGCGATTCGCGAGGAGCCGGTCGAGGGGGTTCCACCGGCGCTCCGGGACGAACTCCATCATGTTGTGGGCGACGCCGATGGCGGCGTGCGGCGTCACGTCGCGGACCCGTGCGGCCGCCTCGGCGTGGGCCGCGAGGAGGTGGTCGAGGGCGGACGCGGCCGACCGGCCGTCCGCTATTCCGGGGGGGATCTGTCCGTCGAGGAAGCCACCCAGGACGAAGACGAGCGGCTCGTTCAGGATGGTGTAGACGCGCGCCGCCGGCCCCAGCGCCCGGGCGGTCCGCTCGGCGAACCGCGAGAAGACCTCGACGGAGGCGGGGGAGGTCCAGGGGGTCCCGGAGTGGAACCAGCGGGGGTGGGTGTAGTGGAAGAGGGTGACGACCGGCTCCATCCCGGTCGCCGCCAGGTGGTCCACGAGCCGCCGGTACCGCTCGAGCGCCTCGTCGTCGAACTCGCCCCGGCGGGGCTCGACCCGGCTCCAGGAGACGGAGAACCGGAAGGCATTGGCGCCGAGCGCCCCCGCGAGGCCGGCGTCCTCCTCGTACCGGCTCCAGGAGTCGGCCGCCCGCCCGCACGCGCCGCCGTTCGTCCGGCCCGCGGCCTCCCAGTCGGTCCAGTCGCACGGGTCGTCCCCCTCGACCTGGTAGTGGGAGACGGCGACGCCCCAGAGGCGCGGGCGGTCGGAGAGCGGGAACGGCACCTTCGAGGCCGTTCCCGTCACGGCTGGATGGCTTCCAGCAGCGGGATGACGGCCGCCAGGGCAATCCCGAACGCGAGGTTCGTCAGCTGGGTGACCCACCTCAGCCGGGACTCCGTCTCGGCGGAGTCGGACCTGGGGACCCCCTGGGCGGCTTCCAGGACGGCCCGCCGCCTCATCAGGGCGTCGTGGAGCCGGAGGCTGGCCCTCCAGAGGCCGGCGGCGAGCGCCAGCTGGACGCCGGAAACAACCGCGATCGGGATGCCGGCGTGGCGGTGGAGGGCCCCCCCGAGGGCCAGGAACGCCAGCGTGGAGACGAAGACGACGAGCATCGACGGGCTCCTTCCGAATATGTTACCCGCGCCTCCAGAGCCGCGGGGCGCTACTCACGGCAGAGAGAGAAGAAAAATCGGGCCCCCGCCAGGCGGGAGCCCAAGGATTCGGAAGGAGTTGGGTCAGGAGCTGGTCAGGAGCGGGTCAGAAGGCCACCTGGGCCGCGAGGACGAACTGCTGGTACTTCTCGTCCAGGACGCCGTTGATCACGCGGCCTTCCTGCTTGATGTTGAAGTAGTCGAGCTTCAGGTTGATGTTCTTGCCCTTGATCAGGTAGTGGAAGCCGGCCGTGAACATCTTGGTCTTGTTGCCGTCGACGTCCTTGTTGTTGTTGAGCTCGTCGTAGCGGACTCCGAACTGGAACTGCTTCGCAGCCGTGTAGAGGGCGGTCACGTAGAAGCCGTCGCGCTTGAGGTCGGCCTTGCCGAGCTGCTCGTCGGTGGCACTCATGTACTCGGCGCGGAACCCGATCGGAAGGTCGTCGTTGCCGTCGTATTTGACGTGTAGGCCCCAGCGATTGCGGGCCAGGTGGTTGAGGCCGCCGCTGACCGGTCCGGTGCCGCCCGAACCGCCGACGAGGAGGCCCTGGATCGGCTTGACGTCGACCCGGGCGGCGCCGAAGACGTTGTCGTTCGTGTTGCTGTTGGAGTTGGCTACGGTGCCGTTCGTGATCGAAACCATGGCGCCGACCATGTCGCCGTACTCGCCCTTGTAGAAGAAGCCGGTCTCGCGGCGGTCGGAGAAGGTGCGCGTCACCTGGGCGCGCTCGGCGAAGTCGAGCTCGGAGGAGGAGCGGACGCCCTCCTCGGTCAGGGCGATCTTCTTCTGCCCGAGGGAAAACTCGTGGCCCTTGAGGCCGAGGTAGGTGACCGCGAGGTCCTGGAGGATCTTGCTGTCGGTGTCGGCGCTGCCGGTGACGTTCTGGGACTTCGCCGGGTCGAACATCACCTCGAAGCCCCAGTCCGGCGTGATCTTGCCGTTCAGCTTGATCTCGGCGCGGCGGAGGCGGAAGGTGTTGTAGCCGGTGGTGTTCCCCAGCCAGCTCGTGCCCGTGGCGGCCGGCGAGCTGTCCGTGACGTACCAGCCCTGGAGGAGGAGGCCGAACTTCAGCTCGCCGCTATCGCCGATCCGGAGCGTCGCCGGAGCGGCCGGCGCGGCGGCCGGCTTGGGCGCCGGGCGCTCGTAGGCGGGGCGGTCGTGCTTGAAGTTGTAGAGGTCCATCGCCGTCTCGTTCTCGGCGACGACCGTCTCCCCGGCGGGGCCCTGGCCGATCATCGTCACGGCGGTGCCGATGTCCCCGGAGGCCTGCCAGGACTTGAACCGGCCAGCCGTGTTGAAGACGTAGACCCGGCCGTCCTTCTCCACCTCCTTGTAGAAGAGAGAGGAGACCTGGGCCTGGGCCGGCCCCGTCAGGATGATCGCCCCGGCTGGGGCGAGCCACGCGAGGGCGAGGGCCGCCATGGCGATCCGGTTGCGGAAAGTGGTCATGCTTCGATTCCTCCTCAGATTCAGGCGAGTTGATCCTTCGTTCCGGCCCCTTCCTCGGGCCCGCCGGGCGCACACCGTCCGGCCGGGGCGGACTCTCGCCGCAGCGGGTGAAGGCAGCGGGAAACGGACGTGAAGTTGGTGTAAGAGCGACCGCGAGCTCAGTATTGGAGCGGCATGCCGTCCACTTCACGCGGAATTAACATCGATTTCACACGATCCCCCGGCCGCGCGGGGAGACTCCGCCCGGTTCGAGAAGAACCTTCACGAAGGAGGAATGAAATGAAGAAGACATCGGCACCGCTCCTCGTCGCGGCGGCCCTGATCTCCGGGACGCTGATCGCGGAGACGATCAAGGTGGACCCGGCGCTCCCCGCTTACAAGAGGGCGTCAGGGGTCTCCGGGAACCTCAACTCGATCGGGTCGGACACCCTGAACAACCTCATGACCTACTGGGCCGAGGGGTTCAAGAAGCAGTACCCGAACGTGAACCTCCAGGTCGAGGGGAAGGGCTCCACGACGGCCCCGCCGGCCCTGATCGAAGGGACCTCGCAGCTCGGGCCGATGTCGCGCGACATGAAAGGGGCCGAGATCGACAAGTTCGAGGCCAAGTTCGGCTACAAGCCGACGAAGATCCGGGTCGCCTTGGACGGGCTGGCCGTCTATGTCAACAAGGACAACCCGATAGAGAAGCTGACTTTCCAGCAGGTCGACTCGGTCTTCTCCTCGACCCGGAAGCGGGGGGGAAAGGACGCCAAGACCTGGGGCGACCTGGGGTTGACGGGCGGGTGGGCGAACAAGCCGATCTCGATCTTTGGCCGTAACTCGGCGTCCGGGACGTACGGGTTCTTCAAGGAGCACGCTCTCTCGAACGGTGACTACAAGAACAGCGTGAAGGAACAGCCGGGCTCGTCGTCGGTGGTGCAGGGCGTCGCAGAGGACAAGTATGCGATCGGCTACTCCGGTGTCGGCTATACCACTTCGGGTGTCAAGACCGTGAAGATCGCCGAGAAGGAAGGCGGGGAGTACTTCGGGGAGTCGTACGAGAACGTCCTGAGCCGCAAATATCCCCTCGCGAGGTTCCTCAATGTCTATGTCAACAAGAACCCCAGCAAGCCCCTCGACCCGCTCGTCCGCGAGTTTCTGACCTTCGTCCTCTCGAAGGAGGGGCAGGAGATCGTGGTGAAAGACGGCTTCTACCCGCTCGCCGCGAAGGTCTCAGGCGAGGAGCTCGCCAAGCTCAAGTAGCCTGTCGTTTCCCCGGGGCATCGGGATCAGCGGACCCCGATGCCCCCGGGGGCGCTCCTTTCCTCGAGGACGGTCGATCGCCGCGACCCGCCGAAGAGCCCACGAAGCGACCACGAGAAGGCGTGACGAAACTGACGATGGCAGAAAAACCGAAGGGAAAGACCCTCGCCTTCGACCGGATGATGACCAAGGCCATCACGGCCGGCGGGCTGATGATGATCGGGACGCTGATCCTGATGTTCGTCCTGATCTTCTCGGAGACGCTTCCCCTCTGGAAGCCGGGCCGGGCGGACCTCGAGGAGAACCGCGCGGCCGCGGAGGTCTCGGGCGCTCTCGCCGCGGGGGAGAACGAGTACCGCGAGGCGGGGGACCTGCTTCTCTCGGGCGGAGTCGTCCGGGTCATCGACCTGAAGTCCGGCCGGGTCCGGCAGGAGGTCCCCTTCCCGGGCGCCGAGGGGAAGACCATCACCGCGGCGTTCCGATCCCTCCGCGGCGACTACGTAGCCGGCCTCGACGACGGCAGCCTGGTCTTCGCCTCCAGCCGCTGGAAGACCTCCTTCGACGGGGGCGCGAGGACGGTCGAGCTCGCCGTGTCGAGCGGGCCGAAGATCCCGGTCGATCCTGCGAAGCGCCCGGCGGTCCGGGTCGTGGGAGCCGTCCGGGAGTCGGGCCTGGCGATTGCGGCCTCGTCCCCCGGACCCTTGACCCTGCTCTACGGCTGGAGCTCGGAGGAGGAGGGAACCGGGACGAAGGATCTCTCCAGCTCCCTCGCCGGTGAGAGCGTGACGGCCCTGGCGATGGACGACAAGGGGGAGTTCCTCGCCGTCGGGACCGCCGGGGGCCGGGTTCTCCTCTTCTCGCTCGAGGACCCCAAGGAGCCTTCGGTGGCACCGGCGGCGACGGTGATCGGCGAGCCCATTCCCATCACCGCACTGGGGTACCTTCTGGGAGGACAGACCCTCCTCGCGGGCGACGCCCGGGGCCGGGTCGCCGGCCTGCAGCGCGTGAGGCAGGCGGCCGACTCGGAGTCGCGCTCGCTGAAGACGGTCCACTTTTTCACGCCGCACCAACACCCGGTGACGGCGCTCGCTCCCTCGCCTCGGGGGAAGAGCTTCGTCTCGGCCGACGCCGGAGGAGGGCTCCTCGTCCAGTACTCGACGACGGAGAGGCTGATCGCGAAGGCGTCGGCCTCCCCCGGGGTGAAGTTCCTGGCGATCGCCCCCAAAGGCGATGGGTTCGTGGCGCTGGGACCGACGGGGCTCGCCACCTTCCGGGTCGACGCCCCCCACCCCGACGCGGCCCTCTCGGCACTGTTCGGGAAGGTCACGTACGAGGGGTACGACCGGCCCGCTTACGTCTGGCAGTCCTCCGGGGCGACCGACGACTTCGAGCCGAAGTACTCGGTCGTTCCCCTGATCTTCGGGACCTTGAAAGGGACCCTGTACGCCCTGATCTTCGCCGTGCCGATCGCGATCGCGGCCGCCTTCTACACCTCGATGTTCGCGCACCGGTCGATCCGCGCGGTGGTGAAGCCGACCGTCGAGCTGATGGCCGGCCTTCCGTCGGTCGTGATCGGGTTCATCGCGGGCCTATGGCTCTCGCCCTTCATCGAGAAGGCGACGACGGCCACCCTGCTCTCGGTCCCGATGGTCCCGCTCTTCGTCCTGGCTGGCGTCTTCCTCTTCCAGCTCGTCCCGTTCGACCTCCGGAAACGGATGCGGGCGGGCTCGGAGATCGTCCTGATCGCCCTTCTCTCCATGGCGGCGGTCTGGGCCTGCTCGGCGCTGGGACCGCTGGCCGACCGTTTCCTCTTCGCCGGGGACCTCAAGCAGTGGCTCTTCCTGCACGCCGGGCTCCGGTACGACACGCGGAACTCGGTCGTGATCTCCTTCGCCATGGGGTTCGCGGTGATCCCGATCATCTTCACCATCGCCGAGGATGCGCTCTCGAGCGTCCCCGAGCACCTGAAGGCCGCGTCGCTCGCTCTGGGGGCGTCGCTCTGGCAGACGGCGGTCCGGGTCGTCCTCCCGACCGCGTCGGCCGGGATCTTCTCGGCGATCATGGTCGGCTTCGGCCGTGCGGTGGGCGAGACGATGATCGTCCTGATGGCGACCGGGAACACCCCCATCATGGATTGGTCGCCCTTCAACGGGATGCGGACCCTCGCGGCCAACATCGCGGTCGAGATCTCGGAGGCCCCGGAGGGCGGGACGCTCTACCGGGTCCTCTTCCTGGGCGCCCTCCTCCTCTTCCTGATGACCTTCGTCGTCAACACGCTCGCGGAGGTCCTCCGCCAGCGCTTCCGCAAGAGGTACTCGGTGATCTGATGGCAGGCAAGCTGTACCGGTTCCTCTTCCTCAAGGGCGAGCCGATGATCTGGCTCGCCGGCTCCGGCCTCGGGATCTGCCTCCTGATGATCGGCGGCCTCATCGTCCTGGTCGGGGCCAAGGGACTGGACATCTTCTGGCCCAGGGAACTCGTCCGGATCCGGACGGTCGACGGCAAGGCCGTCCTCGGCGAGATCCTCGGGCGCGAGAAGGCCTCGGGGAAGGAAGGCTCGTCGAAGGACGCCGGGGACCGGATCCGGGCCAAGATCGGGAACCGCGACCTGAACGGGCTCGACTACCGCTGGATCGACGAGTCCGCGATCGTCTCCAGGGACGTCCCCCCGGACGCCCTCCTTCTCGAACGGCAGGAATACGGGAACTTCCACGGCTTCCTGAAGGAGATTCGCCAGGACGGCAAGGTGGTCGCTCCCGGGCCGGCAGGCGCCGTCGCGGCTTTGCGGGAGATTCAGGCCCGTGTCCGCCCCGCTTTCGTGCGCCTCGGAGAGACGGAGAAGCGGGACGTCGGACGGATCAACTCCCGGCTCGAGAAGGAGCGGCTGGAGCTCAGGAACCGAGAGAAGGAGAGCGGGCCGTCGGCCGACGCCTTCCGGGCCGAGAGCGCAAGGCGGTCCGCAGGCCTGAAGGCGAGGTACGAGGAGCTTCGGGGCCGGCTGGAGACGGAGAGGGCGACCCTCCTGGCCCACCGGGTCGTCGTGACGGACGCCGCGGGGAAGGAGAAGGAGTTCCCGGTGGCGGACGTCGTCCGGATCGTCGCGCCGAACGTCCTCTCGGTGCCCGGCAAGCTCGGCGTCTACCTCTCCAGGCTCTGGGAATTCGTGTCGGGCGACCCCAGGGAGTCGAACACGGAGGGTGGGATCTTCCCCGCCATCTTCGGGACCGTTCTCATGGTCATCCTGATGAGCATGGTGGCCGTCCCCTTCGGCGTCGTGACCGCCCTCTACCTCCGGGAGTACGCGGCGCAGGGAAAGCTCGTCGGCCTCGTCCGGATCGCCGTCAACAACCTGGCGGGCGTCCCTTCCATCGTCTTCGGGATCTTCGGCCTCGGGTTCTTCGTCTACGGGATCGGCGGGCGCATCGACCAGCTGCTCTTCAGCACCGCGTTGCCGACCCCGACGTTCGGGACGGGCGGCATCCTCTGGTGCGCCCTCACCCTTGCGCTCCTGACGGTGCCTGTCGTGGTCGTCGCTTCCGAGGAGGCGCTGGCGGCGGTGCCGCGGGGGATGCGCGAGGCCTCCCTGGCTCTCGGCGCGACGAAGTGGCAAACCACCTGGCGGGTCGTCCTCCCCGCGGCGGCTCCCGGAATCCTCACCGGACTGATCCTCGCGATGGCGCGCGGCACCGGCGAGGTGGCCCCGCTGATGATCGTGGGAGTCGTGAAGCTCGCCCCGACCCTGCCTCTCGACGGCGTCGCCCCGTTTCTCCACCTCGACCGCAAGATCATGCACCTCGGGTTCCACATCTACGACGTGGGGTTCCAGAGCCCGAACGTCGAGGCGGCGCTCCCGATGGTCTATGCGACGACCGCATTGTTGCTGGGCGTCGTCGTGGCCCTGAACCTGACGGCCATCCTGATCCGCAACCACCTCCGGAAGAAATTGCAGACTTCGACGTTCTGATGCTGGAGAACACCGCCATGCCCGAACCCACCCTCGCGCCTCCGCAGGCGCCTCCGCAGGCTTTCTCGCTCGGGCCGGGCCGGTCCGGCGGGGCGGCGCCGGCGAAGGCGGCCGAGCCGGTGATCCGGATCGAGAGCCTGAACCTCTTCTACGGTCAGAAGCAGGCGCTCTTCGACATCAACCTGAAGATCCGGCCCAACACGGTGACGGCGTTCATCGGGCCGTCCGGCTGCGGCAAGTCGACCCTGCTCCGCTGCCTGAACCGGATGAACGACCTGGTCGACGGGGTCCGGATCGACGGGTCGATCGACGTCCACGGCATCTCGATTCTCGACCAGGGAGTCGACGTCACCGAGATCCGGAGGCGGTTCGGAATGGTCTTCCAGAAGTCGAACCCGTTCCCGAAGTCGATCTTCGAGAACGTCGTCTACGGCCTCCGCATCCAGGGGATCAAGAACAGGGCGGTCCTGATGGAGGCGTGCGAGCGGTCCCTCCGGGGAGCCGCCCTCTGGGACGAGGCGAAGGACCGGCTCGAGGATTCGGCGCTTGGGCTGTCGGGAGGGCAGATGCAGCGGCTCTGCATCGCGCGGGCGATCGCGGTGGAGCCGGAGATCGTCCTGATGGACGAGCCCTGCTCCGCGCTCGACCCGATCGCGACCGGCAAGGTGGAGGAGCTGATCTTCAATCTGAAGGACCGCTATACCATCGTGATCGTGACCCACAACATGCAGCAGGCGGCGCGCGTCTCGGACGAGACCGGGTTCTTCATGCTGGGGAAGCTGATCGAGTTCGACAAGACCGAGGCGATCTTCACCAGGCCGAAAGAGAAGACGACGGAGGAGTACATCACCGGGAGGTTCGGATGATGCCGGCCCCGAGCGACGCGCCGGTTCCCGCGAGGGCGGCTTCTTCTCCGAAGGCCCGCGTGGCGGTCGTCGAGGACGACGAGGACCTCGCCTACACCCTCGTCTACAACCTGGAGCGGCTGGGACGGTACGACGTCGTCCGCTTCGCGGGCGGCCTGGTCGCCCTCGACGCGCTGACGGCCAGGCCCCCGGATCTCGTCCTCCTGGACCTCAACCTCCCCGACGTCGACGGCCTGACCATCTGCCGGGAGCTGCGCCGGAACCCCTCCACGGCGAAGGTCGCGGTGCTGATGCTGACGGCGCGGGCCGAGGAGCGGGACAAGCTCCTGGGGTTCGACCTGGGAGCCGACGACTACGTCACGAAGCCGTTCTCGATGAAGGAGCTGCTCGCGCGGGTGGCGGCCCAGCTGCGCCGCACCGGGGCCGGCGAGGAGGAGGACGTCTACGAGGACGCCCGGATCCGGGTCGACAGGGCCCGGCACACCGTGGACCGCGACGGGAAGCCGGTCAAGCTGACGAAGAAGGAGTTCGACCTGCTCTGGCTGCTGATCCAGGGCGCGGGACGTGTCGTGACGCGGGAGACGATCCTGTCGCGCCTGTGGGACTACGCGGCCGACGTCGAGACGAGGACGGTCGACGTCCACGTCCGGTCGCTCCGGAGGAAGGCCGGCGAGGACCTGGTGGAGACCGTGGTCGGCGTCGGATACAGGTTCGCCCGGTGAACGCGAAGCGGACGTTTCGCCGCCTGGCGGGGCCGCTCCTGCTGGGCGTCGTTCTCGGCACCCTCGCCGCCGTGCTCCTCGGAAGGGTGCTGGACGAGGCGGTGCGCGAGCGGACCCGGGTGGACCTGGCGGCGACGCTGGAGCGATTCGAGGCGGATTTCGGGAACGACTTCCCCCTCGGGCCGCGGGCGCACGAGCGGGTCCTCCTCGCCGCGAAGCAGTCCGGGGCGAGGGTGACGCTGGTCGACGCGAACGGGACCGTCCTCTCCGACAGCCAGGTCGACGCCGTGAAGCTCCCGACGCTCGAGAACCACCTCGCCCGGCCCGAGATCCTGGCCGCGCGGACGGCCCGGACCGGCTTCGCGGAGAGGAGGTCCACGTCTGTCGTGGAGCCCCTCCTCTACGTCGCCCGGCGGGTGGGGCCGGCGAACAATCCAAGTGGCTACATCCGGATCGCGGTCCCCGAGTCGAAGCTCGACGCCGACGAGGCCCCCTTCCGGTCGGTGCTCACCCGCGTCTCCCTGGCGGCCGGTCTCGTCCTCGCCCTCGTCGTGTTCCTGGGCCGCCGCCGGCACGCCGTCGAGCTGGACCGGATCCGGGAGGGGATCGCGGGAGCCGCGGAGGGGCGCCGGCCGGACGCCTTTCCCAGCGACACCGAGGAAGGGCGAGACATCTTCGTGGCCCTGAGCCGCTTCGCCGACCTCGTGAAGGCCCAGAGGGAAGGGAGCGAGACGGCCCGGGTACTCGCCCGGACGGTGTTCGACGAGGTGCCGGCGGGGCTGATCGTCGTCGACCGGTCCCTCGCCGTCCTCGACGCGAACACCGCGGCCCTCCGGCTCTTCGGGGTCCCGAGCGTCGCCCGGCAGGGCGCCCTCGTCGATCTCGTGCGCGACTCGGCAGCACTGTCGCTCTTCACGGCGGGCACCTCCCGGACGCAGACGGAGCCACCGGGGAATTGCGTGTTGAGGGTCGGGCGGTCGGGGGCGGAGCGGGTCCTCGAGCTGGCCGTGCGCCCGGTGCCCCACGGTGACCGTCCCGGGGAGCCGGCGGCCGTCGGCGTCGTCCGCGACGTGACGGAGCGGGAGCGGACCGACGAGCTGCGGCGGCGGTTCGTGGCGGACGTCTCGCACGAGCTCCGGACGCCGATCGCCAGCATCCGGGCGGCGGCCGAGACGCTCGCCGGGTCGGGAGAGATCCCCCGCGAGCTCTCACGGTTCCTCGAGATCCTCCAGCGGCAGGCGTCCGAGATGGAGGCGCTCGTGTCGGACCTGACCGACCTCTCCCAGATCGAGTCGGGGACGGTGACGCTCCGGATGGGGCCGGAGGCCCTCGCGCCGATCCTCGGGGACGTGAACCGCGGGCTCGAATCCGCGGCGAAGGCCCGGAACGTCGAGGTGGCGCTCGACGTCCCCCGGGGCCTGGCGGTCCGAGGCGACTCGCGGCGCCTCTCGCAGATCTTCCGGAACCTGGTGGACAACGCGATCAAGTACTCGCCCATCTCGTCCCGGGTCGACGTCCGGGCCGAGCGGGACGGGAGCGGAAACGTCCTCGTCCACGTCGTCGACCGGGGCCTCGGGATCGCCCTCTCCGACCACGAGAAGATCTTCCAGCGCTTCTTCCGGGTCGACCCCTCCCGGTCCAAGACGACGCCGGGCACCGGGCTCGGTCTCGCCATCGTCAAGCACCTTCTCGTCCTCCACGACGGCGCGATCCGCGTCGAGTCGGAGCCGGGGAAGGGGAGCACGTTCACGGTCACCCTGCCGGAGGCGACCGCAGCAGGCCCTTCAGCGGCCCAGGAGGTTTCATGACGCAGCATTTCGGGGACCAGCTGGAGAGCTTCCGGCGTCAGCTCGTGGCGATGGGGGCCGACGTGGAGCGGCAGATTCGCCTGGCGATCGAGGCGGTCGTCGACGCCGACGCGGAGAAGGCCCGCCAGGTGATCGCGGGCGACGCCGCCATCGACCAGCGGGAGGTGAAGAACGAGGAGGACGGGATCCTCCTCCTCGCGACCCAGCAGCCGGTGGCGGTCGACCTCCGCCTGATCGTGGCGGCCCTCCGGATCAACTCGGACCTCGAGCGGATCGCGGACCACGCGGTCAACATCGCCGAGTGCGCCGAGCGGATGTCGACGAAGCGGCCGTTCAAGCCGTGGGTCGACATCCCGATGATGGCCGACGTGGCGCGGGGGATGCTGAAGGACTCGCTGGACGCCTTCGTCCGCCGGGACACGGCCCTGGCGCTCGAGGTCTGCCGGCGGGACGACATCCTCGACGAGAAGAACAAGGGGCTGATCCGCGAGCTCCTGACCTACATGGCCGAGAACCCGTCCCTGATCTCCTACTGCATCGAGATCATGTCGGTGTCGAAGAACCTCGAGAGGGTGGGCGACCTGGCCACGAACATCTGCGAGGGGACGATCTACTTCGTCCAGGGGCGGGTGATCAAGCACGCCCTCGGACCCAAGCACGCGGAAAGGGTCCAGTAGCGGGGGCGTATTCTCGGCCGACGTGACCGAAGCGCGGCCGGTAGAGAGTCCCGCGATCGCCCCTGCGGACGCCGGCGGCGGCCGGGCGGGGCGGTTCGCCCGGATCGTCCCGATCGTGGTCGTCCTCGCCGTCCTGGCCGTCCGGAGCGTCTACTGGGCGGCTCTGGAAGGGAGCGCCCTCTCCGACTGGCACCGGTGGACGGAGACCGACGAGTACTCGAACCTGGAGTGGTCGGCACGGATCGCCGGTGGCAGCTGGCTCGACGCGCCCGCGTACCGGGGCTGGGCGTCGTGGCAGGGCGCCTACGGGACGCAGGAGGCGTGGGACGGCTGGTACCAGCGGAACGTCTACTTCCAGGGGGTTCTCTACACCTACTTCCTGGCGGCCGTCCGCAGGGCCGCCGGCTTCCCCGTGGTCCCGGTCCGCCTGCTCCAGCTCCTCCTCGCGTCCGTCACCGCGGGGGTCGTCGCGGCGGCGGTTCGCGCCGTCCTCGTCCGCGCGAGATCCCGTGTTCGGGGTTTTTCCGGCTGGGGCGTCGCGGTTGGCCCGCTCGCGGCCGGGCTCTCCTACGGTCTCTTCTCGCCGCTGGTCTTCCACGATGGCTTCCTGCTGCGGGACGGGCCCTTTGCCCACCTGTCGGCACTGCTCGTCGCGCTGGCGCTGATGGCCGAAGCGCCTCGTCCCAGGTCGCTGGTCCTTCTCGGCCTCCTGGGGGGCGCCACCGCGCTCCTGAAGCAGACGGGCCTGCCGCTGGCTCTCCTCGCGGTCGCGGTGGTTGCCGCGAAAGGGGAGAAGGGGCGGCGGACCCTCCTCGCGGCGACGGGCGTCGCGGCGCTCCTCCTGCCGCTGGGTTGCCTCTTCGCCCGCAACGTCGCGGTCGGTGCCCCGACGTTCGCCTTCGACACGCGCGGACAGGTCTGCCTCGCCTGGTCGTGCGCCCGGGGAGCGAACGGGACGAACACCCCGTCGCCTCTCCTCGGCACCATCCTCTCCAGGGCCGGCGGGTCGACCGGGAGCGTCGTCCGGCAGGTGGCCGAGAGCTGGAGGGGCGACCTCGCCGGTCTCGCCGGCCTCGAGCTCCGCAAGGCCGCGACCTTCTTCCACCGCTACGAGATCGCCGACAACGCGAATTTCTCTTTCTTCCGCGACCGGCTCCCGGTCCTCGCCTTCCTGCCGGTCTTCGCCTGCCTGCTCGGGCCCGGTCTGGTCGGCCTGGGGTCGGCCTCGGCAAACCGCCTCCTGTCGGCCGGCGAGGCCGCCCTCGTCTGGGGCGGGTTCCTCTTCCCGTTCGCTTCCTGTCTCCTGGTCTCGACGACCTCCCGGTACCGGGCGGCGGTGGCAGGGCCGCTGGCCATCGGCCTGGGGCTGGGGCTCGCCGCCCTGCTGACCCTCGGGGCCGACCGGGCCGGACTCCGGAGGGCTGCCCCGGCCGTCGCGCTGGCCGTCCTCGTCTCCCTCGTCCCCCTCCTTCCGCCGGTCGTCCCGACGCCACGGGCGACCTACTCCGACGCCCTCGTGGCGGCCACGCTGGCCGAGGCGCGCGGCTCGGGGGAGGCCGGGGCGATCGAGATCGGGCGGTACCTCCGGGAAGGGACCGATGACCCCCTCCGGCCGGTCGGGATCCTCGCGGTGCAGGCCTGGCTCGCCGGGGAGCGTGCGCACGCCCAGGTCGAGGCCGGCTCGGTGGCGCCGCCGGGGAAGCGCTTCCGGCTGCCGCGCTGACCGGCGGAGGCGGGCGCCGCAGGACCGGTCTATCCTCGAAGAAGCATGGAGTTCGCCGATTCCCACGGGCACCTGACGATGGTCTTCGAGGGCGGGGCGGCCCGGGGGCCGTCTCGCCCCCCGACGCCGGCCGAGCTGAGGCTCTCGATCGCGAGGGCGCAGGAGGCGGGCGTGACCCGCATCCTGTGCCCCGGGACGACCCGGGAGGATTCCGTCCGGGCGGTCGAGATCGCCGAGGCGAACCCCTCCGTCTTCGCCGCCGTCGGGGTGCACCCGCACGAGGCGTCCACGTTTGACGAGGACCGCGACCTGAAGTGGATGGAGGAGCTCGCCCGGTCGCCGAAGGTGGTGGCGGTGGGGGAGATCGGCCTCGACTACTTCTACGACCACTCGCCGAGGGACGTCCAGCGCCGGGTGGTGGCCTCCCAGCTCCGGTTCGCCCGCGAGCGGTCGCTGCCGGTCCTCCTCCACAACCGCGAGTCGGAGGACGACCTCCTCCCGATCCTCGAGGAAGAGCTCCCCGGCGGCCCGTCCGCGCTGAGGGGAGTCTTCCACTCGTTCTGCGCCGGCGCCGCGACGGGGCACCGGGCGATCGCGCTCGGCTACCTCGTCAGCTTCTCGGGGATGATCACGTTCCGCGCGGCCGACAACGTCCGTGAGGCGGCGGCCGCGCTCCCGCTCGATTCGATGATGATCGAGACGGACGCCCCTTTCCTGGCCCCCGCGCCGCTCCGGGGCAAGCCGAACGAGCCGGCCTACGTCGTCAGGACGGCCACGAGGCTGGCCGAGGTGAAGGGAGTCCCGGTCTCCGACGTGGCGAAGACGACGACGGCGAACTTCCGCCGTCTCTTCCGCGTGGAGTGACGCGGCGATGGCCCGCCCCCCCCGGATCCCGCCCAGGGAGTTCGAGCGGCTCGTCGCGGAGGCGCTCGAGACGCTCCCGGAGCCGTTTCGCGGGATGCTCGAGAACGTCGCGGTCTCCGTCGAGGAGGAGCCGACGGACGAGGACTACGACGAGACACGGACGCCGGACGACGAGGAGCTGTTCGGGATCTACCGCGGGCCGATGAGGACGGAGCACTTCCTGGACGAGCTCCCCTCGCTCCCGCCGGAGATCGTCGTCTTCCGCGGGCCGATCCTCCGCTGCTGCAGGACGAACCGGGAGGCGGTCCGCGAGATCGCGGACACCGTGCGGCACGAGCTGGGGCACTACTTCGGCCTCGAGGACGAGGAGATGCCCTATTGAGCGAGAGGCTCTCCCGCTGGCTCCCGCTCGCGGTCTTCGCCGTCGTCCTCGGCGTCCGCCTCGTCTACCTCGCCTCCCTCGAGCGGGACGCCCTGTCGCGCTGGCCCTCGTGGACCGAAACCGACGAGCACGGAACGCTCGTCTGGTCGGAGAGGCTCGCGGCGGGGAACTGGCTCGACTCGCCGCCCTTCCGCCACTATGCGGAGTGGCAGCGGCGCTTCGGCACGCCCGAGCAGTGGAACTCCTGGTACCCGCGGAACGCGTACTACCAGGGGGTGCTCTACCCGTATCTCGTGGCCGCGGCGCGGCTAACGTTCCGGGCGCCGGTCTTCCCGGTGCGTCTCGGCCAGTCCCTCCTGGCGGCGGCGGCCGCCGCCGCCCTCGCCGCGGCGTCGAGGAACGTGGCGGCGCGGCGGGGGTCGGGCCGTGCCGCGCTGGCGGCCGGAGCGGTCTCGGGCCTGGCCGCCGGGCTCTACGCCCCGGCCCTCTTCCACGACGGGTTCGTGCAGCGCGACGGACCCCTGCTCTCTCTCTCGATCCTCCTTCTCGCGGCGCCCTTCCTTCGTCCGGCGCGGTCGGCAGCGGGCGCCGCCGCGACCGGTCTCGTGGGCGCCGCCGCGGTCCTCTTCAAGCAGACGGCCCTCCCGCTCGCGCTCGCGTCGCTGTGGGCCGCCGTTCGCCAGGCGGACGGCGGCGCCGGAGGGAGCGACGGGGGGAAGGGCGGCTCGCGGAGGGGGCGGCTTATGGTCGGGGCCCTCGCGCTTTCGATCCCGCTGCTCCTCCTGGTCGGAAGGAACCTCGCGGTGGGAGCCTCTCCCTTCGCCTACGACACGCGCCAGGTGGTGGGGTTTGCGGGATACGTCTCGTCCGGTTCGGACGGGTCGGTCGTTCCCTCGCCCCTGATGGGAGCGATCCTCGAGGCGGCGAAGGGGTCGACCTGGAAGGCGGCCGTCCTGTCGGTTGAGAGCCACCGTGAGCGTCCCGCCGGCCTCTTCCTCCTCTTCGGCAGGAAGGTGGCGACCTTCTTCCACGGTTTCGAGGTGCCCGACAACGCCAGCTTCTACCTCTTCCAGCGAAGGCTCTTTCCCCTCCGCTTCCTTCCGCTCTACGGGTGCCTGCTGGGCCCCGGCCTCGTCGGCCTTTTCCTGGCCGCGCGGCAGCGCCTCTTCTCGCCGCCGGAGACGCTCGCCGTCCTGGCCGCTCTGCTGGTCCCGTTCGCGTCGAGCGTCCTGCCGGCATTGACCTCGCGGTACCGGCTGGGGATCGCGGCGCCGCTGGCGCTGGGAGCGGGTCTCCTCGTGGCCTTCCTGCTCTCGGCGGAGATCGGGGCGAGGCGGAAAGCCGTCGTCTGCGCGGCCGCGCTCGCGCTCTCGGCGGTGACCCTCCTCCCGTCCGTCATCCCGGCCTCGAGGTTCCGGGCGGCCGACGAGCAGGTCCTGCAGGGCCTGATATCGGGACGCTGGTGAGCCCGGCGCCCGCCCCGGGCACGCCCCGCAAGTTCGCCCCTCTTTCGCCGAGAGCGGTCCGGACCAGCCCGGCGTAGACCTCGGACGGTCCGCGCGCCGCGTCCAGGGCAGCCCGGGCCGCCGCGCCCATCGCCTCGCGGCGCGGGGTATCGGCGAGCAGGCCGCTGAGCGCCGCTTCCAGCGACACTGCGTCCGCCGACCGGACTCGCACGATCCCTCCCGCGGCCTCCAGCAGCTCGACCGCGCCGTCCACGTGCCCGGTCGACGGGCCGATCACGATGGCGCGGGAGTGGGCGGCGGCCTCGAGCGGGTTGTGCCCCCCCATGGGGACGAAGCTCCCCCCGATGAGAGCGACGTCCGCCGCGGCGTAGAGCGCCGCGAGCGGCCCGATCTCGTCGACGACGACGACGTCCGCGCGGGCGGTCGGGCCGGGGCCTTCCGAGTGGAGGGCGACCCGGAAGCCCGCGGAGGCCGCGAGCCGGGCGACGGCGCCGGTCCTGCGAGGATGCCGGGGAGCCACGACGAGGCCGGCGTGGGGAAAGTCGCGGCGCAGCCCGGCGAGAGCCGCGAGGAGGAGGCGCTCCTCGCCGGGGTGGGTGCTGCCGGCCACGACGAGCGGGCGCCCGGACGGGACGCAGGCCGCGGATCGAATGCTCGCCGCCGGCGCGTCCCGCTTCAGGTCGCCGCCGATGACGACGCGGTCGGCGGGGGCCCCGATCGCGAGGAATCGGTCCCTCTCGGCGGCGCTCTGGACGCCGATCGCCGCCGGGCAGGCCAGGACGCTCCGGAAGAACCCCTTCGCGATCCTGTAGCGCGCGACGTCCCGGGGGTAGATGCGCCCGTTGACGACGACGAGGGGGATCCCGCGGCGCCGGCAAGCGAGGAAGAGGCCGGGCCAGATCTCGGTCTCGACGATCACGACGGCGGCCGGCGCCAGCGTTCCCAGCCACCGGTCGACCGCGCGCGGGCGGTCCCAGGGGAGGTACGAGACCGGCACGCTGGACCCGTCCTGCCGGCGAATGAGCCCGGCGGCCCGGCGGCCCGCGGCGTTCCCGGTCGTGAGGACGACCTCCGCCCCCTCCGGTCCGGCGCCGAGGCGGGCGACCAGGGGACCGGCGGCCGCCATCTCGCCCGCGGAGACGGCGTGGACCAGGATGGGGGGCCGGGCCCGGTCCCGCCCTCCCGTCGCCCGCCCCAGCCTTTCCTCCAGGACGCCGGCCGGAGCGCGGCCGATCGCGATGTGGAGGAGCTCCAGAGGGAAGAGGACGCTCCAGACGGCGATCTCGGCGAGGAGAGCGTAGAGGCCGGTCAGTAGCTTGGGCACGGTCTCTCTGTCCGCTTGACGCCGGAATCCGTCATGATGCCCGTCAAGGATAGATGGACGTGCCCCGCGGTTCACCGTTTTCGCGCTTGCTGCGGGAAGCTCTCGCGACTCCCCTCCCGCTCGCCCTCGCCTCGGCCTGTCTCCTGGCCACCGGGGCGGCCCAGCTCGGCCTGACGTGGCTCGTCAAGCTCTGGATGGAGGGCGCGGGATCGAACGAGGCGGGGACCCGCTCCCTCCTCTTCGCGGCCGGGGCGATCACCGGGATCCTGGGCGCCACGCTCTACGTCTCCCGGCTCTCCCTGGCGACGGTGAAGGAGACGCTCCTGTTCCGCCTGCGGCAGGCGGCCGTGAGGCGGCTCCTCTCCGTCAGGGTCTCCACGGTCCGGGAGCACGCGAGCGGGGACATTCTGGCGCGGGCGCTCTCGGACACGTGGGCGATCGGCGGGTTCGTCGAGACGTTCCTCAAGCGGATCGTCGGCGACGGCCTCGTGGCGATCGGGGCCCTCGCCCTCATGTTCACGATCAACTGGCGCCTCGCGCTGGCGGCGTGCCTCCTGGTTCCCACCGTCGGCCTCCTCCTCGCGCGGCTCGGCAGGACGATCCGCGCCCACGGGGCCGTTTCCCAGCGGGAAGCCGGGCAGCTGTCGGCCCTGCTGGAGGAGCAGCTGCGAGGGCTGACGACGATCAAGGGCTACCAGGCGGAGCGGTTCGAGGCGGAGCGGTTCGCCCGCCAGAACGACCGGTACCGTCTCCGCGCGCTGCAGACGGAGCGCTGGTCGGCGTTCCTCCTCGTCACCGTCTTCGTCGCGACCGGGCTCGCCCTCCTGGCGGGCATCGCCTGGGGGACCCGCGCGGCCCGCCTCGGGGAGCTGTCCACCCAGGGGCTTCTCGCCTTCTGCCTCTATGCCGCCCAGACCGTCGAGCCCCTCCGGAGGCTGGCCGACGTGCACGGCATGCTCCAGCGCTCCCTGGCCGCGGCCGCCCGCGTCTTCGAGCTGATCGACCTCCTCCCCGACGAGCGCACCGGCGGGGTCTCGTTCCCGGCAACGCCGAGAGGGGAGCTGCGGTTCGAGGCGGTCCGGTTCCGCCACCGCGGCGACACGCCGCTCCTGGAGGGGTTCGACCTGTTCGTCCCGGCGGGCCAGACCCTCGCGCTCGTGTCGACGAGCGGCGGCGGCAAGAGCACCCTGGCCGGTCTTCTTGCTCACCACCTCGAGGCTGGCGAGGGGCGGATCCTGGTGGACGGCCTCGACCTGAAGGAGATCCGGCTCGCCGATCTGCGGAGAGCGATCTGCGTCGTCGAGCAGGACCCGTTCATCTTCTCGGGGCCCTTCGTCGACAACGTCCGGTACGGGTCCTGGGACGCTCCGCGCGCGGCGGTCGAGGAGGCCGTGCGGCTGGCCGGGCTCGACTCCCTCGCGGCGTCGCTGCCGATGGGCCTGGAGGAGCCCCTCGCGGAGGGGGGGCGCGACCTGTCGGGAGGCCAGCGGCAGCGCGTGGCTCTCGCCCGCGCGGTCGTGCGCGACCCGGCGATCCTCGTCCTGGACGAGGCGACCGGCGCGCTGGACGGCGAGACCGAGGAGCGGGTCCTGGGTCAGCTCGCCGGGTGGCTCTCGAGGCGGACGGTGCTCGTCTTCGCGCACCGGCTGGCCACGGTGAGCCGCTTCGGACGGATCGTCGTCCTGGACGGCGGCCGGGTCGTGGGGGACGGGACGGCCGCGGAGCTTCTCGAGAGCTGCCCACCCTTCGCGAGCCTCTTCGCCGGACAGGTCGAGTCGGCGGCGGTGTTAACTTCCCAGGAACGTGAGCGTCCCTGAGCCGTTCGACCCGTCGCGGTCCGTTGGACCGGTCCGGACCGTGCCGGTCTCCTCGATCGTCGATCTCCTCCCGCTGACGCACGCTCCCGGACGGGTGGCCGAGTACCGCGACGCGATGCTGAAGGGCGAGCGGTTCCCGCCCGTGGCGGTCGTCCGGCTGGCCGGACGCTGGGTCCTGGCCGACGGCCACAAGAGACTGACCGCCGCCCGCGGGGTGGCCGGCGCGGAGATTCCCGTGGAGGTCTGGTCGTTCCGGCGATGGTCGGCGGACCAGCGGCGGCAGCTCCGCGACAACGTCGGAAAGAACCGCCGGATCGCGGCGCTCGCGATCTCGAGCCCGCGGGAAGCGGCCCGGCTTCTCTGGAGCACCCTGGAGCACTGGATCCGCGTCGCGAGGTCCCTCTGGATCGTCGCCAGGGGCGGACGCGCCGGCGATCCGCCCGGGAAGTGACGGGGCCGTCCCGG
>CAIMWE010000191.1 GCA_903845115.1 uncultured Acidobacteriota bacterium | reverse complement strand
GAGGACCGTCTCCGGACGGCCGTGGCGGAGGGGGGCGCGTCGCTTGCCGCGAAGGGGCTCCGGCTGGAGCTTTCCGGCCCCTGGCCTCCGTACACTTTCTGTCCCGAGCTCGAAGACTGAATAGATAACGGCCCGGCAGCGGTTTTGCTCTCGCTTTCCCGACGGGTCCAGGGTTGGATGCTGCTGGGTTGGATGCTGTGGAGGAAGCGATGCCAGGCGAGGCCGTCGAACCGGGAATGTCAGCGTCGAGGGGCGACCTCCTGGACGTCGTCCTGGAAGCTCTCCCGGCCTCGATCCTCGTGCTGGATCGGGGCGGCCGGATCGTCATGGCGAACCGCCACTTCCTCGGCCACGTGGGACGGACGCTGAGGGAGGTCTCGGGCCTCTCCGCGTGGGACCACCTGCCCCGGGCGCTCGTCGAGGTGGCCCGCCTCTCCGAGAAGCTCGACGCCCTCTTCCGCACCGGGGCGTCCCTTCCGGGCGAGCGGGTCAGCTTCCGGGGTCCCGCGCTCTCCACCCGCATCTTCTGGTACCGCCTCGTCCGGGCGTCTCCCGCGGGCTCGGGCGACCGCGCCCTTCTCATCCTGGACGACGTCACCGCGCAGGAACGCGCCTCCCAGGACGTGCGCCAGGCCCTTCGGGCCCAGCGGCTCGCGGCCCTCGGCGGCTTCGTCGCCGGCGTCGCGCACGAGCTGAGGAACCCTCTCGCCATCGCCTCCTCGGCGGCCCAGCTCCTCGAGGACGGAGGGCTCTCCCCCGAGGAGGAGGCGGCGTGTCTCCGGCGAGTGAGGATCGGGATCCTCCGGGCCGACTCCATCATCCAGGCCCTGGCCGGGCTCACGCCCCGCTCGGCGCCCCAGCAGAGGGAGCGGCTCAGCGTCGCCGCTCTCCTCGTGGCCTCCTGCTCCTGGGTCGAGGAGATGGCGGTGGACCAGGGCATTCGTCTGATCCGCTCCGTGCCGCAGGAGCCGCTCGCCGTGGAAGGGATCCGGGACAGCCTCGAGCAGGCGGTCTTCGCCCTCCTCCTCAATGCGGTGCAGGCCATGCCGCGGGGCGGCGACCTGCGCGCGACGGTGCGGGAGGAAGGTGCCGAGGCGGTGATCCGCGTGGAGGACTCGGGCCACGGGATCGCGCCGGACGTGGTCGAGCGCGTCTTCGATCCCTTCTTCACGACGAGGCCCCCCGGAGAGAACCAGGGGCTGGGGCTCTCGCTCGCCTATGCGGCGGTCACGGGCCACGGCGGGACGCTGACGGTCGAGAGCGGCCCGGGAAGGGGAACCGTCGCGACCGTCCGCCTTCCCCTGGCCCCGGACGACGGGGGGGCCGCCCCCGGAAGTGGGGAATCGGTTCCATAGCCAGGTCTCCCCGGATCGGCGCCCCGTGACCCACGGAATCCCCGAATAGGCACCGCTGCGCTCCAAGAGACGGTTTCCTGACATGGCACGCCGGTTGCGAAGACGAAGCAGACCGGGAAAAAACAGACCGGGAAAGAAAGCAGGAGGAACAGAAAATGGCAAAGGTTCAGAAATCCACCGACTCTTCCAGCCTCGCCGAAGTTGTCGACCGCATCCTCGACAAGGGCATCGTGATCGACGCGTGGGTCAAGGTCTCCCTCGTCGGCATCGAGCTGCTCTCCGTCGAGGCCCGCGTGGTGATCGCGTCGGTCGAGACCTACCTGAAGTACGCTGAAGCGATCGGCCTCACCTCGACGGCCGCCTCGCCCGCGTAAGACAGACTGTAGGGAATCCGGGCGTCCTGTTCGGCCGGTGGGGAGACCAAGATCCTCCACCGGCCGAACATTCGCCTCGGGGGCCGCGCGGACGCGGCGCGGCACCCGGCCTGAAGAGCGCAAGAATAGAGGAACGTCATGAGCCGCAAAGCCAACAGTCAACCCGCTTCGCGAAAAGCCTCGAGGCCGGATCCGCCGCGTCAGGCTGCGGCTCCCTTCGTCGCCGTCTCGGCGCCGAGGGCGCGCCTCCAGGAGGGGAACATGGGACCCATCACCAGGGACATGGCCAGACTCCACGACGAGATCGTCGCCATGAAAGAGCAGCGCAACGACCTGTTGGCGAACGTCAAACAGGCCTCGGACGACCGGAAGGAAGCTGTCCTCGAGATGGCCGAGGGTTTCCGCTCCGCCCGCATGGAGATGAAGGCGCAGATGGCGGCCAGCCACAAGCGCTTCCTCGGGAACCTCCATCATGAAGTCTCTTCCCTCTGCAACGGCGTCGCCAACGACCTGGCAGGAGCCCGCAGGGCCTTCCAGGGCGGACGCGGCTGACCCGGCATTTGGCCGGCAGTCACAGGACAGGAAAACACTATGGCGGGCCCCCCTTCCCGAGACCCGGCGACGCCGCCGGCAATCGACGGGCGGGGGCCCCGCACCCTTTCCCCCGAGAGAGGATCGAGATGACCGCCGAAGCGACCGACGTCGTGAGAATCAGCACAGGCGACGATAACGTCGTCCCCGAGGCGAGCGCGGGCTTCGTCGCGACGCCCCAGGTGGAGGAAGTCGTCGAGCGGGCGCTCGCTTACCTCGATGCCGGGTTCGCCGTCCACCTCGCGGGGCCGGCGGGAACGGGCAAGACCACGCTCGCCTTCCACATCGCGAACAAGCTCGAGCGCCCTGTGACCCTCATCCACGGGGACGACGAGTTCGGCAGCTCCGACCTCATCGGCAAGGACACGGGCTACCGCAAGTCGAGCCTCGTCGACAACTACATCCACTCCGTCGTCAAGACCGAGGAGGAGATGCGGTCCGTGTGGGTCGACTACCGGCTCACGACCGCCTGCTCGGTCGGGCACACGCTGATCTACGACGAGTTCAACCGGTCCCGGCCCGAGGCGAACAACGCGCTCCTGTCGGTCCTTTCGGAAGGGATCCTGAACCTGCCGAAGCTGGGCCGCTCGGGGGAAGGGTATCTCTCGGTCCACCCGGACTTCCGGGCCATCTTCACGTCGAACCCGGAGGAGTACGCCGGGACGCACAAGACCCAGGACGCCCTGATGGACCGGCTCATCACGATCCAGGTGGGGCACTACGACGAGCAGACCGAGGCCGCGATCGCCGTGGCGCGGTCGGGCGCCGCCCTCGAGGACGCGATCCGGATCGTCCGGATCGTCCGGGAGCTGCGGGGCTCCGGCGTCAACAACCACCGTCCGACGATCCGTGCGACGATCGCGATCGCGAAGATCATGGCGCGGCGCGGCGGCCGCGCTACCCTCGACGATCCGATGTTCGTCAGGGTTTGCCGGGACGTCCTGTCGGTGAACACGGCCAAGGTCACGAGGGGCGGGGAGTCGATGATGGCGGAGATGGTCGAGGACGCGATCAAGAAGCACGCGGGCGGCGGCTCGACGAAGCGGCGCGCGGCGCGCTCGGAGGTATGAAGTGGCGATTCCAGCGAGGGGAGTGAAGGACATCCGGACGCACCTGGGCCGCAACCCTGGGCAGCGCGAGGCCTACCAGCTCTTCATGGAGATCTCCGGTCTGGAGATGGAGCGGGCCCGGCGCCAGAAGGAGCGGACTTTCGCGCTCCGGAGCGTGGCGAAGATCGAGACCCGCTTCTCCGAGATCGACGCGCGAAAGGCCCAGCTCCTCCGCGAGG
This sequence comes from uncultured Acidobacteriota bacterium, assembly GCA_903845115.1. Classification (GTDB taxonomy): domain Bacteria; phylum Acidobacteriota; class Thermoanaerobaculia; order UBA5066; family UBA5066; genus CAIMWE01. The sequence continues at coordinate 24,996 of CAIMWE010000191.1, read as the reverse complement.
CGGAGAGCGCCAAGGGCAAGGGCCCGGCCGGGCCGGTCGAGCGGAGGGAGTCCGAGAAGATCCGCCGCGAGGCCGCACTATCCAGGACGGCTCCGGCCGCCCACGGATTCAAGATCAAGTACTGAGGAGAGGCGGACGATGAAGACGAAGGACGAGAGCGCGGGAGCGACGATCCCGGTCCGCAAGGGCGGCGGGTGGTATCTCTACGCCGTCCTTCCGGCGGACGCGGAGCGGACCCTGACGACGACCGGACTCGGCGGGGCCGAGGTCACGTTCGTGGTCGACGGGGCCGTGATGGCCGCGGTGAGCCGGGTGGCCGAGGGGGAGAAGCTCCGCCCCGAGCGGCGGAACCTCGCCGCGCACCAGGGGGTGCTGAAGGCCCTGATGGTGGACGCCTCCATCCTGCCGGTCGCGTTCGGCATCGTCGCGGACGACGAGGAGTCGCTCCGGCGGATCATGTCGCGGAACCGGTCGGTCTTCGCCCAGCAGCTCGCCCACGTGAAGGGGAAGGTCGAGATGGGTCTCCGGGTGAGCTGGGACGTCCCGAACATCTTCGAGTACTTCGTGACCCTCCACGACGACCTGCGCGAGACGCGCGACCGGATCTACGGCGCGCGCCGGGAGCCGACTCAGGACGACAAGATCGAGCTGGGGCGGCTTTTCGACAGGGTCCTGAACGAGGAGCGGGAATCGCTCTCCGAACGGGTCGAGACGGCCCTCTCCCCGATCGCCGCCGAGCTGAAGCAGAACCGGGTCCGGAGCGAGCGCGAGGTGATGAACCTGGCCTGTCTGGTCGCCCGGGACCAGCTCGAGGCTTTCGAGGCCGCCGTCTTCGAGGCGGCCCGCCACTTCGACGACAGCTTCACGTTCGACTACAACGGTCCCTGGGCGCCCCACAGTTTCGTCGAGGTCGAGCTCAAGACGTGAGACCCTGAACCGGGGGTGCGCTCTGTTCCTGATCGATGACATCGTCCTGGCCCCGATGCGCGGGGTCCTCTGGCTCTTCCAGGAGATCTACGAGGCCGTGCAGGGTGACGTGCGCGGCGAGAAGGAAAGCCTGACCGACGAGCTGAGCCAGCTCTACATGCGGCTCGAAACGGGTCAGATCACTGAGGGGCAGTTCGACGAGCAGGAGAAGACGCTGCTCGACCGCCTGGACGAGCTGGAGGCCGAGGCGAAGGAGGCCGGGCCGGACGAGGAAGGGTCGGACGAGGACGAGCCGAACGCGGACGGGGAAGGCGAGCCGGACGACGGACCTCGGGGTGGCGAAGGGGGAGAAGGGAAGGGACCGTGAGCCGAGCGGAACCGGCGTTTCTCGGGGACGCCCGGCTCCGGTTGCTGCTGTTCGGAGGCAAGGGGGGAGTCGGGAAGACGACGTGCGCGGCGGCCGCGGCGCTCGCGAGGGCCCGAGCCGACGCGGAAGGCCGGTACCTCCTCGTCTCGACCGATCCGGCGCACTCCCTGGCCGACGCCCTCGGCTCGCTGGCGGTCCCGCCCAACCTCGAGGTCCTCGAGCTGGACGCGGCCGCGAGCCTCGAGCGCTTCCGTACGCGGAACGGCTCCTTCCTCCGCGAGATCGCGTCCCGCGGCACCTTCCTGACCGATTCCGAGATCGACCGGTTCCTCGCCCTCTCCCTTCCCGGGCTCGACGAGCTGATGGCGTTCCTGGAGCTGACCGGGTGGGTCGAGGCGGGGACCTACCGCCTGATCGTGGTGGACACCGCGCCCACGGGCCATGCCCTTCGCCTCGTGGAGATGCCCAGGCTGCTCCGCCAGTGGCTCCTCGCGCTCGACGCGCTCCTCGCCAAGCACCGGTACATGCGGGCGGTCTTCTCGGGGAAGAAGGACCGGGACGGGGTGGACGCCTTCCTCGAGGGCCTCGCCCTCTCCGTGAAGAGGGTGGGGACGCTCCTCGCGGACCCGGTGTCGTGCCGTTTCGTGCCGGTCCTCGTCGCCGAGAGGCTGAGCGTCCTCGAGACGCGGGACCTCGTGGCGGCGCTGACCCAGTCGAGGGTCGCGCTCTCGGAGGCGGTCGTGAATCGGCTGCGTCCCGCCTCCCCCTGCCCGGTCTGCACGGCGGCCCGCGGGCGGCAGGAGGAGGAGCTGCGGCTGCTCCTCGTGGAGCCGGCCGCGGCGCCCCTCGCTTTCTGGGGAGTGCCTCTCCTGGGCGGAGAGGTCCGCGGGAGCGGGCTCGACTCGTTCTGGTCCGGAGCGTCCCGGCTCTCCCTCCCGGAGAGGAGCGTCCCGGTTCCCGTTCCGGTCGAGGAGGCGCCGACGGTCCTCCGTCCCCTCCCGCCGGTCCTGCCGGCGACCTCCCTTCTCGTCCTCGCGGGCAAGGGGGGGGTCGGCAAGACGACGCTCGCGTGCGCGGCGGCGCTCCACCTCGCGGAGCGCTCCCCGGCGTCGCGGGTCCTCCTCGTCTCGACGGATCCGGCCCACTCCGTGGCGGACGCCCTCGGGGTGGCCGTCGGCGCCGCGCCCGTGACGGTGACCGAGGGCCTCGACGCGATGGAGATCGACTCGGCGGCCGGGCTGGAGGTGTTCAAGCTCCGGTACGCCGAGGAGATCGAGCGGTTTCTTGGGGGAATCCTGAAGGGGTTCGACATCACCTTCGACCGCGAGGTCCTGGAACGCCTGATGGACCTCTCGCCGCCGGGACTGGACGAGGTGATGGCGGTTGCGGCCCTGATGGACGTCTTCGCCTCGAAGCGGTACGGCCTGGTGGTCCTCGACTCGGCGCCCACCGGGCACCTGGTGCGCCTCCTGGAGGCTCCGGAGCTGGTGGAAGGATGGGTCAGGGCATTCTTCGAGCTCCTTCTGAGGTACCGTACCGTCCTCCGCCTGCCGGAGACCACGAAGGCCCTGGTGACGCTCTCGAAGAACTTGAAAGCCCTCCGCTCCCTCATCGCCGACCCGGCCCGGTGCGGCCTCTTCGCGGTCTCGATCCCCACGGAGCTCGCGCTGGCCGAGACGGTGGACCTCGTCGCGGCCTGCCGCCGCGTCGGCATCGCGGTCCGCGGTCTCGCCCTGAACATGGTCCCCCCTCGGGGAGAAAGCTGTCCCCTCTGCCTGGAGCGGTCCCGGGCTTCGGACGCCATGAAGCTCCGCTTCCAGCTCGCGTTTCCAGAGATGGAGCTGGCGGAGGTCGTGGACGAGGGGTCCCCGCGCGGAATCCCCTCCCTCCTGGCGCTGGGAAACGGGCTCCTCGGCGGAAGGCACGATGGCTGAGCAAGAGGGCGGGCTCGTGGCGAGCAGGACGGCCCTCGCGATCGGCGTGACCGAAGGCAAGGGAGTGAGCCTCTGCGAGGTCCTCGACCGGGTCCTGGACACCGGGGTCGTCGGCCACGGCGACGTCGTCATCTCGGTCGCCGACGTCGACCTCGTCTTCCTCAGCCTGCGGCTCCTCCTCACCTCCGTCGAGACGGCGAGGAAGGCCGGGATGGCGGTCCCGACGGTGCCGGGGACCCGCCGGGCGGCGGAGGAGGCGGGCCGCGCGGCACCGCCACCGCCGGAAAGGCTCTCCGCTCCCTCACCCCCGCCCAGGATCGTCGCGCCGGCAGACTCCCCGGTTCCGGCTGCTCTCGTCCGGGCCGCTCTCGTTCCGTCCGCCGTCGAGGTCCTCCCGGCGGAGAGGCCGGCGCTCGACCCGGCCACGCGGGTGAATGTGTCCGCCGACGGCGTGAAGAACGGCCTGGCACAGCTCGTGATGGTCCTGGTGAGGCTCCTCCACGAGCTGTTGGAGCGGCAGGCGGTGAAGAGGATCGACGGCGGAGCGTTGACGGACGAGGAGATCGAACGGCTCGGCACGACCCTGATGCGGCAGGCCGAGGAGATCCGCCGGCTCCAGAAGACGCTGGGGCTGACGGACGACGACATGAACCTGGACCTGGGTCCCCTGGGAAAGCTGATTTGAGGTGAATGACCATGCCGATCCAAAGAGGAATGCAGCACTCCGTCGAGTCGACGAACCTGGCCGATCTCCTCGAGCGGGTGCTCGACAAGGGGATCGTCATCGCCGGCGACATCAAGGTGAAGATCGTCGACATCGAGCTGCTGACGATCCAGATCCGGCTCGTGATCTGTTCGGTCGACAAGGCCCGCGAGATGGGGATGGACTGGTGGGTGAGCAACCCCGCCTTCAGTGCGGCTCAGGCTACGGCCCAGCTGCAGGAGGGGACGCTCCAGAGGATCGAGGAGCGCCTCAACCGGATCGAGGGCTCGCTGGCCCCCGCGCGAGAGGCGGTCCCGGTCCCGCTTTCACCGCCGGCCCCGTCCGAAACCTGATCGCGGCAGGATAGCCCTGACCGCAGGATTCGAGCGCCGCCGAGACTTCGATGCCCGAGCGTCGTCCGTCCCTTCCGGCCCTGACCCTCGGCTCGAGCCTCGCCGGCCTGCTGCGTGGCACGACCCGGAGGAGTCGGTGGGGCGCGCTCGGCTTCCTGGTGACCGGGCTGGCCGTCACCGTCCTCGCCTCGCTCTACATCAGGGCGGACGTCGAGGCGGACGCGCAGAGCGAGTTCGCCTTCGCCTGCCACGAGATCCAGCTCAACGTCGAGGCCCGGCTGGCCGCCAGCGCCGGGATCCTCCGCAGCGGCGCGGCGCTGTTCGACGCCTCGGGGACGGTCACACGGGAGAGCTGGCGGGCCTTCGTCCGGCGCCTCCAGGTCGAGCAGAACCTGCCCGGAATCCAGGGCCTCGGTTTTGCGCTGCTGGTTCCCCCTGCGGAGCTGGCCCGCCACGAGGAGGCGATCCGCCGTCAGGGTTTCCCGGACTACCGGGTGAAGCCCGCGGGAGAGCGGGAGACCTATTCCGCCATCGTCTACTTGGAACCTTTCTCCGGCCGGAACTTGCGCGCCTTCGGCTACGACATGCTCTCCGAGCCGGTGCGCCGGGCGGCGATGGAACGGGCGCGGGACGGGAATGCCGCGGCCCTCTCCGGGAAGGTCACCCTCGTCCAGGAGACGGAGCCGGACGTCCAGGCCGGCGCCCTGATGTACGTCCCGGTCTACCGCCATGGGTTGCCGACCGAGACCGTGGAGCAGCGCCGCGCCGCCCTCCAGGGCTGGACCTACAGCCCCTACCGGATGACCGACCTGGTGCGCGGAGCTCTGGGGGGCTGGGAGGCGAAGCAGAAGGAGAGGCGGATCCGTCTGCAGGTCCACGACGGCGAGGCGGTCTCCCGGGAGACCCTTCTGTACGACAGCCAGGGGGCCGAGGCCTCGGGTCCTGCCGCTCCGCTGGCCCTCCTGACCCCGGTGGAGTTCGCCGGGCACCGCTGGACTCTCCGCTTCACCCGGCCCGCCGCGGGGGCCTTCTCGGCGGAATACGGCCTGGTCTGGGGCGTCCTGGCCGGCGGGACCGCCATCAGCCTGCTCCTGTTCGGGTTGGGGCTCTCCCTGCTCGGCACCCGCGCCAGCGCGCGGCAGATGGCCGGGGAGCTGACGATCGACCTGCGGGAGAGCGAGGAGAAGTTCCGCTCCCTGGTCACGAACAGCTACGACATCCTCTACACGCTCACCGGGGAGGGGGTCTTCACCTTCGTCTCCCCTGCCTGGACCGCGCTCCTGGGCCACCCGGTCACGGAGGTCGAGGGACGTTCGTTCCAGGAATTCGTCCATCCGGACGACCTGCCGGGATGTCTCGAATTCCTGGGAAGAGTGCTCGCGACGGGAGAGCGGCAGGAGGGGGTCGAGTACCGCGTGCGGCACATCGACGGGTCCTGGCGCTGGCACACCTCCAGCGCGGTCCCTGGCAGGGACAGGGTCGGCCAGGTCATCGGTTTCGAGGGGGCCGCCAGGGACGTCACCGAGCGCCGGCAGGCGGAGGAGGCGCTGCGCATCCAGCACGACCTCGGCCTGACACTCGGCTCGACTGCCGACCTCCACCAGGCGCTGGGGCTGATCCTGGATGCCGCCGTGCGGATGGAGAGCACCGACTGTGGCGGGATCTACCTGGCCGACCGGAATGGCGCGCTCGACCTGGTCGCCCACCGGGGCCTGTCGCCAAAATTCGTGGACGGCGCGAAGCACTTTCCGGCCGAGGCGCCGCAAGCCCTTCTGGCGCGGGAAGGTAAGGCCCGATACAACTCCCATGAGGCTCTCGGGGCCGGGCTGGGCATGTCGGTCGGAAAAGAGGGGTTGCGCGGCTTCGCCATCATCCCGGTGCTGGATGAGGGCCGATTGCTGGCGGTCCTGAACCTCGCATCGCACACCTACAGTGACATCCCCGTCAGCGCCCGCCACGCGCTCGAGACCCTCGCCCGGCAGATCGGCAGCACCCTGGCCCGCATTCACTCGGACGCCGTCCGGCGCGAGAGCCGGCAGAACTTGCAGACGCTGTTCGACTCGGTCGAGGACTTCCTGTTCGTCCTGGACCGCTCGGGCCAGATCCTCGAGACCAACGCGGTCGCGCGGAAACGGCTCGGGTACGCGGAGGCAGAGTTGGCGGGCCAGGACGTCCTGATGGTCCACCCGCTTGCCCGGCGGGCGGAGGCCGCGGCGCTCATCTCCGCGATGCTCGCGGGGGAATGCGACTCCTGCCAGGTCCCGCTCCAGGCCAGGGACGGCGCGTTGATCCCCGTGGAGACGCGCGTGACCCGAGGAACCTGGAGCGGCCAGCCGGCGCTCTTCGGCGTCTCGCGCGACGTCACCGACCGCGAGCGGATGGATGGCCTTCTGCGGGAGAGTGCGCGGGAGATGCGCGAGGCGCAGACGATCGCGGGGTTCGGCAGCTACGTGCTCGAAGTCGGCACCGGGCTCTTCAGGATCTCGAAGAACCTGGAGGCGATCCTCGGCATCGGACCGGACGGGCCCCGTTCGCTCGAGGGGTGGAAAGCGCTCCTCCACCCGGAGGACCGGGAGGCGGTGATTCGCCTCTTCGAGGAGGTGGTCGGGAAGGGGATCCGCTTCGACAAGGAGTACCGGATCGTCCGCCCGAAAGACGGGGAGGTCCGCTGGTTGCACACGCTCGGCGACGTTTCCCTGGGTCCGGACGGGAACGTCGCCACCGTCGCCGGGACGAACGTCGACGTCACGGAGCGCCGGACCGCGAGGGACCTGATCCAGGGGGTCAACGAGGAGCTGGAGCAGCGGGTGAGCAGGCGGACCGCCTCCCTCGTGGAGGCGAACGCGGAGCTGGCGGCCTTCTCGTACTCCGTCTCGCACGAGCTGCGGACGCCGCTCCGGGCGATCGACGGGTTCTCGGCCAGGATCGCCCGTGCCTACGGGGGGCTTCTGGACGAGGAGGGGCGGCGGCTCTTCGAGCAGGTCCGCTGGAACGCGAAGCGGATGGGGGCCCTGATCGACGACCTCCTGGCCTTCTCGCAGGCCGGGCACTCCGTCCTCCGGCTCGCCAAGGTGGACATGGCCGGAGCCGCGCGGGAGGCTTTCGACCTGGCCCTGCCCGACCCCGCGACCCGCGAGCGGATCTCCTTCTCGGTGGGTCCCCTGCCCGAGGCCGAGGTGGACGCCGTTCTGCTGCGGCGGGTCTGGGCGAACCTCCTCTCGAACGCCGTCAAGTTCTCGGCCAAGAGGGAGAGGCCAGAGATCCGCGTCGAGGGGTGCGCCCTGGACGGCGAGTCGGTCTACAGCGTTCGCGACAACGGGGCCGGGTTCGACCAGAAGTTCGTCTGCCAGCTCTTCGGCGTCTTCCACCGGCTGCACGGGCAGAACGAATTCGAGGGGACCGGCGTCGGCCTCGCCCTCGTCCGGCGGGTCGTCACCCGGCACGGCGGGCGCGTCTGGGCCGAGGGGGAGCCGGGCCGGGGGGCGACCTTCTCCTTCTCTCTGCCGTCCGGGACGCTCCCGGGGACCGGGGAGCCTCTCGACCGGGTCGAGGGCTAGCCGACTCCCGCGCGGGATCGGATCTACGGGGGACCCCCTGGTATGGCATCGACCTTGCTACACTTTTCGCGGAGGTGTTGACATGTGAGTGAGCTGGCTTCGAGGTCCTTCTCCAGGTCGGGTCTGTAGCCGATCCCGGTTTCGGCGCCTGGCAGAAAAGCCGCGGCGGGGCTGTTCGGGATGCCGCCGGTGACGCCGGCCTGTTCCGGGGGGCACGCCCGGTTTTCTCCTGGCCTTGGCCCTCATTCAAGGGGACATGTAAGAAAGGGAAAATGTTATGGTCACACACCGCGAATCCGCCCCGCCGAAACCACGCAGAACCGCCACGGGAGCGAGAGAGTCGGCCTCCCCGAAACCACCCATCTCGGGGAAACCAGAGGCAGACCCGGGCGCGAGTCCGGCGCTCCTCGAGGGGATCCTGGTCACGGCCCAGCAATACAGGAGAGAGGGGAACCTCCGGGGGGCGATGGAGCTGTACTGGTCGCTCGCGGAGGACCACCCGGGGACGGCCGAGGCGGACGCGGCAAAGGCGGACTTGCTGCAGCTGGCGGCAAAGTACCAGCGCGACGTGCCGCTCGAGCAGCGTCTCGCCACGGCGCAGCGATTCAGGAGCGAGGGAAAGCTCCTGGAGGCGACGGCCGAAGCGGCCGCGGGCCGGGCGATGCTGCTGGAGCTGGCGGCGAGCTACGAACAGGGCGTGCTTCTCGAGCAGCGTCTCGCCATGGCGCAGCGGTACCGGAGCGAGGGGAACCTGAGGGGCGCGATGGACGTCTACTGGAAGCTCGCGGAGGGCCACCCCGGGACCGCCGAGGCGGACGCGGCCAAGACGCGGTTGCTGGAGATGGCGGCGAAGTACGAGCGCGACGTGCGGCTCGAGCAGCGCCTCGCCAAGGCGCAGCAATACCGGAGCGAGGGAAAGGTCAAGGAGGCCACGGCCGAGGCGGAGGCGGCCAGGGCGTTGCTGCAGGAGCTGGCGGAAACCTACGAGCACGATGTGCTGCTCGAGCGCCTGCTCGTCATGGCCCAGAACTACCGGGGAGAGGGGAAACTCCGGGAGGCGATGGAGATGTACTGGGAGCTCGTGGAGGACCACCCGGGGACCGCTCAAGCGGACGCGGCCAAGGCCGTGTTGCTGGAAATGGCGGGAAAGTACGGCCGTGGCGAGGCGCCTCACATGGCGCGCAGCATCTACGAGCGGCTTCTGGCCGACGGGGCGAGCTGAAGACCCCTCGACCCATCTAAAGGAGGCGGGTCTCGTCCGCCGGACGGCTTCGTGCGTGCCGCGGCGGGACGCCGGTCAGGAGGGGCCCCCGCGCCCCGCTCTACGGCGTCGCTCTCGGGCCCGGCTGGGCCAGGAGGCGCGCGATCGACTCCAGGTCCAGCCACCACTGCTTCTTCGGCCGGCTGAACTCCATGTCGGCCATCGTCGGCAGCTCGGCCAGGGGGAAGAACTGGACGCGGCCCCCGGAGAAGCCGATGAAGGCCGCGCCCGGGCTCTCCTTCTCCGCCTCGTCGACGAGCCACTCGACGCAGCTCGCGGCGAGCCGAGTCGCCTGGATCCGGTCGAAGGGGGTGGGGTTCCCGCCCTGCTGGAGGTGACCCAGGATCGCCTCGCGGGCGTCGAAGAGCCCGTCGCCCTCCTTCTCGAAGAGCGTCCTCAGGAAGGCGGTGTCGAAGACGGTGCTCGCCTTCTCGTTCCGGATCATCAGCCCGAGCCGCTTGCCCCCCTGGAAGCCTTGCAGCAGGTGCTCCAGGTCGGCCTCCAGGTCGGCGAGGGTGGGCTCCTTCTCGTGGAGGTAGACCCGCTCGGCGCCGGACGCCAGGCCGCTCATCATGGCGAGGTACCCGCAGTAGCGGCCCATCACCTCCACGACGAAGCAGCGGCTGGTGGCGACGGCCGACCGCTTGATCTTGTCGACCGCCTCGATGATGGAGTTCAGGGCGGTGTCGGCGCCGATCGACAGCTCGGTGCCGGGCAGGTTGTTGTCGATGGTGGCGGGGAGGCAGACGATCGGGATCCGGAGGGCCGGGTGCCCCTCGCGGGCCGCGAAGAGCGAGTGGGCCCCGACGTAGGCGGCCCATCCCCCGACGACGAGCAGCCCCTCGACCTGGTGGCGGCTCAGGTGCTGGGCGACGGCGTCCACCTCTTCGGCGTTCGGCACCTTCCGGTTCGTCCCGAGCCCGGCGCCTCCCTGGGAGACCCAGCCGTGTACGCTCATCCAGTCGAGGTCGAGGAGGTCGCCTTTCGCCAGGCCCACGAACCCGTTCCTCACCCCGAGGACCGTGTGGCCGGCGTCGAGGCCGAGGCGGACGGCGGTCCTGACGGCGGTGTTCATCCCCGGAGCCGGGGCCCCGGCGTTCATCACGGCGAGGCGCAGGCGCCGGACCCCGGGGGCGGGCGGGTGGGGGAGCGCGCGGACCATCGTGCGGTGGACCCGGAAGGAGTTGCGGAAGCTCGCGCCGCGCAGCTCCATCGCCCGGTCGAAGTCCTTGGCCGCGATCGCCTCGGAGACGTCGCGGTTCTTCCTCACGTTCTCCATCAGGGGGGAGCGGACGATCCGGTTGTCGCGCTGGCCCATGAGGCTCGGCGGGTCGTCGGGCGTGGCCGAGAGCAGCTCGTCCACGGCCGCGACACCCAGGAGGGTCCCCATCACGCGGTCGAAGGCGCTCGGTGCCCCGCCCCGCTGGACGTGGCCGAGGACCGTGACCCGGGCCTCCACGCCGAGCCTCTCTTGCAGGACGTTCCGCACCCGCCCGGCGTCGATCGGGACGTTGTTCCGGTCGCGTGCCCCCTCGGCCACGATCACGGTCGAGTGGCGGCGCCCCGCCTTGCGCCCCTCGTCGAGGACGGTGCACATCCGCTCCTCCCAGCTCTCGACGTCGGGAGGGCACTCGGGGATCAGGACCCAGTTGGCGCCGGTGGCCAGCGCGGTCATCAGGGCGAGGTAGCCGCAGTCGCGGCCCATCACCTCGACGACGAACGTCCGCTGGTGGCTCGCGGCGGTGGACGAGAGGGCGTCGACCGCCTCCACGATCCGGTGGAGCGCCGTGTCGGCGCCGATCGTCATGTCGGTGCCGGCCATGTCGTTGTCGATCGACCCGACCACTCCCACGATCGCGAGCCGCGGCACGTTGCGGGCCTGCTCGGCGGTCACCTCGCCGGACTTCACGAGGTCGGAGACGTGGCCCGGCCATTCCCGCCGGAACGTGTCGGCGCCGGTCAGCGTCCCGTCGCCGCCGATGACGATCAGCCCCTCGATCCGCTCGCGGAGCAGGTTGCGGGCCGCCTGGAGGCGCCCCTCGCGGGTCCGGAAGGCCGCCGAGCGGGCCGAGCCGATGACGGTCCCTCCCTGCTGGAGGATCCCGCCGACCGAGTCCCACGTCATCTTCCTGAACTTCTCGCCTCCCTCGACGAGCCCCTGCAGGCCGTCGGTGATGGCGAAGATCTCGAGCCCCTTGTCGAGGGCCGCGCGGACGGCGGAACGGACGACGGCGTTCATCCCGGGGGCGTCGCCTCCGCTCGTCAGGATCCCGAGCCGTCTCGGGCGCTGGCTGCTCATCTGGTTCCCTCCGCGCCGGATTGTACGGGGAGACCTTCCGGGGTCGCCTCATCCGAGAGCGGCAGCAGGAGGTAACCTACAACCTAAAGACCTGACCCCGTTATTGCTTGATGATGACGACGGCCGTCACGTCGTCGATCTGGGGCTGACCGCTCGCGTGGGCCAGCGCCGCATCCAGGACGCGGCGAGCCACAGCCTCGGCCGGCGCCTGGAGGTTGGCCCGGACGACGTCGAGCGCCGCGTCGAAGCCGAACTCGACGTCGTCCGGCGAGGTGGTCTCCAGGACGCCGTCGGTCATGAGGAGCAGCCGGTCGCCGGGGTCGAGCGTCATGGCCTTTCCGAGAGAGCAGCCGATGTCGCCGAAGAGACCGAGGGGCCTGCATGTCGAGTCGAGGGTGGCACGGAGCGCGCCCGTGGCGTCGACCAGAAGGCCCCTGGGGTGGCCCATGTTCGCCCACTCCAGGGCACCGGACGGGGTGTCCAGCGTCCCGAGCATCATGGTGACGAAGCGGGGCGCCTCGAGGTCTTCGAAAAGGAGCCGGTTCAGCTCTGCGACGATGTCCTGGATCGGCATGCCGGTCCGCGCCAGCGAGCGCAGGAAGGCGCGGGTCCCGGCCATGATCAGGGCCGCGCCCATCCCGTGGCCGCAGACGTCGGCGACGACGAACATCAGCTTCCCGTCGGGCAGGGAGATGAAGTCGAAGTAGTCGCCGAAGGTGTCCTGGGCGGGCGCGAACACGCCGGCGACCTCGAACCCCGGAAACCGCGGCGGCGTCCGGGGGAAGAGCCGCTGCTGCACCGATCCCGCCAGCCTCTGCTCGACGGCGTTCTCTTCGACCCGGAGGCGATCGGTGAGGTCGCGCATGACCGAGACGAAATGGGTGAGGCGCCCGGTCCGGCTGTCCCGCATCGGGGTGATCGTCTGCTCGGCGGCGAACAGCTCCCCGTTCTTCTTGCGGTTGATCGCCGTCCCCTTGAACGTCTCTCCGCCGAGGATGGTCGACCAGAGCGCGGCGTAGTAGTCCGGCTGCGTCTTGCCCGATCTCAGGAACCTGGGGGTGCTTCCGATCACCTCGTCCCGCGAGTAGCCGGTCGTCGTCTCGAAGGCCGGGTTGACGTACTCGATGGCGCCTTTCCGGTCGGTGATGAAGACCCCGTCGGCCGTCTGCTCGACCGCGCTGGAGAGCCTCCCCGTCAGCTCGTCGGCCCGCTTCTTCTCCGTCAGGTCGCGGAACACCGATACGCCGCCCAGGAGGCGGCCGTTGCAGTCCCGCAGGGGAGAGGCGCTCGCGCCGACCCACGTCTCGCCTCCCAGGCGGTGGTTCCGGACGAGGACCTCGGTCTCGGGGACCTCCTCCCCCCGGATGGCCCGCGCCAGCGGCAGCTCGTCTGTGGGGAAGAGCCGGTCGGTGCCCGGCACGTACAGTCCGAACGCCTCGGACCACTCGGCCGGAGAGGCGGAAGTCGGCCCGCCGCCCCCGATCCTCCTGGCAGCGTCGTTGATCACGATGAACTGGCCCGTCGTGTCGGCGACGACGACCCCCTCCGGGAGGCTCCGGATCACGGACCGGATCAGCTCGGCGTCGGCCTGACGCACTCTGTCGCGGACACGGCCGCGCAACGAGAGCGCCAGGGCGAGGAGGAGCTCGTAGACGAGGAAGGCCCCCGCGCCGGCCGCGACGGGCCGCGCGAACTGGACCTCGAGGGAGAAGGCGCGCTCGTTGAGATGTGCCTCGAGGCCGGAAAGCGCCTCGGCCCGATCGACCCTCGCGGCGATCCAGAAGCCGGCGAGGCCCACGAAGACCCCGGCGAGCGCCAGGCCCAGCATCGGCCTCGAGAGCCTCGGCAAAGGCGGCCGGAGGCTCACGCTTCTCCGGGGAAAGCGATCGCCGTTCTCCAGGACCCAGGACCGATCCTGCCCCCCGGGACTTCGCCCCGGCGTCCCTCGGTCGTCCGGGGGGCAGGTCCCCCGTGGCCCAGCTCGCCCATGGCTGAGATTCTATCTCATAATGGAGACGGACCGCCTCCCGCCCTGGCAGCGGGGCCTCGATCCGCAGGTCTTCCGTATTACCCGGCGCCTGGTCCGAGATCGGGGGCAGGGCGTAACCTACAACCTAAAGACCTGACCCCCTTTGGTTCCTACCGTCGCCGATATTGGCTCCCGTTTTCGCCGCCGCGGATGTTCCCCGTGTATTCGAGGGCCATCACGTAGGAATCGGGGTGGATGGAGGCGTTGAAGAAGCTCTTGCCCCCCACCTTCAGCTCCAGCTGCACGTCGCCGTGATGGAAGGGCAGCGGGCGGCTGAAGACGTCCGAATCCACCTCGCACGACCAGACGCCGCTCTTCAGGTCCGCTTGGAGGCTGGAATTGTCATCCTTGTAGTCCAGGATCCCCTTCTCCGTGACCTTGTTCATGAAGGCCTCGACCTTGGCCATCAGGGCGTAGTGCTTGGCCTCGCCGTTGATCACCACCGAGGTGTCGCCGGTCCTGTTCACGGCGGCGGTGAGCCTGCCGTTCAGCTTGACCTTGCCCTTGCCGGCGAGATCCCGGGCGACGCTGATCGACTCCACCCAGAGGGGCTGGTCGAACGAGGTGAGGTCGGCCTGCCACGCGTAGGCCGTCTGGTGGGAGATCCGGGTGGCGAGGATGAAGAGGCCGTTGAGGTCGAGGGTCACCACGGCACGGTTGATGAGCCCCGGGAAGCGGTCACCCAGCTCGATCTGCGAGACCTTCATGTCCCAGGTCCCGGCCCCGAAGTCCAGGGTCAGCTTCAGCTTTTCCAGGCCGCTGATGGAGGTGTACTTCCAGACGTTCCACGAACGGCTCCAGGCCCCCTTGTGGATGTTGGCGTAGAGGTGGTAGCCGTTGATCGACACGGTGACGCCCTTCGTGACGTCGAAGTCGTCGGCCGTCATGGAGATGGGGGTCACCGTCCCCTTCGGGTCGAAATACGAGAGCTGCCCCTGGGTGATGCTGTAGGAGTCGTCGCGCACGTTGTTCAGCGCGTGCACGGGCAGGCAGAGGCTTTCCCTGGAGGTCGCCTTGTTCGGTGGAAAGTTGGGAGCCCCTGTGCCGGTGACCCTGCCGGAGGCGCTCAGGGGCGGGGGGGCCATGGCCTGGACGATCCTGACGGAAGCGTTCGGGGTCGGGGCGGCCACGTCCTCGCCGGTCTGAGTTGCCCCGGCTGCGGGGGTCGACGACTTGACCGCATAGGTCACGTCCCAGGTGATGGCCCAGGGGAGCGGCCCGTTGTACCCCCTGGGGACCCACGGGGCGTTGTAGGTGAGCGCCTGGAGGAGGTAGGGCTGGACGTAGACCTCGCTGTAGCCGCCCTGGAAAGCGGGGACGAGGTAGCTCGTCTCCAGGTTGTTCTCCCAGGTCGTCGAGCTGCTCCCCGCGGTCTCGTAGCCGGCGGACAGGTCGAGGGACGCCTTGACGTTGTTCCCCTTGGTGCCCACCCGGAGACTCGTGGAGAAATCGGTGGAATAGGAATTGGCCCACTCGTCGCCTGCCGTGTGCGACGTGACGAACTCCTGGACCTGCTGCGAGCCCATGTTCAGCACGGGGACGGTCACTCCGCCGCTGCCGCTCTTGCCGGCGATGACCTTCCAGTCCTTAGAGCTCGTGTCGCTCCAGTCCCGCATGATGCCGCCCTGGTTGACGTTCCAACCCTGGATGTCGGTCGATACCGGCACGGGCTGGAGCCCCGCCAGGAGGAACCCCATGGTGTAGCTGGTGTCGGAGGGGTTCGTGAGGGAGAAGGGCCAGAAGAGGGACTGGGCGTTGCTGACCGCGAGAAGCATCTGGCTGTAACCCATGTACGTACCGAACGGACCCGGGTCCCGTATCGACGTGGCGAGGTAGCTCGCGGGCGAGATGACTGGCGCATGGCCGATCATCCACCCCTGTTTGCCCAGGGTGCTCGCCGTCTGGTCCAGCGTCCCGAGGGTCCACGTGTAGGTGCTGGTGAAAGACGCCTCCGTCGAGTGGGTCGAGGAATATCCCGTGGTGAAGGAGAGACCGTCCTTGGCCTGGACGAAAGGAGCGGTTTCCGTGACGTCCAGCCCTGCGGTCATGCTCGTGTCGAAGGTGCTCGCCGTCCCCGAGGAGGTCCCCGACGACTGGCCGAGCTGAACGTTGGAGGTCTCCTTCCATTCCAAAGGACTCTGCCAGGCCGGATCCGCCGGGAAGGGGGGCGGCCCCATGACGACGCCGTTGATCCGGACCAGGCCCGCCATGGCCTGGTAGACGCTGGGGTCGTCGCCGAAGGCCGGGTCGCCGGGGTTCGAGGTGTCGACGGCGTTGAAGGTCCACGGCCCGGGATTCGTCGTCCCCTTGCCCTGCCAGCTGGAAGTCGGTACCCAGAGGTCGGAGTTGAAACTCTGGTTTCCGTATTGTCCCTGCCAGCCGAAGCCGCAGCTGAACGCGTACATCTGTTGCTGGAGGCAGTCATCGCCGCTTTGACAGCCTGAAGATGTCGTCTTTGCATAGCCCGGCCCCAATGCGACAGGGGTTCTGGCAAGATTTGAACCGCAGGGGCCCGCCCACCACATGGCCTGCTTCTCGGCGGCGCATCCGGAGCTGTCGAAGGTCCACGTTCCGGTGCTGGGATCGAGGTACCAGTGGACAAGATAGTCCATGCTTCCCGTCCAGACGGCGCCGAGAACGTGAAGGGAGGCATCGGTGTTGCCGGAATTCCACGTGTAGGTCCCGCAGCCCTGGCTGCTCTTGTGGGTCGTCCTCCAGGACCCGAGCCAGCCGCTGGCGTGCATGCCGTAGGTGCTGTTGGGGAGGGCACCCTGCGGCAGGGGGCTCACGGGGCCCCAGTAGCCATATTCAGGGTCGAAGATGCTCACGGCAGGAAGCAACGGCATGTAGTTCGAATCCACTGGACTCAGAACGACCATGATCCTCGTCTTGCCGTCTTTCGGGTCCGTGAAGGTGATGGCGTCGTGAACAACCGGGTACTGAGGACCCTGCGTGCTCACATTGGCGTAGTTCTGGCCGTCCGAGCTGCTGTAGACCTTCGGCCCCTGTGTCGATGCTCCCGTCGTGAAGAGAAAGATCTGCCCGTTCGCGACGGCCGCCGCCATGCCGGTCTTCATCTTGCTACTGTCGACATAATTCAGGTTCAGGGAGAACGACTTGTCCACTTGCCAGGCTAAGTTGCTGACGGGAATCAGGACATAGACCGCGACGGAGCTGAGCTGCGTGGAGAACGGCTTGATCTGCGTGGTGGGGCCGAAGACGTAGACGCGCCCGTTGAAATAGACCGCCGAGCCGGACACAAAAGCGGAGGGGCCGGGAGACGCAAGCGACGACTGGGATGCTGAAAAGTACGTGTAAGCGCTATTGTAGGATGTTACTTGGAGCTGCCACGAGGAAGCCCCCCATTGCTGGCCCACGAAATAGGGCGTGCTGGTTTGAGCCGTCCCACCTACGTCGACGACGAACCCCTTGTTGAGCTGGGCCTCCGCCCCGGGCGTCAGGAAGAGCGACAGGACCAACGTGCCGAGGATCGCGGTCACGGTGCCCTTCCTCCAGGTCCGTCGACCGTCTTTGCTGCGGTTCTTGCTTCCGTTCATTTCATCCTCCTCGAGGGTTCCCTCGCTGGTCGTGGCCGATGCTGACGTTTACCGCCCCGCCCGCGCCGGATTCTCTCCGGGGAGTTTGTGCCAGCCCGAGCGACGGTCAACCCACAATTCGTGTCAGATATCTGACATTTCTGACAGCGGGCTACCCGGCTCAGCCGTCCGCTCGGTCAGGGTCGGGGCGAGGGCGCCGATGGCCCCGGCGATTGCCAGGGGGGTGCGCCGGACGAGGGTCTCGAGGGCTCGGCGGAGCGGGGGGCTCCGGCCCGGCTCCCCGCGAGGCTCTCGAGGGCGGCGGCCAGCTCGCGCCCGTCCACCGGCTTGCCGACGAAGAGGTCGGCCCCGGTCCCTCGCCCGGCCAGGAGCCGCTCGACGTGCTTGGCGAGGAGGTCCGCCTCCGCGTTGACGAGGTCCCCCGGGCTCCGCTCCCGCAGCGTCGTCTTCTTCCACGTGGGAGGGATCACGGCCACGTCGAACCGGTCGGTGCCGAGCGAGGCGATGGTGAGCGAGACGCCGTCAAGGGCGATCGATCCCTTCTCGACGACCCAGCGCGAGATCTGCAGCGCGGGGCCGCCCTTGCGGCCGGGCCCGCCGAACGGAGAGTCAGCGGTTTTCGGGGCCGACCGCACCGCTCGGCGGACGGCCCGATTCCGTCTCCCATCGCTCGCGAAGGCGGGCGTGCTCCTCGATCGACCGGGACCTGTGAACTCCGGGCGGAAACCGGTGGCCAGAAAGAGCGCGGCCGAGGTCCACCGCCGCGACCACGCGGTCGTCGAGGGAGCCGGCTGGCTCGGGAGGAGAGAACCTGTTCATCTCCTCGATGGTTCGGAACCGGTAGACGGGCATCACTCCTTCTCTCCGAATCCGAACCTGCGGCGCAGCTCCTCCGCGTCCAGGCGATCCTTGGGGCGGACCGTGTCCCGCTTCATCCGGTGGAGCATTCGCGGCGTGACGACCACCACCGGAGTCCCCTTGAATTCGATCTCCGCCGTCTCGAGACCCTCGAACCGGAATGCCTCGCCGAGGCGCGTGAGGATGTCGAGGTGAAATGGGCCATCCGGGGGTACGTACGCCACCGCCGGATAGTCGCCGAGAAGATCCGTCGCCGAGATCTCGTCGATCGCCGGGTCTGCGAAGACCGCGTGCAGCGCAAGCTTCAGTCGCTGGACGTTTTCCTCGGAAGGTTCGATGAAGATGTCGAGATCCTCCGTCGTCC
The DNA here is from genome assembly GCA_903845115.1 of uncultured Acidobacteriota bacterium. Lineage (GTDB taxonomy): Bacteria > Acidobacteriota > Thermoanaerobaculia > UBA5066 > UBA5066 > CAIMWE01. The sequence goes on along the minus strand of CAIMWE010000191.1, from coordinate 6,787 downwards.
GAACGATCCCGTGCAGGTTCAAGGCAACTCCTCCGAAAACTGCATACCGCACCTTCTCCTGGTGGAGCGCCCGGAAGATTCGCTCGAGAAGGCTCTCGTTCATGGCGCCAGTCTACGGGACGTCGCTCCAGGAGAAAATCGTCCCTCGCCGTTTCATCTGCTTAGGTGTCAGCCTTAGCTTGTTGACTTGTTCGAGGGAGGTCCTGCGCGAGGGAGGAATGCTGGTGATCCAGGGCCGCTATCGCCGCCGATGCGCCGAGCGAGGCGGCAGACGACGAGCCGACGAGGCGGGGGGGACCGTAGGCTCTGCCCGGTCCATTTGCCCGACACTCTCCGCGAAGAGGAGAATCCCTCCGGATGCGCTTCTTCAACACCGCGGGCCCATGCGTCGCCGAGGACCACTACATGCTCCCGGCCTCCGCACGGCTGCCAGGCGTCCGAAAGCTGATCGACCGCAAGGGCTACTTCGTCCTCCACGCCCCGCGACAGTCCGGCAAGACGACGACGGTCCTCGAGCTCGCACGCGAGCTGACCGCTGGCGGCACCTACGCCGCCGTCGTCGTTTCGGCGGAGGTCGGAGCGCCCTTCCAGGACGACCCGGGTGCCGCGGAGCGCGCGATCCTCGACGACTGGCGGGCCAGCACGTCTTTTCAGCTACCCGAGAGCCTCCAGCCGCCCCCCTGGCCCGAGTCGGAAAACGGCTCGAGAGTCGGCGCCGCATTGAGCGCCTGGTCGCGGGCGATCGGAAGACCGCTGGTCCTCTTCGTCGACGAGATCGACGCCCTGAGGGGGCCGGCCCTGATCTCCGTCCTGCGGCAGCTCCGGTCGGGGTATCCGAGACGTCCCGGCGCCTTCCCCTGGTCCCTCGCCCTGATCGGGCTCCGAGACGTGAGGGATTACAAGGTGGCCTCCGGCGGAACCGACTCGCTCCACACGCCGAGCCCCTTCAACATCAAGGTCGAGTCCCTGACCCTCCGCTCCTTCACGGCGGAGGAGGTGGCCCTGCTCTACGCGCAGCACACCGCCGAGACGGGGCAGCCCTTCACGCCGGAAGCTCTTGCCAGGGCGTTCCACCTGACCCAGGGCCAGCCGTGGCTCGTCAACGCGCTGGCGCGGCAGGCCGTGGAGGTCGTCGTCCCGGACCCGGCGGTCGCGGTGACGGCGAGGCACGTGGACGAGGCCAGGGAGATCCTGATCCAGCGCCAGGACACCCATCTCGACAGCCTGGCGGAGAGGCTGCGGGAGCCGAGGGTCCGGCGGGTGATCGAGCCGATCCTGGCAGGGACCTCGATCGCCGACGTCCCGGAGGACGACCTCCGCTTCGTCGTCGACCTCGGGCTGTGCCGGCTGAGCGGTAGCGGCGGACTCGTCATCGCCAATCCTATTTACCGGGAGGTCCTCCCGAGGGTCCTCTCGAGCACGACGACCGCGTCGCTTCCCAAGATCCACCCTTCCTGGCTCACGCCGCAGGGGGCTCTCGACGCCCGCAAGCTCCTCGAGGCCTTCCTCTCCTTCTGGCGCCGGCACGGCCAGCCCCTTCTCTCCAGCGCGCCGTACCACGAGATCGCCCCGCACCTCGTCCTGATGGCCTTCCTCCACCGCGTCGTCAACGGCGGCGGGACGCTCGAGCGCGAGTACGCGATCGGCAGCGGCCGGATGGACCTCTGCCTGCGGTACGGCCACGGCGATGACGAGGTCGTCCTCGCGATCGAGCTGAAGGTCTGGCGCGACGGGGAGAAGGACCCGCTTTCGGAAGGGCTCGAGCAGCTCGACGGCTACCTCTCCGGGCTGGGCCTCCCGGGCGGCTGGCTCGTCGTCTTCGACCGGCGCCGCGGGGTCGCCCCGATCGGCGAGAGGACCGGCGCGACCGGGGTGACGTCGCCCGGCGGAAGGGCGATCACCGTCATCCGGGCGTGACCGGCGCGGCCGCAGCCTGGACCGCTGGCAGCGAGGGGGTCTCCTTCAGCCCTTCGGGATCCAGAGGGCGCCGAGCTCCAGCTCGATCGCGTCGAACGGCTCGGCCCGGACGGTCTCCTCTCCCTCCGCCGTCAGGACGATCAGCCAGTGTCCCTCGTGGAGACGGAAGACCTCGAGGGTCTCGAGGACGGGGTCGACGAGCCAGGCGTGGGAGACCCCCTCGCCTGCCACCGATAGCATCGCGCCCGCTCCTGGGACAGGGCCCGCCGCGGCAAGACGAACTACCGCTGGTGCAAGCGCCCGGTTGCGCAGTCAAGGTGCTTCAGGCTGTCGGCGTGGCAGCTCCGTCCATCGTGCGCCTACTTGCGGAGACCCCGGAGACCGCCTTGTGAGCGAGTGGCGTCTGAGGTCGATAAATGAGTCGGTAGGCGCCAACGAAAATCTCGCGGATTTCACGACGGCCGCACTCTGGCACTATGCGACCGCGCTCGGCGAAACGACGCAGGGAGCGTGCCGAGGCTCGGGCCTCGCGCACCAACCCCATTGCGTAGAAGGTGGAGTCGCGCGCAATGAACTCGGCCACGGCGCCAGATGCTGCCGAACCGAGGACGCGGACGACCTCGGCCGAGAGGGGCACCATCGCGGACCTGGGAACTGTCTGAACGAGATGTTCCAGAGGTAGACCACCTCGACCTCACCCCGAAGCGCCCGCAGCACACCATGAATCTGGTCTAGAATCTGGTCGTGACGACGATCCCTCTCTCCGAGGCGAAGACCCATCTCGCCCGCCTTCTCGCTGACGTCGAGAGACTGGGTGAGTCGTTCGTCATCACCCGTTCCGGCCACCCTGCGGCCGTTGTCCTCTCGGTCGAGGAGTACGAGGGGCTCCTCGAGACCCTGGAGATCCTCGCCGATGCCGAAGCGATGGAGAACGTCCGTGCGGGCCTCGCCGACCTCGAGCAGGGACGGATCGTCGAGCACGACGAGGTCTGGGCTTGACCTGGACGGTCGTCTACACGAAGACGGCCGGCGAAGCGATCCGGAAGCTCGACCCTTCGATCCGCGAGAGAGTCCGCCACGCCGTCGAACTGCTCTCGACCGACCCGCTGCGAGGCAAACCGCTCGCCTTCTCCATGAAGGGACTCCGCTCGTGGCGCACGGGAGACTGGCGCATCGTGTACAAGGCCGAGCAGCAGCGGGTGACCGTCATCGTCGTGTCGGTAGGCCACAGACGAGACGTCTACGAGAAGGTCAGCAAGCTGCTCGACGCCAGGTCCTGACCTTTCAGTACACGGTCAGGGTGAATTCGCGGGGGGTAGGGTGCCGCCCTCGACGGCGGCGTCTGCGGGAGCCATTTCGATCAGCTCGTCGAGAGCATCCGCCAGGCAGGCCGCATTCGCTGGGGTTGGGCGCCCAGACCGACGAGCGACGATCCTCCACGTGGACCTTCGGGGCCCGGACGAGCCTTCTGCCCCTGTCCGCCGGGTGCACGGTCAGCTCGCCCGGCGCGGCGCGCGTGGGCTCCCAGCCAGGCGAGGACCGTCTCGACCGTCACGCCGCGCTCGCGGGCCGCCCTCACCGAGCTCGGCTCGATTCGCATCTGCTCCTCGTCGCTGTCGCGATCCGGCACCGCTCCGAGACCGTCCTGCCGGTGCCACAGGGTGATCCAGGCCCGGATCCAGCCGGCCACCTGGACTTCCTCCCGCAGGTGGAAGAAGCGTCCGGCTCGCTCGCGCTCGAGGCGCCTCTCGGTCCCCTCGGACGCCAGGAGCCCGAGCGCGTCTACCAGACCGAGGTGAGGCTCGTGGTCAGGACGAGCGTGGTCTGCCCCACGGCGGCCATCGCGGCCATGCCGACGATCGTCTTCCCCGAGCCGCACGGCAGGACGATGACGCCGCTCCCTCCCCGCGCCGATCCCGAGACGTGGAACGCCTCGACCGCCTCGCGCTCGTAGTCGCGCACTTCCAGCGGCGCGCCCGAGAGGCACCGCTGGCGCAGCGCGAGCTGCATCGAGTCGCCGGTCACGTAGCCCGCCAGGTCCTCCGCGGGGAAGCCGGCGGCGACGAGGGCCTGCTTGAGCGCACCGCGCGCACCGGGGTCCACCCGGAAGCGGGTCGCGTCGATCCGGTTCGCGAGCCAGGGGCCCGCGGCCTTGTCGCGGGCGAGCCGCTCGGCCGTCGGAGCGTCGAGGCTCGCGAGAACCAGCGCGTCCCCTTCCCGGGTGAGGACGACGCGCCCGTAGCGCTAGGCGAGCTCGACGACCTCGACGACGACGTTGTCCGGGACCGGGTACCTCGCGTGCTCGCGCAGGGCGGCGACTATCGCGGGACCGGGGAGCCCCGCGGAGCGGGCATTCCAGACCGAAAGCGGCGTCAGCCGGTAGGTATGGACGTGCTCGGGGCTCTTGACGAGCTCGGCAAAGGGGGCCAGGGCCTCACGAGCGGCCTGCGCGCGAGGAGCGTGTACGGCCAGGAGGACCGAGCCGTCGCTCTGGACGATGAGGGCGCCGTCGGAGGGGCTGGCCATGGACGACTGCCCGCCGCCTACGGCTCTTCCGGCTGCTCGTCGCCAGGACCGTTCGCTTCCTCTGTAACCTTCGCCGCCTTCCGTCCGCCGACCGCCACGGAGGGCTTCGCTGCCGCGAGGAGATAGCCGACCTCGCGCAGGCCTCGCCGGAACGCCGCCTCGGAGGAGGCCGGCACGACGAGGTGACGCTCTCCCGCTCGCAGGCAGTGCCGGCGCGTCCCGGAGTCGTTGGCCAGGAGCGCCGCCAGCGCCGGCTCGTCGCACTCGACGAGGCGGGCGGGACCGTCGTCGCGAACCCGCGCGAGGCGCGCCTCGACGTCCTCGAGGAGGCGCGCGACCGTCTGAGGCAGCGGGGCTCCGCTCCCCGCGGTCAGGAGTTCGCGCAGCTCGGCGACCGAACGCCCCTCCTCGGCCGCCGAGAGGAGCTTGCCCCGCTCGAGCTTCCAGACGGCGTCCGACGTCCGGACCGCATAGGAGTCGAGCGCCATCCGGTCGCAGGGCTCGAGGCCGGCGTCGATCGCCACGACATCGAGGTCGGGAAGGACCCTCAGGACGGCCTTCACCTCCCTCGGCGCGCTCTCGTAGCCGTTCGCGACGCCGAGGCAGAACGCCCCGAGCGCGTTGAGGCGGACGAAGAGAAGACCGTCGTACCGGCTCAGGAACGGCAGCTCGTCGGAGCCCCACAGGCCCCCGTAGTCGGGCCGGGCCCCCGCCGGAGGGACGAACGCCACGTCGACGAGACCGAGCGTCGCCGCGTACTCGAAGAGGACGCAGAGGAGGTACCGATGGTCGAGGAACCCCGGCGATCCCTCGTAGCCGAAGCTCCCGTCATGCGGGTCCTCGAGGTAGAGGCCCCAGGCGTTGCGGGAGACGCTGAAGGCGTTGCCGGAAGCCTTCTGGAACCGAGCCAGCTCGTCGACCTCGACCCACCGCCCCACGGGACACTTTCCCAGAGAGGCGGCGATCGCCTCCCGGCGCGATGAGAGGGCGGTGAGACTCCGCTTTGCCTTACCGGTCTGTCCCTTGACGCAGTCGATTCGCGACAGCTCGTCGAGGAAGGTGCTCGCGCGCCACCTCGACCAGACCGTCTTCAGGGTCTGGCCGGGAGGATCGGTCAGCGCCTTGCGTCCCGCCTTCGTCAGCTGCAGCTTCGAGCCCGAGAGCTGCGCGAGCCCTCCCGCCTGGGCGAGCAGGGGCCATGCGAAGGCCCGGATGGGGACCCGCGTTCTCGTCGTCCCGACCGTCCCTCGGAGGCTGGAACGGGTAGTAGTCCCCGCCGTCGAGGACCGTCGTGATGGCGTCGACCGCCGCCGCCGAGGGGCGCCTCGTCGTGGCGCTCACGGAGACCTTGCCCGAGTCGACGAGGCGCAGGACCGAGAGGAGCTCGCGCGAAGCCGTGCGCTCCGTCTCGCGCACGAAGAAGGGGGGTGCATCGGTCCCCTGCGAGAAGGGCTCTTCGTGGACCGCCGGCAGCGCGTCCACCGACGTCACCGTGGCCTCGGCGGGAGGCGGGACGAACGCCGCGAGGCGCTCCCTGAGGTCGTCGGGCATCACGTTCCCGTCGCCGATGAAGAAGAACCGTAGCGGCGAGACGTGGCCCCCGCGCGAGGACCGGTCCAGGCTCCCGAAGTCGGGAAGCCTGCCGTACTTGGCGCGAAAGCGGGAAGCGGGGAACCTTCTCTCGCCCGAGTGGACGACCTCGGCGACGGCGGCCTTCTCGAGCTCGTCGAGGCCCTGCCAGACGGCCCGAAGCCGATCGCCGGCCAGATGCTCGAGCAGGTGCTCGAGCAGGTCGTCCTTGCGGGTCGGGGCCCGCTTCGGCGTCAGCGTGGCGAGCCTCTTCAGCTCGTCCGTGTTCAGGAGATCGAGAAGCGCCGCGGCCAGGGTCGGGACCCCGTCGTCGGCGCCGTAGCGTGTCACCACCTCTCCTCCTCCAGGGTCATCCACGGCCTCGCTTCCTCGGGAAGCCCGGCCCGACGAGGTCGAACTCATCCTGGCTCCAGACGTCCATCTGGGTGATCCGCCACTTTCCGACGAGGCTCATCTCCCTCCCCCTCTGTCCCGGCGAATCGACAATACGACCGGACGGCCTCGGCCGGGCGGCAAGCAGGATCTTCCTCGAGAAGGCAGTTCGCGAGGCGCCAACGGTCGACCTGGACAAGGCGGGCGCTTTCGCGGCCGGGACCAACCTCAGCCTCCCGGCGCAGGTGACCGGGCCGACGCCTGCCTTGGCTACGGCCCCGCGCGCAGGGATCCGCCTCGTCTCCCCAAGGAGACCCTTCAAGATCAGGACGGCCGCCCCTCGAGCCCACTACCGCCGCTGTCGCCGAAAATCAAAGTTCCT
>CAIMWE010000190.1 GCA_903845115.1 uncultured Acidobacteriota bacterium | reverse complement strand
CGCGGGCCCTCCCTTTCAGGTCGTCGATGCCCAGGGCCCCCTGGTTCGCGAGGAGGCTGTCGTGCATCTCCCAGTAGCGCCCCTGCTCGCCCGCGCAGAGCGCCGCCTCGGCCGCCTTGGGGGCGCGCGGGTGGATCGAGAGCGGAAACGCCTGGTGGACGAGCCGGACCTTTCCCTTGTAGGCGCTCAGCACCTCGCGGACCGTCCCCTCCGCCCGGCCACAGAAGTCGCACTCGTAGTCGGAGAACTCGACGATCGTGACCGGGGCGCCGGCTTCGCCGCGGGACGGACCGTCCGCCTTGAAGGCGACCTTCGGGAGGAGGAGGGGGGGCAGGAGGCTCTCCACCTTCGCATCGGCGCGCAGCCGAGTCACGAGCGCCTGGCGCACATCCTGGGCCGACTGCCCCTTCAGGAACGTCGCGATCTCCCCCTTCACCTCGGGGAACGGAGGGAGGGCGCGCCCGTTGGCCTTGGTCTGGTCGTAGACCGCCCTCATCGCCGCCTCGGTCGGCTCGGGGAGCTTGCGGTCGACCTCGCGGTCGAGGAGGGCGTCCACCGTGATCCCCTCCTTCTTTGCCTGGGCCTCGAGGAGCCGCTTCTCGACGAGCCGGTCGAGCGCGCGGGCCTTCTGCGCCCAGACCTCCTCGGCGAACCTGGACTCGACGGCCGCCAGGGGCGCCTTCGCCTCGGCCATCATCTCGCCCTCGGTGATGGGCGCTCCGTTCACGCGGGCGACGGTGGCCTTCGGATCCTGCGTGCCGGGAAGGGCCGCAGGCGTCTCGGCACCGGAGGGCTTCGAGCAGCCGGCGAGGAGCGCACCGACGAGGAGAGGCAGGACCGCGAGACGTCTCATCCCGCCATCTTGCCGAGGAACGGGGATCCCCGCAAGGAGGCAGCCGGACGGGGTCACGCCCACCCTCTCCCCGTCGTACCATTCCAGCGCCCCGAGGAGGAGACGACGATGCTGAAGGGAAAGAAAATCGCGATCATCGGATCCGGGACGATGGGCCGGGCGCTGGCCGGCGGCCTCCTCCGCTCCGGGAAGGTGGCGGCCAGGGACCTCCGCGGGACCGCGCGGACGAAGGCCACGGCCGAGAGGCTGACCGCCGACCTCGGGGTGGCCTGCTCCGCCGACAACGCGGAGGCCTGCCGGGCGGCCGGGATCGTCGTCCTCTGCGTGAAGCCGAAGGACGTCCAGAAGGTAGTCGAGGGACTCGGCGCCAAGGGGGCGCTCGCCCACGTCCCCCTCCTCATCTCGATCGCCGCCGGCGTGAGCACGGCCTTCATCGAGGGGCACGTCCCTCCCCTGACCCCGGTGGTGAGGGCCATGCCGAACACGCCGTGCTTCATCGGCAAGGGGATGACCGTGGTGTCGAAGGGGACCAACGCCACTGACGAGCACACGGCGCTCGCCCGCGAGATCTTCTCGACGATGGGCCGCGCCATCGAGCTCGAGGAGAAGCACATGGACACGGTGACCGGGCTCTCCGCGAGCGGCCCGGCCTTCATCTACCTCATCATCGAGGCGCTCGCCGACGGCGGGGTGATGCGCGGCCTTCCCCGCAGCGTCGCCAACGAGCTGGCGGCCCAGATGACGCTGGGTGCCGCGGAGATGGTCCTGACGACCGGCCGCCACCCGGCCTCCTTGAAGGACGACGTGACGACCCCCGCGGGATGCACGATCGCCGGGATCCTGGCGCTGGAGGACGGCCGGATCCGGTCGGTCCTGGCCCGGGGCGTGGAAACCGCCGCCCGGGTCGCTGGAGAGCTGGGGAAGTGATCCCGGCGACAACCGGGGGCCGGAGCGTGTAGCCTAGGGCGCGGCGATGGACCTCGTTTCGACCTCCACGAGAGCGGCGCTGCCGCCCCTTCGCCTGCACGTCGTGCCGGCGGAAGGAACGCCGTTCGACTACCTGGTCGAGGCCGATTCGGTCGTGATCGGCCGGTCGTCGAGCGCCGGCCTGACGCTCGTGGACCGCTCCCTCTCGCGCCAGCACTCGCGGATCTTCAACCGGGGAGGCCAGATCCTGATCGAGGACCTCGGCTCCCGGAACGGCACCCTCCTGAACGGCGTCGCGATCACCGGCTCCACCCCGGTCAAGCCGGGGGACGTCATCCGGCTCTCGGGAAGCGTCCTCACGGTCCACTCGGGGTCGGCCGAGAGCGGCGCGGACGGGCCCCTGTCCGATTCCGGCTCCCACACGATCTTCCGCCGCGCCGCGGAGCTCCTCGCCAGCTCCCCGGAGACCCCCACGAGCGCGGACGCCCTGGCCGTCTCCCGCTACGCGGCCCGCCTCAAGATCCTCCACGAGGTTCACCTCGCCCTCGGACGGCCCATGGAGCTCACCGACCTGCTCGAGCTGATCCTGGACCGCGCCTTCGACCACCTCCGGCCGGAGCGGGCGGCCATCTTCCTGAAGACCCCCGGAGGGGAGCTCGTCAGCGCCGCCAGCCGGTCGGCGCGCGGCACGAGGACCGAGATCCACGCCTCGCAGCACCTCGCGGCCGAGGTGATCGACAAGGGGCTGGCCGCGCTCGTCCTCGACGCGCAGACCGACGAGCGCTTCGCCGAAGCGAAGAGCATCCTCTCCCTCGGGGTGCGCAGCCTGATCGCGGCGCCCCTCTACACGCCGGATGGCGCCCTCGGGATGATCACGCTCGACTCGAACCTCGCCGTCCGCCAGTTCCAGGAGGAGGACCTCGAGCTCCTGGTCGGGCTCGCGGCCGTCGCCGCGCTCCGGATCCGGAACGTCGCCCTCATGGAGGAGGCGGTCGAGCGGAAGAGGATGGAGGAGGAGCTCGCCCTCGCGAGGCGGATCCAGGTGGCGCTCCTCCCGGCGAAGATCCCCGACGTCCCGGGCTACGAGATCCGGGGGGCGAACGTGCCGTCGCGCGGGGTCTCCGGCGACTACTACGAGGCCATCGAGCGGCTCGACGGGAAGGAATGCGTCCTCCTCATCGCCGACGTCTCCGGCAAGGGAGTCGCGGCGTCGCTCCTGACGGCCAGCCTCGAGGCCCTGGCCGCGACTCCGATCGAGGAGGGCCAGCCGCCCGACGAGATCTTCACGCGCCTCTCGCGGCAGCTCTACCGCCGGACCCCTCCCGAGAAGTTCGCCACCGTCTTCGCGGCGGTCCTCGACGTCGGGACCGGGAATATCCGGTATGCGAACGCCGGCCACAATCCCCCGCTCGTGGTGAGGGCCGCGACGGGAATCATCGAGCGACTCGGCCCGACCGGTCCGCCCATCGGCCTCTTTCCCTCCAGCGTCTACCACGCCGCCGACGTCTCCCTCGGGTCAGGAGACCTCCTCGTCCTCTACACCGACGGCTTCGTGGAGGCGGTCAACAGCGAGGACGAGGAGTACTCGGTCGAGCGCCTGGAGGCGGCCTGCTTGAAGGGAGTCGCCCTCCCCCTCCCCGAGCTGGTGCGGGCCCTCGAGGCCGATCTCGCCCTGTTCGTCGGCACCGTTCCCTATCCCGACGACCGGACGATGCTCCTCGCCCGGCGCCGCCGCTCCTGAGGCCGGGTCCCCCTCAGAACGACCGGGCGATCTTCACGAGGTAGCCGTCGACCGCGAACGACCCCGCCGCCGCCGCGTCGGGACCGGCAGGAGAGAGCGATCTCCGCCAGCGATACAGCCCGGAGAGCGTGTCGCTCAGCCCCTTGGCCAGGTCCTCGAACCGGCCGCTCATCTCGTACCGGGCGGCCGACTCCTCGCCGTCCCAGAAGCTCAGCCCCACCGTGACGGAGGAGGCGTCGACCCGGTGCAGGAGAAGGACGGCCCGGAGGCCCGGGAAGTCGACGAGGGCCGTCGCCGCCTCGGCCCGGTAGCGGCGATCGAACGTGGCGGAGAGCTCGGGCGCCACGTGGGCGCTGACCGTCCTCGCGAACCCTCCGGGGGCGAGCACGCGCCGGAGATTCAGCGGGGCGATCAGCTCCGCGTCGTAGCCTTCCACGGCCACGTCGTCCTCGGGGAAGGCGCCGGAGCCGGTGGCGCTCTCCTCCAGCAGGGGCTCCGCGAGATTCAGGAGCCGGGCGAAATGCCCCTCCCCATCGTAGGCATCCGCGGCGGCGCGATCGCGCCACGCCGTGAGGGAGACGACCTCCTCGGGCTCCGCCGAACGGACCAGCATCGCCGCCCCGAGGCACCCGTCGGTCCCGGCGAGCGTCGGCAGGATCCGGTCCTCGTAGATCGAGGTGAACTCCCGGAGCATGCCGGCCCGCAGGCGGAGGCGCACGAAACGGGTGTGCAGCATCGGAGGACCCAAGGATATCCGTTCGCCGTCCCAGGCGGGAGGAGAACCCGAGGGCCGCCGCATGCGCCGGTCGAGACGCGTGTCCTTCGCTTTGTAGACCTCTCCCATCCCCCGGCGCCCGGTTACGCCCCCTTCTTCCCCGACCCCGCCATCAGGACGGCAGCGACGATCGCGGCGCCCCCGGCCGCCTCCCGCCACCCGATCGCCTCCGCGAACATGAGCCAGCCCAGGAGCGCGCCGAAGGCGATCGTGAGGGGGTTCGCCAGCGTCGCGCGCCCCGCCGGGACGCGGGCGAGGCCGCGGGTGAGGAAGAGCTGGCCCACCTGCCCCGCCGCCGCGACCAGCAGCAGCCAGCCCCACTCGACGGGGGTCGGCCACACCGGGCCCGCCACCCACGTCCCGACCGCGGACAGCGGGACCGACGTGAGGGGAAACCAGAGGACGATCGTCTCCTCGTGCTCGGTCCTCGAGGCGTGCCGGACCGCCACGTAGGCCGCGGCGGAGAGCACCGCGCCGAGCAGGCCGACGAGGAGCGGCGCGGCCCCGATCGCGGGCGCGCCGGCGCCCGGGGCCGCCGTCTGGTGCGACGCGACGAGCCACACCCCGAGCGCCGCGAATCCGAACGCCGGGACGAAGCGGGACCCGGGCTTCTCCCCGAGAAACCAGATCGCGAGGACTGCCGTGAAGACCGGGTGAACCTGCTGGAGGAGGACCGCCGTCGCGAGCGGCTGCCGCGAGACCGACCAGAAATAGCACGAGAGGGCCGTGTACCCGAAGATCCCCCGGAGGATCAGGAGCCACGGGTTCTTCCCCCGCCAGGAGAGCTCCTTCCGCCTCATCCACCAGAGCATGAAGGCGACATTCAGGACTCCCCGGACCAGGATCACCTCCTGGGCCGAGATCCTCTTCCCGAGGAGCTTCGCGACCGCCGCCATCGCCGCGAAGAAGAAAGCGGAGAGGGCCATCTCGCGCACGCGGCCGGATTATCGGCGCCGGAAAGGAAAGCGGCGGCCGTTTTCCGGCCGCCGCTCGATCGGGTCAGTTCGAAAAGGAAGGAGCTACTTCTTCCCCTTCTTTCCGGTCTTTGCAGGCTTTGCGGTCTTTGCGGTCTTTGCGGCCGGGGCCTTCCCGGCCGCCTTCTCCTTCAGCGCCGCCTGCGCCGCGGCGAGGCGGGCGATCGGGATCCGGAACGGGGAGCAGGAGACGTAGTTGAGGCCGGTCCGGTGGCAGAACTCGACGCTCGAGGGATCGCCGCCGTGCTCGCCGCAGATGCCGACCTTCAGGTCAACGCGGGTCGACCGGCCGCGGTCGACGCCCATCTTCACCAGCTGGCCGACGCCCCCCTGGTCCAGCTTCTCGAACGGGTCGGCCGCGAAGATCTCGCGCCGGACGTAGTCGGGGAGGAACTTCCCGGCGTCGTCGCGCGAGAGGCCGAACGTCGTCTGGGTCAGGTCGTTCGTCCCGAAGCTGAAGAACTCGGCGACGGTGGCGATCTCGTTCGCCGTCACCGCCGCACGGGGGAGCTCGATCATCGTCCCGACCAGGTAGTCGACCTTGACCTTCTGCTCCTTGAACACCTCGGCGGCGACTCCGCGGACGACCTTCTCCTGGTGGGAGAGCTCGTTCACGTGGCCGACGAGCGGGATCATGATCTCCGGCTTGACGGCGATCTTCTCCTTCTTGACGATGCAGGCCGCCTCGAGGATCGCCCGCGCCTGCATCTTCGTGATCTCCGGGAAGGTGACGCCCAGCCGGCAGCCGCGGTGGCCGAGCATCGGGTTCATCTCGTGGAGCTCGTTCACCTTCTGCGCGACGGCTTCCGCGGAGATCCCCAGCTCCCTCGCGACCGCTTCCTGCTCGGCCAGGGTGTGCGGCAGGAACTCGTGGAGCGGCGGGTCGAGCGTCCGGATCGTCACCGGCCGCGGGCCCATCGCCCGGAAGACGCCGACGAAGTCCTCGCGCTGCATCGGGAGCAGCTTGGCGAGGGCCTTCTCCCGCGCCTCGACCGTCTCGGCCAGGATCATCTCGCGCACGGCCGTGATCCGGTCGCCGCCGAAGAACATGTGCTCGGTCCGGCAGAGACCGATCCCCTCGGCGCCGAACGCGACCGCGTTGGAGGCCTGGTCGGGCTGGTCGGCGTTCGCGCGGACCTTCATCCGGCGCGCCTTGTCGGCCCAGCCCATCAGCGTCGCGTAGAGGCTGTAGACCTCGCTCTTCTTCGGGTCCAGGCTCTTCTCGAGGAGGACCTGGAGGACCTCGGAGGGCCTCGTCGCGATCTTCCCCTCGATCACCTCGCCGGTCGTCCCGTCGATGGAGATCCAGTCCCCCTCGCGGATGACCCGGCCGTCCTTGGCCCCCTTCACGACGAACGTTCCGGTGGCGTAGTCGATCTGGAGCGACTCGCAGCCGACGACACAGACCTTCCCCATCTGCCGGCCGACGAGCGCCGCGTGGGAGGTCATGCCGCCCCGGGCGGTGAGGATCCCCTCCGCCGCGTTCATCCCCTTGATGTCCTCGGGGCTCGTCTCCTCCCGCACCAGCAGGACCTTCTCGCCGCGCCCGCCCCACTCGAAGGCCTCCTGCGCCGAGAAGACGACGCGACCGGAAGCCGCGCCCGGGCCCGCGTTGAGGCCCTTCGTCATCAGGCGCCCGCCCTCGATCGCCTCCTTCTTCGCCTTGGGGTCGAAGACGGGACGGAGGAGCTGGTTGAGCGAGTCGGGGTTGACCCGGAGGACCGCCTCGTCCGGCGTGATCCGCTTCTGCCGCTGCAGCTCGACCGCGATCCGGACCTCGGCGAACCCGGTCCGCTTGCCGGTCCGCGTCTGGAGCATCCAGAGCTTCCCGCGCTCGACCGTGAACTCGACGTCCTGCATGTCGCGGTAGTGCTTCTCGAGGGTGTCCCGGACGCCGAGGAGCTCCTTGTAGACCTTCGGCATCGCCTGACCGAGCGTGACGATCTTCTGCGGGGTGCGGGTGCCCGCGACGACGTCCTCACCCTGGGCGTTGATCAGGTACTCGCCGTAGAAGACGTTCTCGCCCGTGGACGGGTCGCGCGTGAAAGCCACGCCCGTGCCGCAGTCGTCGCCCAGGTTCCCGAACACCATCGACTGGACGTTGACCGCCGTCCCCCAGCTGGCCGGGATCCCGTTCAGCTGGCGGTAGACGATGGCCCGGTCGTTCATCCAGGAACCGAACACCGCCCCGACCGCTCCCCACAGCTGCTCGTGCGGGTCCTCGGGGAAGGTCTTGCCGGTCTTCGCCTTGATCTCGGCCTTGAACTCGGCAACCATCTCCTTGAGCGCCTCGACCGAGAGGTCCGTGTCGAGCGTCGCCCCGAACTGGTGCTTCTTCTTCTCGAGGATCACCTCGAACGGGTCGCGCTCCTTCTTGTCCACCGGCTTGAGGTCGAGGACGACGTCGCCGTACATCGCGACGAAGCGCCGGTAGCAGTCCCACGCGAAGCGGGGATTCTTCGACGAGGCCGCCAGCCCTTCGACGGTCTTGTCGTTCAGGCCGAGGTTCAGGATCGTGTCCATCATCCCGGGCATCGAGGCGCGGGCTCCCGACCGGACGGAGAGGAGGAGCGGGTTCTTCGGGTCGCCGAAGCTCCGGCCGAGCGTCTTCTCGATCTTCTTCAGGTGGGCCGCGACCTCTTCCTTCAGCGCCTGCGGGTACTTCTTGCCGTTCTCGTAGAAGTAGGTGCAGACCTCGGTCGTGATGGTGAACCCCGGAGGGACTGGCAGTCCGATCCGGGCCATCTCCGCCAGGTTCGCGCCCTTGCCGCCCAGAAGGTTCTTCTGGCTGCCTTCTCCTTCGGCCTTTCCAGCACCGAACGAGTAGACGTATTTCGTCGCAGAACGGCCTCTTGTCGCCGATTTCGCCATGGGATTGCTCCTCCTTAATACCGATCTTCCCGCCCCGGGCCCGGGGGATTCTACCCGACCGATCCGGCGCGAAGGAGTGCTCTTTCCAGGCGGGGGAGAAGGGACAGGGCGGCCAGATACCGCCGTTCCGGCTCTCCGGCCTTCGCCCGGATCGCGGTGAGAACGAGCGATTTCTCCTCCGCCCCCCAGCCCTCCAGGCTCGGGACGAGGTCGAGGACGGGCGCCAGGGCGCCGAAGGCCCTCCGGACCGCCGGCCCCGCCTCGCCGAGGTCCAGCCCGATCGCGGTCGCCAGCCGGATCGCCGTCTCCCGCCGCCAGGTCTCCGGCTCCTGCCCGGACGCAGCCATCCTCCGGGCCGCCGCCAGGCCGAGGTTCCGGACGTGGAACCGGTCGTCGGGCTTCCGGCCGCCGCGGACGAGCGGAGCCCCGGCGAGCCGCACGAGGGTCTTCGGCCCGGTCCGGTAGCCCGCTCGGGACGCCGCGCGCTCCTCCTCCCGGGCCGCGAGCGCCTCCAGGCCGGGGTCCGCCGACCGGAACCCGAGCTTCCGGTAGAACCAGAAGGCTCCCGTCTCGATCGCCTCCTCGTTCCCGAGGCCGATCTGGAACGGGTCGACGGTGAACACGGTGACGCCGAGGAGGTGGCGGTAGAGCCTGAGGAGACGGACCCAGACGAAGGCCGACTCGCCGTCCCGGAAGGCGGGGAAGACGTTGAAGCTGACCGCGAGCCGCCCGAGGAAGCCGTAGGCGTCCCCGTACCCGACCGGCACGCCGTTCCGGAAGAACGCCACGCCGTAGCCGGCCCGGAGGGGAAGCCGCCGCTCCGGCACGATCCCGACGACGAGGATCTCCAGGCCCCGGCCGCAGCCGGCCGACACGATGCTCGCGGGGTCGCCGTGCGTGAAGGCGTAGAGCTCCCGGTAGCGCGTCCCCATCGCCGCCCGGCAGAGGTCCAGCGCGGCCGCTCCCTCCCGGCGCGAGAGGGTCCGGACCGGGAGCGGCGGCGACTCCAGCTCGCGGTCGAGGGAGAGGTCCCGGCGCGCCAGGAGCGGTCCGTCGTCCGCGAACGGCTCCCGACACTCCCGACGCATCCGGGTCCGGGTCGCCCAGCAGTCCTTCAGGTCCCACGTCGCCCAGAGGCCCAGGGCCTCGAACCGCTCCGCCTTCTCCGAAGGGGAGCCGGGGAGGGCTTCGAACCGCGCCAGCAGCCATTCATAGGCGCCCGTCCGGCGCCCGCGGGCCGCGTCCACGAACCGGCGGCAGTCGACGTTCGCCTCGACGAGCGCCTCGTCGCCTGCCAGCGGGACGAAATGGGCCACGGCCGCCCCGAGCCGGTCGCTCCCCTCGTCGTCGTCCCACGAGACCCGGAGGGCTCTCGGAAAGCGCTCCACCAGCCACCGCGCCTGGTCGAACGAGAAGGGCATCTCGATCGTGGTCCGGGCGATCCCCGACACGCCTCGGTCGAGGAGCGGCTCGAGGTCGGCGCCCTCCCCCTCCAGCCGCTTCACCCGGCCGCCGAACGACCGCAGGAGCCGTTCGCTCGCCTTCAGGACTCCCCTGGAGTGCGGGTACGCGCGGAGGAAGAGGAGCGTCTCGTGCAGCCGCACCAGCTCCTCGGCGCCGTGCCACGCCGTCCGCGCCGCGGAGTCGAGGAGGGCCTCGACGCGAGCCGCCGCCGGGCGAAGCCGCTTCGCCTCCTCCAGCTCCGCGAGGAGCCGCTCAGCGCTGGTCATCCCGCCTCGGGTACTTCGTGGCGACGTAGTCGTCGACCAGCGCGCGGAACGCCGTCGACAGCGCGTCGTAGCTTCCCTTCAGCGTCGTGAACGGCTTGCCGTCGACGTAGACCGGGCACGAGGGAGCCTCGCCCGTCCCGGGCAGGCTGATCCCGATGCTGGCCGCCTTCGACTCTCCGGGTCCGTTCACGATGCACCCCATCACGGCGAGCGTCATCTCCTCGACCCCCACCCGTTCCGCCTTCCACGCGGGCATTCTCTCCCGGACGTACGCCTGGATCCGCTCGGCCAGCTCCTGGAACGTCGTCGACGTCGTCCGCCCGCATCCGGGACACGCGGTGACCGAGGGCGAGAACGAGCGGATCCCCAGCGACTGGAGGAGCTCGCACGCCGCGTAAACCTCCTCGCGCCGGTCGCCGCCCGGGCGCGGCGTCAGCGAGACGCGGATGGTGTCGCCGATCCCCTCTTCCAGCAGGACCCCCATCGCGGCCGACGACCAGACCAGCCCCTTCGTCCCCATCCCGGCCTCGGTCAGCCCGAGGTGAAGAGGCTGGTCGGTCTTCGCCGCCAGGTCGCGGTAGAGGGCGATCAGGTCCGGCGGGCGCGAGACCTTGCACGAGATGACGATCTGCTCCTTCGTGAGGCCGCACTCGAGGGCGAGCTCCGTCGACTCGAGGGCCGACAGGACCATGCACTCGTTCAGGATCTCCCCGGGCGTCTTCCCGAGGTCGCGGTCCGTGTTCTCCTGCATCTTCCGGAGCACCAGCTCCTGGTTCAGCGACCCACCGTTCACGCCGATCCGGACCGCCTTCCCGAGGTCCCGGGCCACGGCGCAGATCGCGGCGAACTGCTCGTCGCGCCGCTTGCCGGTCCCGACGTTTCCCGGGTTGATCCGGAACTTCGCGAGGGCCCTGGCCATCCCGGGAAACTGCTTCAGGAGGGTGTGCCCGTTGTAGTGGAAGTCGCCGATCAGAGGGACGTCGCACCCTTCGGCCGCGAGGCGCCGGGCGATCTCCGGAACGGCCGCGGCCGCCTCGGGGACGTTGACCGTGACGCGGACCAGCTCCGACCCGGCCTCCGCCAGCTCGAGCGTCTGCTTCACCGTCGCGGCGACATCCGCCGTGTCGGTCGACGTCATCGACTGCACGACGACGGGCGCCCCGCCCCCGATCCGCGCCTTCCCCACGGGGACCCCGACCGTTTCGTGACGCCGTCTCACGAGGGGAATCTACACCGGCGGCGGGTTGCAGAACGCCGAGAGCGCCCGGGACGCCCGGTCGATCTTCCGGAAGACCGGGATGCCCCCCCGCTGGAGGACGTGGACCAGGTCGTCGTAGAGGTCGCCGGAGTCGATGTTCGCCACGACCGGCTTCGTCGACTCCCGGAACAGCCTCAGGATCTCCTGCGGCAGTGACCCGACCGAGTAGATGTTCTCCGAGTGGACCCCGGCCAGGTTCGGGGCGAGGTCGTCGAGGGCGGGCGTCACCGGGAGCGGCGAGACGACCAGGTTGTCGACGCCCGGGTCGTCCAGCAGGGCGGCGACGGCCTCGACGAACTGCTGCGTTCCCGCCATCGGCGTGGCGTCGACCGGGTTGTCGGCGTGGGCGATCGCCGGGAGGCACCCCACCAGCCGCCCGCGGGTGGCTTCCGACAGGACGGCGAGCTCGAGCCCGTAGAGCTTGTCGAGGACCGACGAGCACTCGAACCCGGCGTTGGAGATGATGGCGGTCCGCCGTCCCGTCAGCGTCCGGTCGCCCAGCATCGTGATCGCCTTGACGAAGTCCTCGAACTCGTCGAGCGACTCGGCCACCTCCACCCCGGCCTGCTCCATCAGCGACCTGGCGACGGCGTAGTCGCCGGCCAGAGAGGCGGTGTGGCTCTGCGCCGCCTTCGCCCCGAGCGCCGTCTTCCCCGCCTTGAAGGCGAGGATCCGCCGGCCCTGGCCGCGGAGCTCCCGGGCGAGGCGGACGAAGCGCTGGCCGTCGAGCGGCTGGAACCCCTCGATGTAGCAGGCGATGACCTTCACGCCGGGGAGTTCCGCGTAGTACTCGAGGAAGTCGGAGACGGTCAGGTCCATCTGGTTCCCGTACGAGATCGAGGCGAGCGGGAAGATCAGGCCGTCCATGTTGCTCGTGAGGGAGACGAGGTACGCCCCGCTCTGGCTCACAGCCACCAGCGTCTCGCCCGGCGCGTCGTGGAACGGCAGCTTGTACTGCGGCAGGAAGAAGGTGTTGTACTGCCACTTGGAGACGAGGCCGAGGCAGTTGCCGCCGAGGAGGACCGGGCCGCCCCCCGCCCTCTCCCGGGAGCTGGCCAGGGCCGCCCGGATCTCGTCCTCCAGCCCGCGGCGGCCCGTCTCCGCGAACCCCCCGGGGATCAGGATGATCGCCTGGGCCTTGCCCGAGGCCGCCAGCGAGACGATCGCGTCGCGCGCCCCCTCGGCCGGGATGCTGACGACCGCCAGGTCGACCGTCTCGGGAAGGAGATCGGGCGACGCCACGCACGGGACGCCGTCCACCGCCGGCTCCTTCGGGTGGACCGCGTAGAGGTGGCCGTAGGAGAGCCCCTGGGAGCTCTTCAGGTTCCGGAGGATGATCCGGCCCGGGTTCATCGAGGTGGCCGATGCCCCGAAGACCGCCGCGCTCCTCGGCTTCAGGAGATTCCCGATCTTCCGGATCGGACGGGGAGGAAGGACCCGGGGGAGCGAGCCCATCCGCGCCTTCCCGTCCACGGCGAGAAGCCTCCCGGACGAGGTGACGAAGGCCGGGTTGATCTCGATCTCCACGAGGGATTGCCGCCCCCCCTCGCCCTCGACCGACGCCGAGGCCGCCGCGGCCAGACGTTCGAGGCAGTCCGCCGTCCCGGCGAGGTCGAGCGGAGGCGAAGGGTGGACCCGGCTCCTCCGGAAGAGGAGGGAGAGAGCGGGCGACCGGTCCGCCGCCCGTTCGAGGCCTCTCGCCACCTCTCCCGGCTGGAGGACCGCGGTCGACTCCCCGTGGGACGCCAGCCCGAACCACTCGGTGAGCATGCCGCCGATCCCCAGGAAGAGGACGGGCCCGAACGCCGGGTCGAAGCGATACGAGACCAGGACCTCGCCCGCGGGCGACGAGAGCGGCCGGGCGGCTCTCTCGACCAGGAGGAGACCGAGACGGCGGGCGCCGGGCTCGCGGCGGCCGGTCTCTTCCCACACCTTCCGGCCGGCCGCGACGAGGGCCCCGGCCGAGGGAGCCGAGAAGGCGACGCCGCCGGCTTCGCTCTTGTGGAGGATGTCGGGGGAGACGATCTTGACGACGATCTCCTGGACGATCTCGGCCCCCGCCCCCGACGCCAGGGCCAGCGCCCCGGCGGGGAGGAGGTCCCCGGGGGCGCCTTCCCAGAAGTGAAACCTCGGAGTCTCCAGCCCGGCCAGGCGGGCCAGGGCGTAGACCTCGTGCTCCAGGAGCGTTTCACGACCGGCGGCCCGACAGGTCCGAAGGAGACCCGCGGCGGCCTCGACATTCCCCTGAGTCTGATTCATCGGACCCGCGAGGATACCGGCTCGGAGCGGCCCGAGCCACCGGGACGAGGCCCGGGCCGCTCTTTTTCGAGCCCCGCGAGCCCCGCCGTTCTATGCTTGGCCACCATTCGAGAAGACGGGAAATTCGACCGCTTTCGGGAACGCTTCTTCGAGGGAGTCAACCGGTACCGGTGGCTGGCGACGCTCGGAGCCGGCGGAGTGGGAACCGTCTTCAAGGCCCTCGACACGGAGCTCGACGAGGTGGTCGCCATCAAGGTCCTCTCCCCCAACATCGAGCGGGACGAGCAGGCGCTTCTGGCCCGGTTCAAGCGCGAGATCCAGCTGAACCGGAAGATCAAGCACCCGAACGTGGCCCGGATGTACGACTACGGCGTGAGCGGCGACTACCCCTTCATCACGATGGAGTACGTCGAGGGCAAGGACCTCTGGGACCTGATCGACGAGAGGCAGAGGATCCCTCCCGCGGAGGCGGTCCCGATCCTCCGGCAGATCGTTCGCGGCACGGGCGCCATCCACCGCCTCGGTATCCTCCATCGCGACCTGAAGTCGCAGAACGTCATCGTCGACCCCGCCGGGGCCGTCGCGATCCTCGATTTCGGCCTCGCCCGCGGGGAATACGACCAGAGCCTGACCCTCGCCTCCATGCTCCTCGGAACGCCGCAATACATGTCGCCCGAGCAGGCGCTCGGGCAGGAGCTGGACGAGCGGGCCGACATCTACTCCATCGGCGTGATCGCCTACGAGATGCTGACCGGCAACGTCCCCTTCTGGGCCGATTCGCCCGTCGCCATCGCGATGAAGCACGTGACCGACCCGGTCCCGGACCATCTGAGCCGGTTCCCGGACATCTCCCCGGGCCTCCGCGCGATCGTCTTCCGCGCCCTCGAGAAGGATCGGGAAAAGCGGTTCTCGTCGGCGGACGATCTCGAGACGGAGCTGGCTCTCCTCGAGCAAGCGCCCCGCCAGCAGCGGGAGACCGCCGGGGAGAGGATCGGCGCAGAGGACGAGATCGTCGCCGCCCTGGAGAGCGCCTTCAACTCGATCGTCCTTCCGCGTCCCGCCCGGGACCAGGCCGTCGACCCTCCCCGGCCGCCGGCCGCGGGAGTTCCGGGGCCCCTCGTCCTCGTCGTCCAGGACGACGTGCGCGAGCTCCTGAAGACAGCGACGGCGATCTGCTCCGTCGGGTGCCGGACCCTCGAGACCCGCAACGGCCAGGAGGCTCTCGAGGCCCTGATGAAGGACTCCGTCGACCTCGTCTTCATGGACGTGGATCTCCCCCGGATCGACGGCTTCGACGTCACGCGCATCCTGAAGTCCCAGCCGGCGCTCGCCGCGCTGCCGGTCCTCCTGACGACGAGCCGGTTCGACCGCGCCCAGCTAGCGTTCGCCGTCCAGTCGGGAGCGACCGATCTCCTGCCCCGCCCCTTCCCGGAAGGGACGCTCGGCCCGAGGCTGTGGCAGGTTCTCCGGCATCAGGGCTTCGTCCCTCCCAGGCAGTTCCAGCACGACAGCGAACCCAGGCCGACTCTCCACGGAAGCCCCCGCCCCCCCGACCGGCGGGAGCGCTCGTAACGAACGCCGGGCGCGGTCCGCCTCCCGTCCTAGAGCGACCCCTTGACCCACTCGAGGTTGACCCGCGCGACCAGGTAGTCGCGCCGGGCGTTCGCGAGGCTCCCCTCCGCCTGCCTGAGGTTCAGGTTCGCGTCGTCGACGTCGATCCGCGTCTTCACGCCGTACTCGAACCCCTTCTCGGCCATGGCGAGGAGGCGGCGGGCCTGCTCGACGGTCCCGGTGAGGGCCCGGATGATCGCCGCCGCCACGCGGACCTGGTCGAGCGTCGTCCGGACCTCCAGCGCCACCTCGTCGCGGACCTTCGCCTCCTCGATCACCGCGCGGTCCCGGTCGCTCTTCGCCTCGAGGACCCGGCCCTTCGTGGCCAGCCCGTCGAAGAACGGGAAGGAGAGCGAGACTCCGAGGGTCCAGGTCTTCCCGTCGGCGGCGAGCGGCCCCGCGGAAAGCTCCTTCCACCCGGCGGTGCCGTTCAGGTCGAGCCGCGGCTTGTCGCCCGCCTTCGCGATCGTCAGGAGCTCCGAGTAGACGTTCACGCGGTGGCGGAGGTCGGAGAGGTCGGGGCGCCTCTCGAGCGCTTCGCGGACGACGCTCTCGAAATCCGGGGGATCCGCCGGGTCGACCTCGAGGGACCCCGAGACGTCCCCCTTCAGGTACGGCTCCGCGAGGACGAACCGGAGGCGCTCGCCCGCCGTGCGGATCGCGTTCTCGGCGCGGAGGACGTCCGGCCGCGCGTTGGCGACACCCACCTCCGCCGCCAGGACGTCGTAGTCGGTGACGGTCCCGAGCGCATATCGGTTCCTGGCCTCCAGCAGGTGCCGCTCCCGCTGCGCCAGGTTCTGTGCGGCGATCGAGCGGACCTCCTTGGCGAGGAGGACGTCGTGGAACGCGGCCGACGTGTCCCGGACCGCCGCCTGCCGGTAGACGTTCAGCTGGTCCTCGGCGCTCGCGATCCCCTCCTTGGCGCCCCGGATCGCCGCCCCGATCTTTCCCCACGTGTAGAGCGCCTGCGAGAGGGTCACCTCCCCGGTGTAGACGGTCTGCCCGGCGGGGTAGAGGTCTCCGAAGAGCGCCTGGAAGCTCCCGTCCCACCCGCGCCCGCCGGAGCCCTGGATCCCCAGGTGCGGCAGAGCCGCCGCCCGCTCCTCGACGTACTTCCCCTTCACCCAGTCCTGGTAGGAACGGGCCTTCCGGATGTCGTAGTTCTTCTCCGAGGCGATCCGGACCGCGTCCTGGAGGGTCAGGACCACCGGCCGGGGAGCCGTCGGCGGCTCCTCCGCTCCCGCCGTCGCCGGCAGGCACAGCGCGAGGAGGATCAGCCCCGTGACGGCCGTCCGGGCCGCGGGGGAGGCGTGGGCGGCGTGGGCGTCGGCCTCGAGGGCATTCGCCTTCGCCCAGCGGCGATGGAGCCACTCCGCGAAGTCGTCCAGGAGCGTGTAGACGACCGGGACCACGAGGAGGGTCAGGATCGTGGAGGTGATCAGCCCGCCGATGACCGCGCGGGCCATCGGGGCCCGCATTTCCGCCCCCTGCCCGAGCGCGAGCGCGAGCGGCGTCATTCCGAAGATCATCGCGAGGGTCGTCATCATGATGGGCCGGAGCCGCGTGCGGCCCGCCGTGATCAGCGCCGTTCGCCGGTCCAACCCGTGCTCGCGCCGGAGGACCTTCGTGTAGTCGATCAGGAGGATGGCGTTCTTCGTGACGAGGCCCATCAGGAGGATCAGGCCGATGAGCGACATGATGTTCACCGTGTCGCCCGTGAGGCGGAGCATCCCCGCCATCCCGACGATCGAGAGCGGGAGGGACAGCATGATCGACAGCGGGTCGATGAACGACTCGAACTGGGCGGCGAGGATCAGGTAGACGAAGACGATCGCGAGGAGGAGCGCCTCGGCCATGTACCCGAAGCTCTCCTCCATCCGTTCCGCCTCGCCGGGGAAGACGATCCGGTAGCCGGGCGCCCAGTCGATCTTCGCCGCCGCGGCCCGGACCCTCTCGAGAGCGGTCCCCAGCGGGAGGTTCTCGAGGTTCGCCGAGAGAACGACCTCCCTGGAGAGGTCCCGGCGGCTGATCTCCGACGGCGTCGTGGAGCGCTGGACCGTGACGAGCGACGAGAGCGGGACGAGAGCGGGGCCGTTCTTCCCTCCCGGGACCGCGACGCGCAGGTCCCCGACCTGGCTGACGTCCTGGCGCATCTCGAGGGGGAGCCGGACCCGCACGTTGATCGCCTCGCCCTCCTCGTCCTCGAACGTGGTGACGGCCTGGCCGCCGACGAGCGCCCCGATCGTCCGGGCGATCGCGGGCGTCGAGAGCCCGACGTCAGAGGCCCGCTCGCGCTCCACCACCAGCTTGTACTCGGGGAGGTCGAGCTCGAGGGTCACTTCCATGTCGACGATGCCCGGGATCCGGTAGACGGCGTCCTTCAGCTCGGCCGCGTACTTCTTGAGCTGGGGGATCTCCTCCCCGCGGATCGAGATCACCAGCGGCTTCTCCGCGAACGCGTCGGTCTGCATCTCGACCGACGGGATCAGGCCGGGGATCCCCTCCACGAGGCGCCGGGCGGCCGCCGCGACGTCCCGCGCGTGGCGCCGCCGGTCCTTCCGGTCCTTCAGCTTCACGTAGACGCGAGCGTCGCGGACCGTTCCGGTGTCCCCGGCGCCGATCGACGCGTAGGTGTGGTGGATCTCCGGGATGGTCTTCAGCGCGGCCAGGACCGACTTGACCCGGCCCTGGGTCTCCTCGAACGACGCGTCCGGCGCCGTCCGGAACTTGATCTGGAACTCCCCCTCGTCGGCCTGGACCATGAATTCCGTCTGGAGGGTGGCGAAGAGCCCGATCCCCAGGAAGAACGCCGCCGCCGCGGCGGCGAGGACCGTCTTCCGGTGGTCCAGGGCCCAGCCGATCAGGCCACGGTAGCCGTCGGCCGTCCGGTCGAACCACCCGTTGAAGTGGTCGAGCGCCCTGGCCACCGCGTGGCGCTTCCCGGTCCGTTCGACGTCGGGGTCGACCCACCGCGAGGAGAGCATCGGGTCCAGCGTGAACGAGACGAAGAGCGAGACGAGGACCGCGAACGCGACCGACATCCCGAACTGGAAGAAGAAGCGGCCGATGATCCCCTTCATGAAGGCCACCGGCACGAAGACCGCGACGACCGAGAGGCTCGTCGCCAGGACCGCCAGGCCGATCTCCGCCGTCCCCTTCCGGGCAGCCGTCATGTGGTCCTCGCCGTGCTCGAGGTGCCTCACGATGTTCTCGCGGACGACGATGGCGTCGTCGATGAGGAGCCCGATGGCGAGGGAGAGCGCCATCAGGGTCATGACGTTCAGCGTCATCCCGAGGAAGTACATCGCGATGAACGACGAGATGACCGAGATGGGGAGCGTCAGGCCGGTGATGACGGTGGAGCGCCACGAGTTGAGGAAGCAGAAGACGATCAGGACGGTCAGGAGCGCGCCCAGGATCAGGGTGTTGGTGACGTCCTCGACCGAGTCGCGGATCATCACCGACCCGTCCCGGACCACTTCGATCTCGACTCCGGGGGGGATCTCCTTGCGGAGCTGCTCGACCTCCCGCTTGACCGCGTCGACGACGCCGACCGTGTTCGCCTTCGACTGCTTGAAGATGTCGATCGCGACGGCGGGCACGCCGTTGATCAGGGCGATCGACCGGCGCTCCTCCGTCCCGTCGACGACCCGGGCCACGTCTCCGAGGGCGACCGGCACGCCGCCCCGGCGGCCGATGACCATCGACGGAAAACCGCCGACCTCCTTCGGCTTGCCCGAGACCCGGACGGGCATCTCCTGCATCCCCTGCTTCAGACGGCCGAGCGGCGTGTTGACGTTCTCGCCCGAGAGGCCGCCGATCACCTCGTCGATCCCGAGCCCGAGCCCGTCGAGGCGCGAGGGGTCGATGTCGATGTTGACCTCCCGCTTCGTCTCCCCGACGAGGTTGACCTTCCCGACTCCCTGGAGGTTCTCGAGGCGGCGCTTCACCTTCCGGTCGGCGAGCGTCGTCAGCTCCCGCGGGGTCTTCTCGGTCGAGCGGACGGCCAGGGAGACGACCGCCATCCCGCCGATGTCCAGCTTCTGGATGATCGGCTCGTCGATCGCCTGCGGGAGGTCGTTCCGGATCGCGGAGATCTTCGAGCGGGCGTCCTGCGCCGCGTCGTTGATCTTGACCTCCAGGTTGAACTCCACGACGACGGTCGAGAGCCCCTCGCGGGAGGTGGACATGACGTGCTTGACTCCCGAGATCGGGTTCACCGCCTGCTCGATCCGCTTCGTCACCTCCCGCTCCACCGTCTCCGGGGAGGCGCCGCGGTACTTCGTGACGATGGAGAGGACCGGGATCTCGACATCCGGGAACATGTCGATGGCGAGGCGTCGGTACGAGAAGACCCCGAGCGTCACCAGACCGAGCATGAGGACGGTCGCGAAGACCGGCCTCTTGATCGAGAGGTCGGAGAGGAACATCGCTCAGGCTCCCGCGGCGGCGGCCCGGACCCGGTCGCCCTCCCGGAGGTTGAATCCCCCGCCGGTCACGACCTCTTCCCCCGGCGAGAGCCCCTTCACGATCTCCACCCGTTCGCCCGAGACCGCCCCGGTCTCCACGGCCTTGCGCCTGGCGGTGCCTCCTTCGGAGACGAAGACCGCTCCCTGCCGCGCCGCCGGGTCCCACGACTGGAGGGCCGAGCGCGGGACGGAGAGGACGTTCTCCCGCACGGCGGTCGAGATGCGGCCCTTCACGAAGACGCCGGACTTCAGCAGCTCCGAGGCATTCGGGACCTCCGCCTTCACCTTCACCGTCCGGCTCGCCTCGTCCGCGGACGGGTTGATGAAGGAGACCCGTCCCTCGAACTCCCGCCCCGGAATGGAGTCGGCGGTGAAGAAGAGGGGCTGCCCCACCTTCAGGGAGGCGATCCTGGCGGACGGAACCGTCACCGTCAGCTCGAGCAGGCGGTTGTCGACGATCCGGAAGATCGGCTTGGGGATTCCCATGTTCTCGACGTAGTCGCCCACGTTCACGCTGCGGGACGCCACGACTCCGTCGAGCGGCGAGCGGAGGACCGACTTGGCGAGCCGGGTCTCGGCCATCGCGAGCTGGGCGCTCGCGGAGGCGAGGGAGGCCCGCGCCGCCTCCTCGGCGGTCCGGGCGTCGTCGAGGCCCTGCTGGGTCGCCAGACCCGCCGCCTTCAGCTTCTCCGCCCGCTCCAGCTCCCGCGTCGCCCGCGCGGCCGCCACTTCCGCCTGCATCCGCGCAGCGCGCACCGCCTGGACCGACGCCTCGGCCTCGCGCGAGTCGAGCCGGGCGAGAGGAGTCCCCTTCGACACGCGAACCCACTCCGACACCATCACCTCGGCAATCGTCCCGGAGTACTCGGTCTTCACCTCGGCCGCGTACTTCGCCTCGAGGGTGCCGACCACCTCCACTCGCTCCTCGATCCGGGTCGCCTGGAGCCGGGAGGTCTCGACGGCGACCGGTGGACGGCCGCCCGCCTCGGAATCGACCTTGCCTTTCGCCGGGCCGGAGCAGCCCGAAAGGAGAGCGGCGAGGGAGAGCGCCGGGCCGAGGAAGCGAAGGCCGAGGGTTCTGTTCATCGGGGGGTCTCCTGGTCGACCGGGCGCGCGATGCCCCGGAAGAGGATGTCGAGGGTCCGGCGGAGGCCGGCCGTTCCTGGGCTCGAGTCGGGGTAGACGAGATGGACGTCCATCGAGAACGAGAGGACCGCGATGAAGGCCTGGGCAACGTCGGTGGGCTCTCCCGGCCCGAATTCCCCCTGGGCGATCCCTTCCTCGACCATCCCGCCGACGGCGGCCCGGATGGCGTCGTGGACCGTCCGGAAGTCGAACGGCGGGGCGCCCTGGGGCGGGCCCCAGAGGACGGCGTTCATGAAGCGGGCGGCCGAGACGTTCCCCTCGAAGACCTCGAAGAGGCCGACCGCGAACCGGATCAGGCGCTCCCGGGCGGGACCTCCCCCCGAGGAGAGCCGGGAGAGCGCCTCGTCCATCACGAGACGGACCTCCCGGAGGATCTCGAGGTAGATCGCTTCCTTGGAACCGAAGTGGTAATAGAGCGCCGGCTTCGTCAGGCCAGCGTGCTCCACGATCTCCCGGACCGACGTCGCGGCATAGCCCCTCGCCGTGAACAGGTCGATCGCCGCGCCGAGCAGCTTCTCGCGGGCGCCCGGGGGGTGGCCATGGTCGTCGGGGGGTGAAGCGCTACCGTTTCGCATACATACCGACCGGTAGGTATACGAAACAAATCGAGCCCCGTCAAGCGCCCCGCCTGACGGCATCCCCTCCACGGGCCCTCCCGCCGTCCTTCCCTGGCCCCGGGGAGATCTCCCCTTGCCCCGAGGGAGCGAGGGCTACTGCGACCGGACCGTGACGACCGGGCAAATCGCCTCGGTGAGCACGCGCGCCGCCACGCTGCCGATCACGCGGTTGGAGAACCCGGTGTGGCCATGAGTCCCCAGGACGATCATGGACGCCCCGACCTCCTCCGCGATCGCCAGGATCCCGGCGTGGACGACGGGCCCTTCCCTCAGGACCGCCTCCGCCGTGAGTCCCGCCGTGCGCGCATTCGCCGCGAGCTGGTCGAGGCGGTGGGTGCACCACTCTTTCATCGCGGTCTCCGTCTCCTCGACGTTCGGGAGGAACGCCGATCCCACCATCGGCGGGAAGTGGAGAACGTGGGCGATGACGAGGTCGGACCCCGTCAGCTTGGCGAGCTTGACGGCCTCGTCGAACGTGTGGGCGGAACTCTGGGAGAAATCCGTGACGTAGAGGATCTTCTTCGACATGACCTTCCACTCCTTCTTCGCCAGCCGCCGCGAGAGCTTTCCGTGTCGGGTCCTCTGTCATCCCCCGTGGCCTGGCGACGAAAAAGGGGGGGTGGCGGCCCCGGACCGAGGCCTCCACCCCCCCCACGGGTCATTGATGGAAGGCTAGCCTCAGTCCTCGTGGAATTTTATGTCTTTCGTCTCGTGAAGGAAAATCGCCCCGATCACGACCGTGATGAGCGAGACCACGATCGGGTACCAGAGGCCGTAGTAGATGTCGCCGGCCGATGCCACCATGGCGGTCGCGAGAAGCGGGAGCATGCCGCCAAACCATCCGTTTCCAATGTGATACGGGAGCGACATGGAGGTGTACCGGATGTTCGTCGGGAAGAGCTCGACGAGGAACGCCGCGATCGGCCCGTACACGAGGGTCACGTAGATCATCATGATCGACAGGATCGCGATGATCATCGGGTAGTTCATGTCCTCCCGCTTCGGCGCGCCCGGATAGCCCGCCGTCTTCAGGGCTTCCTTGAACTTCGCCTCGTCATAGCCCTTCAGCTCCAGCGCCCCGATCTTCGTGACGAGAGACTCGCCGGGGACTCCCGGGAGCGATTCGAAGGTGAGTCCGCTCTTCGTCGTCAGGAAGTCCTTCGCCTTGTCGCACGGGGTGAACTTGGTCTTCGGTCCGACGAAGATGTGGAAGTTGCATTCCGCGGGGTCCGAGGCGACGGTGATCTTCGTGGCCTGCTGGAACGCCTCGAGCTTGGGGTTCGCGTAGTGGGTGAGTCCCTTGAAGAGCGGGAAGTAGGTGACGGCGGCGATCAGGCAGCCGAACAGGATGATGTTCCGGCGGCCGATCTTGTCGGAGAGCCAGCCGAAGAGGATGAAGAACGGGGTGCCGATGATGAGCGAGGCCCCGATCAGCATGTAGGTCGTCAGCCAGTCGACCTTCAGGGTGATGGACATGAAGAACATCGCGTAGAACTGGCCCGTGTACCAGACGACGCCCTGGCCCATCGTCGCGCCGAAGAGGGCGAGGGCCACGTACTTGTTGTTCGGGTACTTCGCGAAGCTGTCGATCAGGGGCGAGAGCGACGCCTTGCCCTGCCGCTTCATACGGGCGAAGACCGGCGATTCCTGCAGCTTCATCCGGATGTAGATCGAGACGGCCAGGAGGACGATCGAGATGAGGAACGGAATGCGCCAGCCCCAGGTCGCGAACCCCTTCGGGTCCATGGTCGAGCGGCAAGCCATGATGATGGCGAGAGCGAAGAAGAAGCCGACCGTCGCCGTCGTCTGGATCCAGCTGGTGGCGAAGCCGCGCTTGCCGTCGGGAGCGTGCTCGGCGACGTAGGTCGCCGCGCCGCCGTACTCGCCGCCGAGGGCCAGGCCCTGGAGGCAGCGGAGCGTGACGAGGAGGACGGGGGCGAGCAGGCCGACGCTCTCGTACGTGGGCAGGAGGCCGACGGCCGCGGTGGCCGAGCCCATGACCACGATCGTCACGAGGAACGTGTACTTCCGGCCGACGAGGTCACCGATGCGCCCGAAGAAGATCGCACCGAACGGACGGACCAGGAAGCCCGCCGCGTAGGTCGCGAACGCCGAGAGGAGCGCGGCCGTGTCGTTCCCCTTCGGGAAGAAGAGGGACGCGAAGAACGGCGCGAGCGTCGCGTAGAGGTAGAAGTCGTACCACTCGAACACCGTGCCCACGGAGGACGCGACGATGACGCGGACCTCCTCGGGGGTCGTCAGGGTGGGCGGGCCGGCCTTGTCGGTGGCCCCGGAAGCACTGCTCATATCGGATTCCCCTTTCGGTTTCTAACGGAGCCCTGCGGACCCCTGTTCTCGTCTGACGTTCTAGAAGTAGAAGAGCTGGAGCTGGAGAGTGAATTCGTTGGTGGCGGAGATGGAGGAAGCGTCGGGCGTGATCCGGAGGTACTGCGCCGTCAGCTTCAGGTTCTGCTTCGACACGTAGTAGTTGAGGCCGATTCCCCAGCGCG
>CAIMWE010000189.1 GCA_903845115.1 uncultured Acidobacteriota bacterium | reverse complement strand
GCCACCCCGCCGGTTCCGCCGGCGCCGCCCTCGGCGGCCCCGCCCGCGCGGCCGCCGGCGCCCGCGCCCAGGGCCGGAGAAGAGGCGGTGCCGCTCGTCGGAGGCTCCGCCACGATCGCGCGGAACATGGAGGCGTCCCTCGCCGTCCCGACGGCCACGTCTCAGCGAGTGATCCCGGTCAAGACGATGGAGGAGAACCGCCGGATCGTGAACCGGCACCGCGAGGTCGTCGGGAAGAGCAAGGTGTCGTTCACCCACCTCGTCGCGTGGGGGATCGTCCGGGCGCTCGAGAAGCACCCGGGGATGAACGACGCCTTCGGCGAGGTGGACGGCCGGCCGGCCAGGATCCGGAAGCCCCAGGTGCACCTCGGCGTCGCGGTCGACGTGACGAAGCGGGACGGGTCCCGGTCGCTCCTCGTGCCGAACATCAAGAACGCGGGGAGCCTCGACTTCGCGGAGTTCCTCGCGGCTTTCGACGACGTCGTCCAGAAGGCGCGGCGCGGCTCCATCGAGCCGGAGGCGTTCCTGGGCACGACCATCTCCCTCACGAACCCGGGGACGCTGGGCACGACCGCGTCGTCGCCGCGCCTCATGCAGGGGCAGGGGGCGATCATCGCGACCGGGGCGATGGGCTATCCGCCCGAGTTCCAGGCGATGCCGGACAAGATCGTGGCGAGCCTCGGGATCGCCAGGGTCATGAGCGTCACCTCGACCTACGACCACCGGATCGTGCAGGGGGCCGAGTCGGGTTCCTTCCTGGCGACGCTCCAGGACCTCCTCCTCGGGGCGGGCGGCTTCTACGAGCGGGTCTTCCACGACTTGAAGGTCCCGCACCGGCCGGTCGCCTGGGAGACGGACAGGAACCCGTCGTTCTTCGGCTCCTCCTCCAACAAGCTCGAGGTCGCCGAGAAGCAGTCCCGGATTCTGGCCCTCACCAACTTCTACCGGGTCCGGGGCCACCTCATCGCGGACCTCGATCCGCTCGGCGCGGAGACGGTCCACTACCACCCGGAGCTCGACCCGGCGACGTTCGGGTACACGCTGTGGGACCTCGACCGCGAGTTCATCACGAACGGGCTGGGAGGCACCGACCACGCGACGCTCCGCGACATCCTGGAGGTCCTCCGCCAGACCTACTGCGGGAAGGTCGGCGCGGAGTTCATGAACATCCAGGACCCGGCCCAGAAGGCATGGCTCATGGAGCGGATGGAGTCGTGCCGGAACCGGGCGAACCTGAAGAAGGGCGACCGCCTCCGGATCCTGAGGAAGCTGATCGAGGCCGAGAGCTTCGAGAAGTTCCTGCACGCGAAATACGTCGGGCACAAGCGCTTCTCGCTCGAGGGCGGCGAGGCGACCATCCCCCTCCTGACCCGGCTGCTCGATCGCGCCGCGCAGGCGGGGATCGAGGAGGCCGTGATCGGGATGCCCCACCGGGGCCGGCTGACGGTCCTCGCGACCATCGTGGAGAAGCCGGCGGTCCGCATCTTCGCGGAGTTCGAGGAGGTCGAGGATCCCGACTCCACGCAGGGGTCAGGCGACGTGAAGTACCACCTCGGGGCCGTCGGGGTCCACCAGTCGCTCGAGGGGGCTCCCGTCAAGGTGGTCGTCGCCCCGAACCCGAGCCACCTCGAGTTCGTCGACCCGGTCGTGGAGGGGATGGTCCGGGCGAAACAGGATCGCCGGGGCGACGCGGCGCGGGAGAAGGTGATCCCGATCCTCCTCCACGGCGACGCGGCGTTCGCCGGGCAGGGGGTCGTGGCCGAGACGCTCAACATGTGCGACCTGGAGGGCTACCGGACCGGCGGCACGGTGCACGTGGTGGTGAACAACCAGATCGGCTTCACGACCAACCCCGCCGAGTCTCGCTCCTCGCCCTACTGCACGGACGTGGCGAAGATGGTCCAGGCTCCGATCTTCCACGTGAACGGCGACGACCCCGAGGCGGTGGTCCACGTGGTCGACCTGGCCGTCGAGTACCGGGAGAAGTTCCGGCACGACGTCGTGATCGACATGGTCTGCTACCGGCGGTACGGGCACAACGAGGGGGACGAGCCGAGCTACACGCAGCCGCTCCTCTACCAGAAGATCAAGAGCCACACCTCCGTCGCGCGCCTCTACGCCGAGACGCTCGTCCGCTCCGGCACCTTCTCGCAGGCGGACGTCGAGACCATCTGGGGCGAGGCGAAGGCGGTCCTCGAGAAGGCTTTCGACGACTCCACGGACCGCACGAAGGCGGTCCTGTTCGGCGACTCGCTCTCGGCGCCGGGCGCCCCCCGGATCGAGCCGGCCGGGGACGTGAGGTCGCAGCTGCTGGAGGTGATCCGGGCCGTGTCGACCGTTCCCGACGGGTTCGAGGTCCACCCGAAGCTCCGGTCGGTCCTGAAGAAGCGCGCCGACTACGCCTCCGGCCGTCCGGAGATCGACTGGGCCGGGGGGGAGATGCTGGCCTTCGGCCGGCTCCTCCTGCGCGGCGTGCCGGTCCGGCTCTCGGGGCAGGATTCCGGCCGGGGCACGTTCAGCCACCGTCACGCGATCCTGGCGGACCATCGGACGGGGAAGCAGCTGGTGCCGCTGAACCGGGTCTCGGAGCGGCAGGCGCGGTTCGAGGTGCTCGACAGCTCCCTCTCGGAGAACGCCATCCTGGGCTTCGACTTCGGCTACGCGGTGGCCGACCCGTCGAGCCTCGTGCTGTGGGAGGCGCAGTTCGGGGACTTCGCGAACGGCGCCCAGGTGATCATCGACCAGTTCATCAGCGGGTCGGAGCAGAAGTGGAACCAGCGCTGCGGCCTGGTGCTGCTGCTGCCCCACGGGCAGGAAGGACAGGGCCCCGAGCACTCGTCCGCACGCCTCGAGCGGTTCCTGACCCTCTGTGCCGAAGACAACCTGAGGGTCGCGAACGTCTCCACCCCCGCGCAGTACCACCATCTCCTGCTGAGGCAGATGTCGGGTGACGAACGAAAGCCGCTCATCGTGATGGCCCCCAAGAGCCTCCTCCGGAGCCCGCGCGCCGTCTCGACCCTGGACGAGCTGGCCGACGGCTCGTTCCAGCCGGTTCTCGACGACCCTTCGTTCGCTCCCGGGGCCGCCGCGGGAGTGAAGCGGGTGGTGATCGCCAGCGGCAAGCTGGTGCACGAGCTCGTCGCCGCCCGGGAGAAGGAAGGACGCGGCGACGTGGCGATCGTCCGGCTGGAGCAGTACTACCCGTTCCCGGGCGAGCGGCTCGGGGAGGTGCTCGGGCGCTACGAAGGGGCCGAGCTGGTCTTCGCGCAGGAGGAGCCGAAGAACATGGGGGCCTGGCGGTTCGTCCGGGAGCAGTTCCTGGAAGGGCAGGTCCCCGGTCTGGGCGGGAGGAGTCTCTGCTACGCCGGCCGGCGGCCGCTGGCGAGCCCCGCGCCCGGCTCGCACAAGATCTTCGACGCGGAACAGCGGGGGCTGATCGCGGAGGCTCTCCGGACGAAGGGCTGACCGCCCCTCAGTCCCACTTGCGCGAGTCCTCGATAACCTTTCCGTCGCTCGGAAGGGTCCCCGGCTCGGTCCACTCGATCGAGGCGCCGAACCGAAGGAGGTCGCGGAGCCGCGTCTCGATCCTCGCCCTCAACGCGTCGTCCCCGGCGGCCGCCGCTTCGGCCCGCACCGTCACGACGTCGCGATTCTCCGACCGGGTGACGACCGCCCGGAATCGGGCGACCTCCGGGAACTCGCGCATCGCCGCCTGGAGGGTGCCGGGGTGGAGGAACATCCCCTTCACCTTCACGAGCTGGTCGCAGCGGCCGAGCCAGCCGCGGAGCTTCGGGGACTTCCTTCCGCAGGGGCACTCGCCGTGGTCGACCGCCGACAGGTCGCCCGTCCCGAAACGGAGGAGGGGATAGGCCCGGTTGAAGAGCGTCACGACGATCTCGCCGACCTCGCCGGGGCCCAGGGGCCTGCCCGTCTCGGGGTCCGCGATCTCGACGATCGCCCGGCTGGCGAGGTGCATTCCGCCCCTGGCGTGGCATTCGTAGGCGAGGCAGCCGCAGTCCGCGGTGCCGAATCCCTGCCGGACGGTCGCCCCGAAGAGGCCCTCGACCGCCGTGCGGAGGGTGTCGGGGAGCGGCTCCGCCGTCGTGAACGCCACCTTCAGCCCGAAGTCCTTCGCCGGGTCGAAGCCCTGCTCCCTGGCCTTCTCGCCGATCTGCAGGAGGAAGGACGCCATGCCGACGAACCCGGCGACGCCCAGGGACCGGAGGATCTCGATCTGGACCTCCCGGTCGCCGATGCCGGTCGGGACCAGCGGGCAGCCCAGGGCCCCGAGGGCGTCGTCGAACATCATCCCGGCCGGGGTCATCTGGTACCCAAAGGTGTTGACGCAGACGTCTCCGCGCCGGAACCCGGCCGCGAAGAGCGCCTCCTCCCAGCCCCAGCCCTCGTCGAATCCCTGGGGGTCGTAGATCGGACCCGGGGACCGGAAGATGCGGCGAACCCGGTCCAGGGGGACGGCGAGGAGGCCTCCGAACGGCGGGTTCGCCTTCTGGAGCTCGACCAGCTTCGCCTTCGGGGTGACGGGGAGCCTGGCCAGGTCCTCGAGGCTCCTGATGTCCCCGGGAACGGCCCCGGCCTTCCGGAAGAGGTCGCCGATGGCCGGAGCGTTCGCCGCGGCGTGCGCCACGACATCGGCGAGGCGCTTCGCCTGGACGGCCCTCTGCCCGTCCCAGCTCTTCCCTTCCAGCTCCTCGTTCAGGAATCCTCTCGTCCGGTCCATGGCTCGCCCCCCTGCCCTCCGGGCCCTACGACAACCAGCGCTTGCGCCGCTTGTAGTGCTTCGCGTTCTTGAAGGAGCGCTTCGTGCCCCCTTCGCCGATCCCGAGGTAGAACTCCTTGACGTCCTGGTTCTCGCGCAGCTTCTCGCACGGGCCGTCGAGGACGACCTTGCCCATCTCCATGATGTAGCCGTACGTCGCGACCTGGAGCGCCAGGGAGGCGTTCTGCTCCACGAGAAGGATCGTGGTCTTCTCCTCCTCGTTGATCTTCTGGATGATGCGGAAGATCTCCCGGACGAGAAGGGGAGCGAGCCCCAGGCTCGGCTCGTCGAGCAGCAGGAGCTTCGGGCGCGCCATCAGCGCGCGGCCGATCGCGAGCATCTGCTGCTCGCCGCCCGAGAGGTAGCCCGCGAGCGAGTCCTTCCGCTCCTTCAGGCGCGGGAAATAGTTGAAAACCAGCTCGATGTCCTGCTTGACCCCTGCCCGGTCGCTCCTCGTGTAGGCGCCGCAGCGGAGGTTCTCCACGATGTTCAGGTCCTCGAAGACCCGCCGTCCCTCCATCACCTGGAAGATCCCCATCTTGACGATCTTCTCGGGGTCCCGGCCGTTGATCTTCTCGCCCATGAACTGGATCGTCCCCTCGGTGACCTCGCCTTCCTCGCTCTTCAGGAGGCCCGAGATGGCCTTCAGGGTCGTCGACTTTCCGGCCCCGTTCGCGCCGAGAAGCGTCGTGATCTTCCCCTTTTCGCACGAGAGCGACAGCCCCTTCAGGACGAGGATGACGTCGCTGTAGACGACCTCGATGTTGTTGACGGTCAGCATGAGCGTTGCTCTTGGCTCCCTTTCAGGTGGAGGAGCGGGATGCGTCAGGATGGAAGGCGGGGGAGAGGAGAGCCTCCCCCCCGCTCCCGTCACGGAATCAGAGTCCGAGCCATTCCGCCTTGCGCGGCAGCTCGATCGTGGCCTTCTTGACCAGCTTTCCGCCTACGAACTCGCCGAGGCTCACCGTCATCGTGGGACGGTGGTCGTTGGGCGTGATGGTGATCGGCGCGGTGAGGCCCTGCGTCTCGAAGGCCTTGAGCGTCTCGGCGGCCTTCTTGATGCCGGGGCCGGTCAGCTCCTTGGCCTTGTCGGCGATCTTCAGGACCTCGCACATCGTCATCATGGAGACCCAGCCGCGGACCCAGTGGCTGGCGACGGGCTGGCCGCCCGAGACCTTCTCGATGACCTTCATGCCGGGGACCTGCTCGCCGTAGAGGGCAGCGCCCAGGACGATCATGTAGCCTTCCTCGGCCCCGTTCGCGAGCTTGGGAGTCGCCTCGTCGGCGCTCCAGATGTTGCCGAAGAACTTCGTCTTGAGGCCGAGCTTCTTGGCGTCCTTGAGGATGACGGCCGTGGAGACCTTCGTGCCGCCGACCCACGCGTAGTCGGGCTCGTTCTTCTTGAGGTTCAGGAGCTGGGTGGTCGCCTCGATGGCCTTGAGGTCGACGTTCTCCTCGCCCACGATGTCGAAGCCGATCTCCTCGGCGTACTTCTTGGCGCCCGGGATGGGAGCCTTGCCGTAGCCGTTGTCGGGGTAGATGAAGGCGACCTTCGGCTTCCGCTTCTCCTTCCAGCTGTCCTTGAGGTACTTCAGGGCGGCGCGGGCCGCGGTGGAGTAGTCGGGGGCGCAGAAGAAGTTGTACGGCGACTTCGTCGGGTCGGTCAGGTGGGCCGAGTAGGAGGCCGAGAAGTAAGGGATCTGGTCCTTGGCGACCTGCTCCTTCAGCGCTTCGGTGTCGCCGCTGCCCCAGCCCTGGATGGCGAGGACCTTGTCCTGGTCCTTGAACTTCTTGTAGAGGCTGAGGGCCTCGGGGATCTTGTAGGCGTAGTCCTGCTGCAGGAGCTTGATCTTCTTGCCGTTGATCCCGCCGTTGGCGTTGATGTAGTCGGTGTAGGCCTTGATCCCTTCGGCGTAGGGCTTGCCGACGTCGCCGGTTCCACCGGTGATGTCCGCAAGGTTTCCGATGACGATCTCCTGGGCCTGCACGGGACGGGCCAGGACGGCGACGGCGGCGACGGCCGCGAGGGAAAGGAACCGTTTCATCGTGTACCTCCTTCTCTTCTGACGCGTGGGGAATTCACTATCGCTTCGGGTCGTCCCGGGAAGCCGCCCGGGTAGGGGATTCTCAGTAGCTGAACGGGAAGAGCTTCCAGTAGGACTTGATCAGCCTCCACCGGTGGGCGAGGCCGTCCGGCTCGAAGATGAGGAAGAGGATCACGATGAGGCCGAAGATCCCTTCCTTGAAGCTCATGATGAGGAACCCGATCTTCGGGAAGATGCCGGCCAGCGCACCGGTTCCCACCGTGAGGATCTGGGGGAGGAGCGTCATGAAGATCGCGCCGAAGATGGAGCCGAGGACGCTGCCGAGGCCCCCGATGATGATCATCGCCAGGTAGTTGATCGACTCGGCGATCGTGAACTGCTCCGCCGAGAGGTAGCCGGTGTAGACCCCCCAGAGGCTCCCCGCGATGCCGGCGTAGAACGCGCTGATCGCGAACGAGAGGAGCCGGTACTTGAAGAGCGGCACGCCCATGATCTCGGCCGAGAGGTAGTGGTCGCGGACCGCGATGAACGCCCGGCCGTCCCTCGAGCGGATCAGGTTGGTGGTGAAGAGGACGGCCATCACGGCGATGGTGACCGTGAGGTAGTACTTCGACCGGTCCCCGTCGAAGGCGAAGGAGCCGATCTCCGGCGGGGGGGAGACGATCCCGTTGCTCCCGCCCGTGACGAAATCCATGTGGACGAAGAGGTACTGGAGGATGAACTGCGCCGCGAGCGTGGCGATGGCCAGGTAGAGCCCCTTGAGCCGAGCGCTGGGGAGCCCGAAGACCATTCCCACCGCGGCCGTGGTGATCCCCGCGGCGGGCATGGCCACCCAGAAGGGCAGGTGCGCGACCCTCATGTAGTAGGAGCAGGCGAAGGCGCCGACCCCCATGAAGGCGCCGTGCCCGAGGGAGATCTGCCCGGTGAAGCCGGTGACGATGTTGATCCCGAGGGCCCCGATCACGGCGATGGCGATGGTGGTGACCGTGCTCGTCAGGTAGTTGCCGGCCGCGAGGGGGAAGAGGTAGAGCAGGACGACGAAGGCGCCGACGGAGACCCGGATGAACCGGGTCTCGAGGACCTTCATGTCCTCCCGGTAGGTCTGGCGGAAATCCCCGCAGTGGGCAACGCTCATGAGCGGTTCCGCTCTCCCTTCCGCTGGATGTGAGGCCGGGCCGAGGCCGGGCCGCGCCGCGCGGGCATCGTGGCGTCAGACACGCTCGATCTCCTTCTTCCCGAAGAGCCCGTAGGGCTTGATCATCAGGATGATCACGAGGAAGACGAAGGGGGCGACTTCCTTGGTCCCCTGCAGCCCGAACGCGCTCTTCAGCGCGCCGTCCGACAGGTTCTCCAGCACCCCCACGATGAGGCCGCCGAGGGCGGCCCCGACGATCGAGTCGAGGCCCCCGAGGATGACCGCGGGGAAGACCTTGAGGCCGAAGTGCCCGAGCCCGATGTTGATCCCGTTGATGCTCCCGATCAGGATCCCGCCGATGGCGGAGACCACCGAGGCGATGCACCAGGCGAGGGCGAAGATGTTCTTCACCGGGATCCCCATCGAGAGCGCCACCTGGTTCGAGAAGGCCGTGGCCCGCATGGCCACGCCCGCCTTGGAGTACTTGAAGAAGACGCCGAACAGGGCGAGGAGGGTGGCGGCCAGCCCGAAGCTCCAGAGGTAGACCTGGCTGATCGGGATCCCCGCGACCATGACCGTGGTGTCGGGGAAGAGCGGCGGCTCGTAGATCTCGATCTGCGTCCCCCAGATCGCGGTGATGATGCTGCGCAGCACGGACGAGAGGCCGATCGTGACCATGATGATCGAGATGACCGGCTCTCCGATCATCGGGCGGAGGATGAGCCGCTCGACGATGAGCGCCAGGCTCAGGGAGAAGACGAGCGTCAGGAGGAACGCCCAGAACCAGGGGACCTTGTACTGGACGACCATCGCGAAGCAGAAGTAGGCCCCGAACATCAAAAGCTCGCCCTGCGCGAAGTTCACGACGCTCGTCGACTTGAAGATGATGGCGAAGCCGAGTGCCACGAGCGCGTAGATCGAGCCCAGCACGAGTCCCGAGATCAAGAGCTGGATGTAGAACTCCACTGATCCTCCTGGTTGCGTGGTGCGCCGGCCGTCAGGCGACGGCCGGACGGACCTCTTCCTGGCCGCCGAGGTCCCTGACCTGAACCGTGGTCTTCAGCTGCGACGTCTTCCCGTCCTGGTACTTGATGACGGCGTCGATCTTGATCTGGGCCAGCCCCTGGTAGACGCCCTCGATGATGCCGGCGTACTTCTGGTCGACGAAGCCGCGCCGGACCTTCCGCGTTCGCGTGAGCTCGTCGTCGTCGGCGTCGAGCTCCTTGTAGAGAAGCGCGAACTTCCGGATGCGCTGCGAGCCGACGAGCGTGGCGTTGACCTTCCGGACCTCCTTCTCGAGGAAGTCGTAGACCTCCGGCTTCGAGGCGAGGTCGGTGTACGTCGTGTAGCCGATCCGGTGCTCTTCCGCCCACTTGCCGACGATCCCGAAGTCGATGCAGAGCAGGGAGATGACGAAGTCGCGCCCCTGGCCGATGCAGACGGCCTCCTTGATGTAGGGGCTGAACTTCAGCTTGTTCTCGATGAACTGCGGGCTGAACCGCTCCCCGCTCCGGAGCGTCATGATGTCCTTCATGCGGTCGATGATCACGAGGTGCCCGTTCTGGTCGAAGTACCCGGCGTCGCCGGAGCGGAGCCAGCCGTCGACGATCGTCTCCCGGGTGGCGGCCTCGGCCTTGTAGTAGCCAAGGAAGAGCGCCCGGCTGCGGGAGACCACCTCGCCGACGCCCTTCGGGTCGGGGTTGTCGATGCGGATCTCGGTCTCGGGGATCGGCTTGCCGACGGAGTCGAAGTTGACGTCGCCGTCGCGGTGGATGCACGAGATGCCGAAGATCTCGGTCTGGCCGTAGATCTGCTTGAGGTTGACGCCGAGGGCGTGGAAGAAACGGAAGGTGTCTGGCCCGAGCGCCGCGCCCCCGGTGGATGCCGAGCGGATGCGGGTGAATCCGATCCGGTCCTTCAGGGCCCGGAAGACGAGCAGATAGGCGAGGGTGTAGCGGACCTTCTGGGCCAGGGTCGGCGTCTTCTTCTGGAACTTCAGGTCGGCCCACTCGTATCCGATCGGGAGGCACTTGCCGTAGAGGAAGCGCTTCAGGGGCGAGGCGTCGAGGATCCTGACCTGGACGGTGGCGGCGAGGTTCTCCCAGACGCGCGGGGGGCTGAAGAGGACGTTGGGCCCGATCTCGCGGATGTTCTCGGTCGCGGTCTCCGGCTCCTCGGGGAAGTTCACGGTGAAACCGAAGAGGAGCCCGCTGGCCACGCTCATCATCTGCTCGCCGACCCAGGGTAGGGGGAGGAAGCTGACGAACTCGTCCGTCTCCCGCTTCGGGTCGACCTTCCCGAGATTCGCGGCCATCGAGATCATGTTCCGGTGGGAGAGGACCGCGAGCTTCGGGTTGCCGGTCGTCCCGGAGGTGATGCAGATGTGGGTGGGGTCTTCCGCCTGCGTCGCGTCGACGAGCCGGTCGTAGGCGCCAGGGTGCGCCTGTTCGTACTCCTTCCCGCGGGCCTCGACGTCCGGGAAGTAGACGAGCCGCGGGTCGTCGTACTTCCGCATGCCGCGCGGGTCGGTGTAGACGATGTGCTTCACGGTGGTCAGTTCGTCGCCCATGTCGAGGACCTTGTCGACCTGCTCCTGGTCCTCGGCGACGATGAACTTCGACTCGGCGAGGTTGATGATGTAGGAGACTTCCTTGAGGATGGCGTCCTGGTAGATGCCGATCCCGATCGCGCCGGCGCTCTGGGCCGCGAGCTCGGTGAAGAGCCACTCCGGCCGGTTGTCGCCGATGATGGAGACCGTGTCGCCCTTCGTCAGCCCCAGCGAGACGAGGCCGAGGCAGAAGTACCGGACACGCTCGAAGTAGTCTTTCCACGTGTACGGCTGCCAGACGCCGAACTCCTTCTCGCGGAGGGCGACCTTGCCGTCGCCGTACTTCAGCGCGTTCGCCCGGAGGAGGCGGGGGAGCGTGTCCAGGGCGCCAGGAACGGAGTTGCTCGGCTCGGCCATCTCTTTCCTCTACCTTCCGAGGAAGACCGAGGCTTCGCCGCCCAGGTAGGCCTTGATCACTTCGGGGTCCGCCTGGACCTCTTCCGGGGTCCCCTCGCCGATCTTCTCCCCGAAGTTCAGGACCACGAGGCGGTCCGAGATGTCCATCACCACTCCCATGTCGTGCTCGACGAGGATCACCGTGATCCCGCGCTCCTGGTTGATGTCCAGGATGAACCTGACCATGTCCTCGGTCTCCTCCAGGTTCATGCCGGCCATCGGCTCGTCGAGGAGGATGAGCTTCGGGTTCAGCGCGAGCGCCCTGGCGAGCTCGACCCGCTTCTGGAGTCCGTAGGCGAGGGTGCCGACGGTCCTCTTCCGGATGTGCTCGATCTCGAGGAAATCGACGATGTCCTCGACGAAGCGCCGGTGCTCGATCTCCTCCTTCTGACAGGGCCCGAGATAGAAGCCCCCTCGGAGGAAGCCGCTCTTCAGGTGAATGTGTCGCCCGATCAACAGGTTGTCGAGGACCGTCATCCCCTTGAAGAGCGCAATGTTCTGGAACGTCCGGGCGATTCCCAGGCGCGCCCTGGCGGCCGGCGGACGGTGGGTGATGTCGTGGCCGTCGAAGGCGATCGAGCCCTTCTGCGGGTGGTACCGGCCGCTGACGCAGTTGAGCATGCTCGTCTTGCCGGCCCCGTTCGGGCCGATGATCGAGAAGATCTCCCCTTTTCGAACCGAGAAGCCCAGGCCCCCCAGGGCCATGACCCCCCCGAACCGGAGGCTGATGTTCTCCACCGCGAGCTGGACCGGCCTCTCCATGGAACTCGTCATGCACACTACCCCGAGCGAAAATTTCCTGGCGTTTGGAGGCCGTATAGTACCGTCCCTTTCTTTTCGCGGGGCTCTTTTTCGTCGGAAGTTTCTCGAATGGCGCGGGCGGCGGGCGGGGAAGGCGAGCCTGCCCTCCCGGCTCCGGTCGCTCGTTTGGCTGATTTGGAGGAGTCGATCCGTCGGCGATCGTGTTAACGCAGGAGCGGTCCGCCCGGGGAGCGGACGACGGGCGAGTGCCGAGAGAGCTGCAGGCCGTCGTCGTCGTTGACGCGCTCGGAATCAGCTCCTACCATCGACGCTTTCCGGGTCGAGAGTTCCAGCTGGTGGGGAGGAAGTGTCCGTTCTCTCGGGAGTCGAGAGAGCGAGGGAAAGGCGGGGCATGTCCGACGGGGTCATCCTGGAGACGCGCGGGCTGACGAAGGAGTTCCAGGGCTTCGTCGCGGTGAACGGCGTCGACCTGCGCGTCCGTCAGGGCTCCATCCACGCGCTCATCGGCCCCAACGGGGCGGGGAAGACGACGGTCTTCAATCTCCTCACGCGTTTCCTTCCGGCGACGTCGGGCTCGATCGTCTACCGGGGCGAGGACGTGACACGGCTCGAGCCGGCCGAGGTGGCGAGGAAGGGGCTCGTGCGGTCGTTCCAGATCTCGGCGGTCTTCCCGAACCTGACCGTCCTCGAGAACGTCCGCGTCGCCCTGCAGCGGCGACTGGGGACGTCGTTCCATTTCTGGCGCTCCCAGCGGAGCCTCGAGGTGCTCGACGGGCGCGCCATGGAAGTCCTCGCCTCCGTGGACCTGGACGGGTACGCCGACACGGTCACGGTGGAGCTTCCCTACGGGCGGAAGAGGGCCCTCGAGCTGGCGACGACCCTGGCGCTGGAGCCCGACCTGATCCTCCTGGACGAGCCCACGCAGGGGATGGGTCACGAGGACGTCGGGCGCGTGGTGGACCTGATCCGGAAGGTGTCCGCCGGGCGGAGCGTCCTGATGGTCGAGCACAACCTCTCGGTCGTGGAGAACCTCTCGGACACGATCACCGTGCTGGCCCGGGGGAGCGTGCTGGCCGAGGGAAGCTACGCGGAGGTCTCGAGGGACCCGGCCGTCCTCGAGGCCTACATCGGGGTGGACGCGTGACGGGAGCCTTCGAGCCTCACCAGGAGCTGCTCCGGGTGACCGACCTGCACGCGTTCTACGGGGAGTCGCACATCCTCCACGGCGTCGATTT
The DNA here is from genome assembly GCA_903845115.1 of uncultured Acidobacteriota bacterium. Classification (GTDB taxonomy): domain Bacteria; phylum Acidobacteriota; class Thermoanaerobaculia; order UBA5066; family UBA5066; genus CAIMWE01. Next base: position 7,075 of record CAIMWE010000189.1, on the reverse strand, counting down.
CCACGTCGACCGCGGGGAGGTCGTGACCCTGCTGGGGAGGAACGGGTCGGGGCGGACGACCACCCTGAAGGCGATCCTGGGGCTGGTCCCGCGCCGGACCGGGTCGGTGATGATGGACGGCCGGGAGGCGGTCGCCATGGCGCCGCACCGGATCGCCCACCTGGGGATCGGCTACTGTCCGGAGGAGCGGGGGATCTTCGCGAGCCTCTCGGCCGAGGAGAACCTGACCCTCCTGCCGAAGGTGGGATCGGGCGGGATGACGCTCGACGAGATCTACGGGATGTTCCCGAACCTCCTCGAGCGGCGGAAGAGCCAGGGGACCCGCCTCTCCGGCGGCGAGCAGCAGATGCTGGCGATGGCCCGGATCCTCCGCATCGGCGCCAGGCTACTGCTCCTGGACGAGATGACCGAGGGCCTGGCTCCCGTGATCGTCCAGACGCTCGGCAGGGTCGTCCGGAGCCTGAAGGAGAAGGGCTTCACGATGATCCTGGTCGAGCAGAACTTCCGGTTCGTGGCGCCGCTCGCCGACCGCCACTACCTGATCGAGCACGGGCGCATCGTGGACATGATCCCGAAGGACGAGGTCGGAAAGCGAATGGACGAGCTTCACGGCTTCCTGGGCGTCTGACGCCCGGGGGTCAACGAGAAATGGAGGAACGATGAACTGCACCACACTCTTGCCCCGCCACATCGCGCTCGTGGCGGCCGTGGCGGCCCTGACGGCCGTCCCCCCCTCGACGGCCGCCGCCCAGGTGTCGAACGACGTCGTCAAGGTCGGCGTCCTCACCGACATGACGGGCGCCTATTCCGACCTCGCCGGGCCCGGTTCGGTCGTCGCGGCTCAGATGGCCGCCGAGGACTTCGGCGGCAAGGTGCTCGGAAAGCCGATCGTCATCATCAGCGCCGACCACCAGAACAAGGCCGACATCGCCTCGAACGTCGCCCGGAAGTGGTTCGACGAACAGCAGGTGGACGCGATCGCCGACCTGGTCTCGAGCTCCACGGCCCTCGCCGTCATGCCGGTGGCGGCCGAGAAGAAGAGGATCACCCTCCTCTCCGGGCCGGGCTCCACCCCGATCGAAGGGGAGAAGTGCACCGCCTACAACGTCCACTACACCTACAACACCTACTCGATGGCGGCCGGGACCGGCCGGGCGGTCGTCCAGCAGGGCGGCAACAGCTGGTTCTTCATCACCGCGGACTACGTCTTCGGGAAGTCGCTCCAGGGGGACACCGCCAAGGTGGTCACGGCGTCGGGCGGGAAGATCCTCGGCGACGTGAGAGCGCCGTTCCCGACGACCGACTTCTCGTCGTACCTCCTGCAGGCGCAGGCGTCCGGGGCGAAGATCATCGGCCTCGCGAACGCGGGCGCCGACACGATCAACGCCATCAAGCAGGCGAACGAGTTCGGCCTGACGAAGAAGCAGAACCTGGCCGGGCTTCTCGTGTTCCTCTCCGACATCCACAGCCTCGGCCTCTCCACCGCGAAGGGGATGTACCTGACGACGGCGTTCTACTGGGACCGCGACGAGGAGAGCCGCAAGTGGTCGAAGCGGTTCTTCGAACGGCACAAGAAGATGCCGACGATGGTCCAGGCCGGCGTCTACTCGGAGCTGATGCACTACTTCAAGGCGATCCAGGCGGCGAAGACCGACGACGCCGACAAGGTGATGGCCAAGATGAAGGAGACCCCGGTCAACGACTTCTTCGCGAAGAACGGGAAGATCGGTCCGGACGGCCTCCACCGCCACGACATGTTCCTCGCGCAGGTCAAGTCGCCCGAGGAGTCGAAGTACGCGTGGGACTATTACAAGATCGCCAAGACGATTCCCGCGTCGGACGCGTTCGAGCCCCCGGACCCGAGCTGTCCGCTCGTGAAGAAGTAGGGAAGGGGAGGCGGCCGCCCCCATGGTTCAGGCACTCTCGGGACAGCTCCTGATCGGCCTGATCAACGGGTCGTTCTACGCGCTGCTCAGCCTGGGGCTGGCCGTGATCTTCGGCCTCCTGAACGTCGTCAACTTCGCCCACGGCGCCCAGTACATGCTGGGCGCCTTCGTCGCGTGGATGGGGATGCAGTACCTCGGGCTCGGCTACTGGTGGGCGCTCATCCTGACGCCGCTCGTGGTGGGGCTCCTCGCGGTCGTCTTCGAGCGCCTCTTCCTCCGGAGGCTCTACGGGCTGGATCCGCTCTACGGCCTTCTCCTGACCTTCGGGGCCGCCCTGGTCCTCGAGGGGATATTCCAGAACATTTTCGGGATCTCCGGGAACTCGTACCCGGTCCCGGCGCTCCTCCAGGGAGGCTCCAACCTCGGCTTCATGTACCTGCCCCGGTACCGCGGGTGGGTGGTGGTGGTCTCGATGGCCATCTGTTTCGGCAGCTGGTTCGTCATCGAGAAGACCCGGCTGGGGGCTTACCTGCGCGCCGGGACCGAGAAGCCGCTCCTCCTGCAGGGCTTCGGCGTGAACGTCCCCGTGATGTTCACGCTCACCTACGGGTTCGGCGCGGCGCTCGCCGCGTTCGCGGGCGTGATGGCGGCCCCGATCTACCAGGTGACACCGCTGATGGGATCGAACGTGATCATGGTCGTCTTCGCCGTCGTCGTCATCGGGGGAATGGGCTCGATCGTGGGCTCCATCGTCACCGGACTCGGGCTGGGGCTCGTGGAAGGCCTGACGAAGTTCTACTACGCCCCTGCGTCGGACGTCATCGTCTTCGTGGTGATGGCGATCGTCCTCCTCGTCCGCCCGGCCGGGCTCTTCGGGAAGGCCCAGTGAGCTCCGTCCCCGTCCTGCCCGTTCCGCGAGTCCGGCGGACGTGGGAGGCGTGGAGCTACGCCGCCCTGTTCACGGTCGGTTTCATGGCCCCCTGGTTCGTCTACCCGGTCTTCGCGATGAACGTCCTCTGTCTGGCCCTCTTCGCCAGTGCGTTCAACCTCCTCCTCGGATACGCGGGCCTCCTGTCGTTCGGCCACGCGGCCTTCCTCGGCTCCGCCGCGTACGTCACCGGGCAGGCGGTGAAGGTGTGGGGCCTTCCGGTGGAGCTCGGGATCCTGGCCGGGACGGCGGTCGCGGCGCTCCTCGGTCTCCTTTTCGGGGTCCTGGCCATCCGGCGGTCGGGGATCTACTTCGCGATGATCACCCTCGGGTTTGCCCAGCTGGTCTATTTCCTGGTCGTCCAGATGTCGTGGACGGGAGGGGAGGACGGCTTGCAGGGGGTCCCTCGGGGGAAGGCCCTGGGCCTCGTGAGCCTCCACGACAACCTCTCCATGTACTACTTCGTGTTCGCCCTCTTCATGGCCGGCTTCTGGCTCATCCACCGGACGATTCACTCGCCGTTCGGGCACGTCCTCCGCGCGATCCGCGAGAACGAGCCGCGTGCGCTCTCGCTCGGGTACGACGTCAACCGGTACAAGCTCCTCGCCTTCGTCATCTCGGCCGGGCTGTCCGGGCTCGCCGGGTCGATGAAGGTCCTGGTCATCCAGTCGGCCACTCTCTCGGACGTCCACTGGCACCGCTCCGGCGCCGTGGTCCTGATGACCCTGCTGGGGGGAATGGGGACGCCCGTCGGGCCGTCCGTCGGGGCGCTCCTCGTCGTCGCGCTCGAGAACTATATGGCGAGCTACGGCTCGTGGGTGACCGTCATCACCGGCGGCGTCTTCATGACGTGCGTCCTCGCGTTCCGCAAGGGGATCGTCGGGGAGATCAAGGAGCTCGTGAAGCGCTGGTTCTGACGGCGCCATGCGCCGTCAGAACCAGGGGGTTGGCTGCAGTGGATGAGGGGCACCCAGGCCGTGTGCCCCTCCGGCCCTTCGGGCCTACCCCTCCTCGCCAGGGAGAATGAGGTCGGCCCTCCGCGTGGCCCCGTTCCGGCCGAGGGCGCGCAGAGTTCCCCTCCTGAAAGGAAGCCAGCTCCGGAAGGCGCGAAGCGCCTCTCTTCAGGTCCTGGTCGCCCCCTCCAGCAGGAACAGGTAGCTCCGGTAGATCTCGCCGGTCGACCGGGTCATCCCGATCTCGCAGGTCCGGCTGCTGGAGAAGTGGCCGTCGTGGCTCTTCTTCTTCACCTCGGCCGTCTCGGCCTTCGTGGCTGAGGCGGTCAGCTCCGGGTAGAGGAAGCCGCGGTCGCCCGCGAACCCGCAGCAGCCGGCGTCGGTCGGGACGAGGACGTCGTCGCTGCACGCCTTCGCGATCGCGGCCAGCTTCGGGGTGAGGTTCATCTTCACGACGGAGCAGACGGGGTGGAGGGCCACGGAGCTCAGTTTCCGCGTGACGGTCAGCCGGGGCAGGAGGCTGTCGTGGACGAACTCCACGCTGTCCAGGATCTTCAGCTTGTCGAATCGGGCCTGGTTCTCGGCGGTGAGGGCGTCCCGCGAGTGGAGGATCCCGTAGGTGCACGGGCTGGTGTCCACCACGACCGGGAGGCGGCCGGCGTCGGACCACTGCCAGAACCGCTCGATGGTCCGGTTGACCGCGACGCGGTTGGCGTCCGTGTACCCCTTCGAGGAGAAGGGAACCCCGCAACAGACCCCCTCGACGTCGGCCGGAATCCGGACGGGTGTCTTCGCCCGGTCGGCCAGCGTGACGAACGCCTGCATGAGAGACATGTCGGCCGGCTCGCCCGGGAGGGCCCCCATGACCCGGGAGATGCAGGCCGGGAAGTAGACGGCCTGAGCGTCGGCCGCGCTGGCCTTCGGGATCCCGCCGCGGGTGGGACGGGGCATCTCGGCGCTCCACTGGGGGAAGGGCTGCCCGAGGAGGGAGCGAATCCCCTTCGTGAGCCCTGCCATCGCGCCGGCTCCGAGGACCGACTGGACCAGGTGACCGGTCCCGAGACCCATCCTCATGACCGGTTCGATCGCGGCGAACCGCTCGGCGATCCTCCGCGCGATGCCGTTCGCCCAGGCCGGATGGCTCGCCCTCCGGAACCGCTTGGTGAGCTGGCCGGTGTCGATCGAGACAGGGCAGGCCGTGGCGCAGAGCCCGTCCACCGCGCAGGTGTCGAGCGCGTCGTAGGGAAAGTCGGCCTCGAGGGCCGCGAGGAGCGCCCCGTCCTGCCCGGACCGCTCCAGCCGCGTGATCTCGCGCCGCACCACGATCCGCTGCCGCGGGGTGAGGGTCAGCTCCCGGCTGGGACACTTCGGCTCGCAGAACCCGCACTCGATGCACTTGTCGACCTCTTCCTCGACGGAGGGAAGGGCCTTCAGGTTGGCGAGGTGCGCGCGCGGGTCGGGGTTCAGGATCACTCCGGGGTTCAGGAGGTTGGTCGGGTCGACCAGCTCCTTCAGCCGCTTCATCACGGAGTACGCCTCGGGCCCCCACTCGGTCTCGACGAAGGGGGCCATGTTCCTCCCGGTCCCGTGCTCCGCCTTCAGGGCGCCGTCGTACTTCTTGACGACCAGCTCCACCACGTCGTCCATGAAGCCGGCGTAGCGGTCGATCTCGGCCTTGTCGTTGAACGACTGGGTCACGACGAAGTGGAGGTTCCCGTCCCGGGCGTGGCCGAAGATGATCCCCTCGGAGTAGCCGTGCTTCTTGAACAGCCCGTTCAGGTCGATGGCGGCGTCGGCGAGCCTGTCGATGGGGAAGGCGACGTCCTCGATGATGACCGTCGTCCCGCTCTTCCGGACGGCGCCGACCGACGGGAACATCCCGGACCGGATCTTCCAGAGGAGGGCCTGCTCGTTGGCGTCGAACGTGAACCTCGCGGGCTCGAACAGATCCAGGGACGCGACCGCGTCCTTCGCCTGGGCCTCGAGCGCAGCCCGGTCGGCCTCGCTCGCGGACTGGAACTCGGCCAGGAGGCCGGCGGCCCCTTCTGGCAGGCCGGGAATCGAAGCGGGGATGCCGGGCTGGGTCTCGACCGAGCGGAGGGCCGCCCGGTCCATCACCTCGAGGGCCTTCGCCCCCGCGTCCCGGAGGGGGCGGATGGCCGCGCACGCCGCGTGGAGGTCGCGGAAGAGGAGGAGGCCCGTGTACTTCACCGGGAGGTCCGGGACCGTCTCGAGGACCGCGGACGCGATGAACGCCAGCGTCCCCTCGGAACCGACGACGACGTGCTCGAGGATCTTCGCCGGGGTGTCGTAGTCGAGGAACGCGTTCAAGGAGTAGCCGGTGGTGTTCTTCATCCGGTACTTGGACCGGATCCTCCCGGCGAGGGCCGCGTCCCCCTCGATCTTGCTCTTCAGCTCCAGGAGGCCGGCGGCCAGGGCCGGCTCGCTGGCGCGGAGGAGGTCGTCGGCCGCCGGGTCGCCGGTATCGACGACGGTTCCGGAGGGAAGGATGAGGCGGAGGGAGCGGAGCGTGTGGTAGGCGTTCTGGGTGACTCCGCAGCACATCCCGCTGGCGTTGTTCGAGAGGATCCCGCCGAGGGTGCAGGTGGCGCTGGAAGCGGGGTCCGGGCCCATCTTCACGCGGTACGCCTTCAGGAGGGCGTTCACCGACGCCCCGATCATGCCGGGCCGGGCCTGGAACGCCCGGCCCTCCTCGAGGACGGAGATCGACCGCCAGTGCTGCGCGACCTCCACGAGGACCCCGTCCGTGACCGACTGCCCCGAGAGGCTCGTACCGGCCGCCCGGAACGTCAGCGGGACGTTTCTTTCGTGGCTGAGCCGGAACAGGGCCAGGATCTCCTCCTCGGACTTCGCCAGCACCACGACCTGCGGGACGAGGCGGTAGAAGCTGGCATCGGCCGCCTTCGCGATCCGGTCGATCGGGCGGTCGAGAATCCGGTCCTTCTCGATCACCCGCGACAGCGCTTCCACGAGGGGAGTGGGCGGGGACTGGGGATGACGGGCGCGCGACGGCAGTGGAGCGGACCCGTGGGTTGAGGTCGCAACGGTAGTGGTGTCCATCGATCGCCTCCTGAGTTGCCCCCGAAAAAGAAAAAGCGCGGAGAAGCCCGAAGGCCTCTCCGCGCGTATTGTGAGGTCAGCAGCTCAGAAGTAGAAGAGCTGGAGCTGGAGAGTGAATTCGTTGGTGGCGGAGATGGAGGAAGCGTCGGGCGTGATCCGGAGGTACTGCGCCGTCAGCTTCAGGTTCTGCTTCGACACGTAGTAGTTGAGGCCGATTCCCCAGCGCG
>CAIMWE010000188.1 GCA_903845115.1 uncultured Acidobacteriota bacterium | reverse complement strand
CACGAGCGCCAACATCCCGTCCTCCGCGGGGACGTTCGCCTGGACGTTCGGGAACGCCACCCCGTCGAGCGCGTCGACCCAGGGCGCCACGTTCTCCTACTCGCAGGCCGGCGCCTTCAAGGACGACGTCCAGCTGACGTTCACCCCGGGCAACGGAACGGCCGCCTCCACCGGCAAGGCGACCATGATCATCACCAGCCACGGCCCGGCGGTCACGCTCCTGGTGCAGGCCTCGGCCTCGACCGCGAAGATCGGCACTCCGATCACGTTCACGGCCACCGCGGGCGCCGGAACGCCCCCCTTCGCCTCGTACACCTGGGCCTTCGGCGACGGGGGGGCCGGAAGCGGGGCGTCGGTTTCGCACTCCTACGCGGCGTCCGGGACCTATCAGGTCTCCTGCATCGTCGTGGACTCGGTGGGCACCAGCAAGAACGCCACCACCAGCGTGACGATCTCGCCTTACGACCCGGTGACCCTCCAGATCCAGGCGACGCCGTCTAGCGGCGTCATCGGCGGGCCGATCCTCTTCTCCGCCACAGCGGGCGGCGGGTCGGGGAACTTCTCCCTCTACTCGTGGAGCTTCGGCGACGGGGTCGGGACCGGAACCGGGGCGACCGCCACCTACACCTACACGAAGACCGGGCTGTACACGGTCACCTGCACCGTCAAGGACTCGGCGGGCCCCACCCAGACGGCGACCACGAGCGTGACGATCGGATCCGTCCAGCTCTGGCTGGTCCCGGGCTTGGCCTGGGTTTCCGGCCAGGGCGGCGCGGAGTGGCAGTCCGACATCAGCATCTTCAACCCGTCGCCAATCTCGATGAACCTCCAGGTCGCGTTCCTCGACGGCACCGCGGCGATCAGCTCCCTCGCCGACCTCTCGGGCAAGTGGAAGACGGTCTCCGTCTCGCCGAATGCCACGAGGGCGTTCATGAATGTCGTCTCGTCGCTGTTCGCCCTCGGGAAGGGGAGCTACGGCGCGCTGCTGGTCCGCGGGGACAACTCGGTCGCGACCCAGCCCGTCGTCACGGGCTCCACCTACGACACCAGCCGCGGCGCGGGCGGCACCGTTGGCCTCTCCCTCGCGGCCATCTCCCTGCCCGGCGGGGCCGGGGCCGGCATCCAGGCGGCCGACGTGACCACCGACCTCGTCGGGCTGCGCGACGACGTGAAAAACCCCAACCACACGAACCTCGCGATCGCGAACCTCTACAGCGACTACGTCACGGCCGTGGTGACGTTCCTGGGACCGGACGGCTCCCAGCTGGGGCAGCCGGTGACGATGCAGCTGAACCCGTTCGGCGTCCAGCAGCTGACGAACGCCCTCTCCGCGGCCCCTCCGTCCGGGGCGGGGTACGACAAGACGGCCCATCCCGTCGACTCGTACCGTGCGCACATCCAGCTCACGTCGGGAACGGCCATCCTCTCGTACGCGTCGGTGATCGACGACGTCTCGTTGGACCCGATCCTCGTCATGGGGACCAAGAACCCGACCTCGTCGTACCGGATCCCCGGCATGGTCCGGACGCAGGGGCAGGCGGGCACGCTCTGGCGCAGCGACCTCGTGATCTACAACGCGTCGGCGTCGGCGCGCTCGGTCCAGATCGTCTACTCGTGGGTCGACGCCGGCGGCATCGGCCGCATGAGCGGCGCCTCCATCCCGTTCGCCGCGGGCCAGATCATCCAGTGGGTCGACTTCGTGAAGCTCTGGCTCGGGCTTTCCGAGACCGACACGAACCCGTACATCAACGCGTTCGTGGACGTCTCCCCTGCCGACTCGAACGCCGACCCGATCCTCGTCACCTCCCGCGTCTACAACAACCAGCCGACGGGCAACGTGGGGCTCGGCGTCCCCGGCTACACCAGCGCCGACGTGGCCTCGGTGTCGGGGGCGAAGAAGCGGCTGATCCTGGCCGGGCTCCGCTCGGACGCGAACTACCGCAGCAACGTGGCCCTTTTCATCGCCTCGGGATCCAGCCTGACCAGCGCAGGGGCGACCCTGAAGGTCTACGATGTGAACGGGACGTTCCTCGCGTCGGCCGGGATCGGCCTGTCGACGGCCAGCCCCTTCATCCAGCTCTCCATCGACAACCTGGTCGCGAATTCCGGCGGGGACAAGACCAACATCTCCGTCGTCGTGGAGAACCTCACGGGCGCGCCGATCTCCGGATACGCCACCGTCGTCGACAACCGGTCGGGAGACGGCACCCTGGTGACGGCCCTCGCGATCCCCTGATCTCCGTTTCCCCGGAGCCCGGAACTTTCGGGCTCACCCCTCATTTTGGCCCGGGCTAACCCCCGGGCCCCTTTTTTTCGCCCAGCATGGGCTTCACCCTGCGGGCCCCGCCGAGGGTCAGGATCTCCCGCAGCGCGAAGGCGTTGGCGGTCGAGGTGAAGGCCGGGACGATCACCTCGCCTCCCGGAGCCGCCCTCGCGCCGCCGGCCGGTTCGGAAACCTCGGTCGATCGGGCGGGTCAGCTCCCGGCGAACTGGACCCCTTCGAAGACGAGCGTCGGGACGCGGATCGTCGAGTAGGGATAGGGGTCGTTGCCGAGGGCGGCCAGCTTCTTCCAGAACTCCAGGTGGTTGCCGGAGATGTTCATCTCGGAGACCGGCTCGGCGGTCTTCCCTCCGCGGACGCGGAAGCCCTGGACGCCGAGCGAGAAGTCGCCCGTGGTCCCGTTCGAGTTCCCGCCGAGGAAGCCGGTGACGAGGATCCCGTCCTTCATGTCGGCCAGGAGGTCGGCCTGCCCCCTCTGCCCGAGCTTCACGACGAGGTTCGAAGCCCCGGCGGTCGTCGGCGCCATCTTCAGCTTCTTGCCGTAGTAGGTGTCGACGTAGAAGTTCTTCAGGACCCCCGCCTCGAAGACCGGCATCGGCTTCGCGGCGATCCCCTCGCCGTCGAAGAGGCGGGACCCGAAGCCCTTCGGGATGAGCGGGTCGTCGGCGATCGTCAGGAGCGGGCTGCCGACCGTCGTGCCGGCCTTCCCCTCGTAGAAAGAGCGCTTCTGCTGGAGGCTGGCGGCCGAGAGCGGCCCCATCAGGAACGAGATCATCCGGCCCGCGGCCCGGGCGTCGATCGCCATCGAGAGGACGGCGGAGTCGCCCTTCTTCGCGCCGAGGCGGGAGAGGGCGCGGGTCGCCGCGATGCGCCCCTGCTCGGCGGCGGGGGGCATCTCGCTCCAGAAGCGGGAGCCGGCATACGAGTAGTCCTCGGGCTTCCGGCCGTCCGGGTCCTTCACGCTCGCCTGCGCGCTGACCCAGAACGCGGTGTCGCGGCGGCTCCCCGCGAAGCCGTTCGAGTGGACGCGGAACGTCTCGGAGAGGGAGTCGTTGAAGCTGGTCGTGACGGAGAGGATCGCCTCGGCCCCCTTGACGGCGCGGGCGGCGGCCTCCATCTCCTTGACGAGCCTGAGCCGGTCGTCGGGAGTGACGACGGCGTACTTCGGGTCGTCGAGCTTCAGGTCCACCGCGGACTGCCCCTTGTAGAGCGCCGGGTCGGGGAGCGTCCGGAACGGGTCCTTCGCGAGGGCCCGGGTCATCACGACCGAGTCGGCGATGAACGTCTCCAGGGCGTCGGGCCGGAGGTCCGACGAGGAGACGGAGGCGTAGCGCCCGTCCACGTAGAGCGAGAGCCCCACGCCGCGGGTGGTCGCCTCCTGGATCTTCTCGAGCTTCCCGTCCCTCCAGGTCACCTCGATGTCGCGCACCCGGTACGTCCGGGCGGCCGCCTCCTGGGCGCCCTTCGCGAGGGCGGTCTTCACGCACAGCTCGCCGGTCTCGAGCATCGGGTCTTTCTTCGTCGTGGCCATCTCGTCTCCCTCGTCCCTACGCCTTGCCGCGCCCGCCGACCGTGATGGAGGCCACGCGGACGGTCGGGATCCCCTGCGAGACCGGGCACGACTGCCCGTCCTTGCCGCAGGTCCACCCCCCCTCGTCGATGACCAGGTCGTCGGCGACCATGTCGATCTTCTCGAGGACCTTGGGTCCGTTGCCGATGATGTTGACGTCCTTGATCGGCCGCGTCAGCTTGCCGTCCTCGATCAGGTAACCGTTCTTGACGTAGAAGGTGAAGTCCCCGGCGCCGATCTGCACCTCGCCGTTCGTGAAGTTGGTGCAGAAGATCCCCTTCTTGACCGACTGGATGATCTCGTCCTTCTTGTGCGGGCCGGGGAGCATGTAGGTGGCCCGCATGCGAGGCATGGGGGCGTACTTGTAGCTCTCTCGCCGCCCGTTCCCCGTCGGCTGGACGCCGTAGTGCTTCGCAGAGATCGAGTCGTGGAGGTATGTGGTGAGGACGCCGTCCTTGACGAGGTGCGTCGTGCCGACGGCGTTCCCCTCGTCGTCCACGTTGATCGCCCCGCGGGCGGCCTTCAGCTCGCCCTCGTCGACGATGTTGACGAAGGGCTTCGCGACCGGCTTCCCGATCTTGTCGGAGAAGATCGAGATCCCCTTCCGGTTGAAGTCGGCCTCCATGCCGTGGCCGATCGCCTCGTGGAGGAGGATCCCGGACGCCCCGGCGCCCAGGACCACCGGCATCTCGCCGGCCGGCGGGACCACCGCGTCGAAGAGGATCGTCGTCCGGGAGACCGCCTCGCGGACCATCCGGTCGAGCCGTTCCGGCGAGTAAAACGACAGGTCGGCGCGCGCCGCGACGTTGTAGCCGTTCGACTCCTTCTTGCCGTCCTTCTCGGCGACGCACATGAGGTAGATCCGGGTCATCGGCTGGAAATCCTCGACGATCCGGCCCGTGGAGTCGGCGAGCAGGATCGCGCCGCTCTCGTCGGCGAAGGAGACCGTCACCTTCTTGATGAGCGGGCTGCCGGCGAACGTCTTCTCGTTCAGCCCGGTCAGGAGCGGGAGCTTCTGGCCGGTCCCGACGTCCTCCCAGCGGACCTTGACCGGGTAGCGGGACGGCAGGTTCCGGTCGAGCCGGAGCTGCGCCGGTCCCTCGCGGGCGGGCCCGTCGGCGATCGCGGCGGCGGTGAGGGCCGTCTGCCTGAGGGCCGGGGCGGTCAGGTCCTCGGTGAAGCCGTACCCGGTCTGGTCGCCGCGGACGACCCGGACGCCGACCCCCAGCTCCACGCTGCTGAATGCCCGGTTGACGGACCCGTCCTCCAGGACGAGCGCGTGATTGACCCGGTGCTGGAAGAAGACGTCGGCCCGGTCGCCTCCCTTCGAGAGGGCGGCGGAGAGGGTCTGCCGGATCATCTGGTCCGTCACGCCGAACCGGGTGAAATAGCCGATTCCCTCGGTGGCTCCGGCGGTGGCCGCCTCCGCCCTCGTCATGAGGATGTCCGGAAGCGAGGCGGTGGCGAGTGTCGCGGCCCCCAGGCCGACCAGTCTGCGTCGCGTCATCCCGGGATTGTCAGGCATCTGCGCTCCTCTGTGACGGGCGCCGGGGAATCCCCCGGCCTGGCCCGGTGGTCATTACGGTCTTCGGACGAAGAACGTCACACGGGAGATACGCGCGGCGCCCTTCCCGGTTTCGTCCCGGCGCGGAGATTCCGAAGAAAAGAGGATGGCCCCGCGGGAGCCGACCGGGCTGGCCAGCGAGGTTTCCTCGTCCGGCCGGCATGGGGCGCCGGGCGTAAAATCCTGGTCGGGTTGCGGGGGAGGAGACCCCCGGATACTGCGGAGTCTCGAAGCGAGGAACGGGAGGCATCCCATGCAGACCGGATCGACCGGTTTGGCGGCGCTCGGGGAACGGGTCCTGGCCAGCGAGGAATGGCTGATGCACCGGGTCCTCCGCTACGCGCTCGAGCGGGGGTACACGAAGTACACGTCGACCCTGGCCGAGGCCTGGCGGATGTCCATCGCGGGGCTTTCGGCGGCGATCGCCCTCGCCATCGAAAAGAGCCGGGAGATCCCAGAGCTCGGGCCGGACGACGAGTACGAGACCCACCCGATGGCTGCGTTCGGCGTCATGGAGGCCGAGAAGCACCGGGCGCGGGGGATCACCCTCGGGATGTTCCTCGGCCTGATGAAGTACTACCACGAGTCGTACGCCGACCTCGTCCGGGAGGCCGGGTGGCCGAGGGAGGAGGAGGAACGGGCCCTCCGCTTCCTCCGCCGGTTCTTCGACTTCACCGAGCTGGGGTTCTCGACTGCCTGGACCCGCCCGACCGGGGCGGAGGGGATCGCGGAGCTGCAGGACGCGAACCGCCGGCTGACGAACGAGAAGAACCGCTACCTGACGCTCTTCGAGAGCCTCTCGAGCCCGGCGCTCCTCCTCGGGCAGGACGGCACCATCGACTACCTCAACGTGTCGGCCGCGGGCCTGCTCCTGGAGCACGGAGTGGAGGGCCCCGGCTACTACCTCCCCGGCGGGGCCGGGATGAGGCTCGCCTGGCTCGAGGAGGAGCTCGCCCCCATCCTGCGGGGGGAGCGGGACGAGGTGGAGGCCGAGAAGCGGCTCGAGACCGCGGAGGGCTCCCGCGACTTCCGGGTGCGGCTCAAGCGGATGCTCGACGTCAGCGAGAAGTTCCAGGGGGTCGTCGTCCTGATGAACGAGGTGACGGAGCTGAAACGGGCGGCGGAGGACCTCGCCCGCGCGCGGGACACCGCCGAGGCCGCCGCCCGAGCGAAGTCCGTCTTCCTCGCGAACATGAGCCACGAGATCCGGACGCCGCTGAACGCGATCATCGGCTTCAGCGAGCTCCTCGAGCTGGGGGAGAACCTCTCTCCCGACCAGCGGCGGAACCTCGGGACGATCAGCCGGGCAGGGGCGCACCTCCTCTCCCTGATCAACGGCGTCCTCGACATGGCGAAGATCGAGGCCGGGCGGATGTCCGTCACGGTCCAGCCGTTCGACCTCCCGCAGCTCCTCTCCGACGTGGAGTCGATGTTCCGCCTCAGGGCCGCCGACAAGGGCCTCGACCTCGCGTTCCGGCTGCCCCCCGTCCTCCCCCGCTTCGTCCAGGGCGACGCGGGGAAGGTGCGGCAGGTCCTGATCAACCTCCTCGGGAACGCGGTGAAGTTCACCCCCAGAGGGGGAGTGGCGCTGTCCGCCGAGGTCGAGGCTGGGGAGGCGGGTCCCACGGTCACCTTCGTCGTCGAGGACTCGGGCCCGGGGATCGCCCCGGAGGAGGTCGGGAGGATCTTCGGGGCCTTCCAGCAGGCGGAGGCCGGGCGAAAGGCGCAAGAGGGGACGGGCCTGGGCCTCTCGATCAGCGAGCAGTTCGCGCGGCTGATGGGGGGGAGCCTAGACGTCGAGAGCGGGGTCGGCAAGGGGAGCCGGTTCCGCTTCAGGGTGCCGCTGAAGAAGGCCGAGGGGGATTCGCCCTCCGCCAGGACCGCGCCGCGGGAGGCCCGGCTCGCTCCCGGGCAGCCCGGCCGTCGCATTCTGGTGGTGGACGACCGCGAGACGAACCGCGACCTGCTGCGGCAGGTCCTCGAGTCGGCCGGGTTCGCCGTGACCGAGGCCGCGAACGGCCGCGAGGCGCTCCAGCGAGTCGTGGACGACCGGCCCGACGCGGTCCTGATGGACGTGGTCATGCCGGTCATGGACGGGCGCGAGGCGATCCGGTTCATCAGGAGCCGGGATCCCCGGCTCCCGATCATCGCGATCTCCGCGAGCGTCTTCGGGGAGGACGCGCGAGAGATCCTCGGGCTCGGGGCCAACAGCTTCATCCGGAAGCCGTTCTGCAGGGCCGAGGTTCTCGCCGAGGTCGGCCGGCAGGTGGGGGCCGAGTTCCTGCCCGAGGGAGAGGAGGGAGCGCCTCGATCTGCCACCATTCCGAGCTTCGCTCCCGTTCCGCCCGACCTTCGGCGCCGCCTCCAGGCGGCGGCCGAGCAGCTCGACCGCGGCGCCGTGGGGGAGTGCCTGGTGGACCTCGGGCGCGTGGGCCCGGAGCTCGAGAGCTGGGTCGGGGAGAAGGCGGCCGGATACGCCTTCGAGAGCATCCTCGAGGCGCTGGAGGTCGCGGCGCCCGTGGACGCCGCCCCGTGACGGCGGTGCCCCCTCGGACATCCTCGTCGTCGACGACAACGTGGCGATCCTGCGACTGCTCGAGACCATGCTGGGGGCGACCGGCGGCGCCCGGGCCGCCTCCCGGGCGGAGATAAGATCCCGGCCCGGGAGGAGCGATGCGTAAGGACACCTGGGACCCCGCGCAGTACGAGAAGTTCTTGCACCAGCGGAGCCTTCCCTTCTTCGACCTCCTCGGCCTCGTGAGGAAGCGGCCCGGGATGCGGGTCGTGGACCTCGGGTGCGGGACGGGGGAGTGGACGGCGCGGCTCCACCGGGACCTCGGCGCGGCCGAGACGGTGGGGATCGACACGTCGGAGGCGATGCTCGCCAAGAGCGGACAGTTCGCCGCCCCCGGCCTCCGGTTCGAGCGGGAGGACCTCGCGGAGTGGCGCGCGGAGGGCCCGCTCGACCTGATCTTCTCGAACGCCGTCCTCCAGTTCGTCCCCGGGCAGCCGGCTCTCTTCGAACGGTGGAGAGGGTACCTCGCCCCCGGCGGCCAGGTCGCGTTCCACATCCCGGCGAACCAGGATTACGCGACGCACCGGGTCGCCGTCGAGCTGGCCACGGAGACGCCGTATCGGGACCTCCTCGGCGGCTACGTCCTCCCGGACAACCGGCTGGACATCCTCGAGTACGCCCACCTCCTCGAGCGGCTCGGGTTCCACGAGCAGCAGGTCCGGATCCAGGTCTACGGGCACCGCCTACCGGGCCGCGAGGAGGTGGTGGAGTGGGTGCGCGGCTCGTTCCTGAACGAGTACAAGGCGCGGCTCACGGGCGCCGACTTCGAGCGGTTCTTCGAGACCTACCGGGAGAGGCTCCTGGCGGTCCTCCCGGACGAGCGGCCCTTCTTCTTCACCTTCAAGCGGCTCCTGATATGGGCCGCCCTGCCGGAAGCGGAGAGCGCATGACCGACGCCAGGGGACGAAGACGTTTCTTGAAGACCCTCTCGGTCACCGGGGCGGCCGCCGCCCTCGGCGAGGCGCTGGGCGCGCTCGCGGCCGACGAGGGGACGGCCACCCCCGAGATGGTCCGGCAGGCCGAGTGGCTCGCGGGCGTTCGCTACTCGGACGCCGATCGCGAGCTGATGATGAAGGACCTGGCGGACGACCTGGAGGGCTACGCTTCGGCCCGCGAGGTGGCCCTCGACAACGCGGTCGGGCCGGCCGTCCGCTTCTCGCTTCCGCCTCCCGCGCCCGCCTCGCCCGCGGGAGCGGCGGAGCCGAGGACGTCCGCGTCCGGGAAGCCGATCCCGGCGGCGGAGGAGGGGAGCGACCTCTCCTTCGCGACCGTCGAGCAGCTGGGCGACCTCCTCCGGAGGAGAAAGGTCTCCTCGGTCGAGCTGACGAAGGGCTCCCTCGCACGCCTCCGGAAGCGGGACGCCGAGCTGAAGTGCGTCATCACCTTCACCGAGGAGCTGGCCCTCGTCCAGGCCGAGCGCGCGGACCGGGAGCTGGCCGCGGGGAAGGACCGCGGGCCGCTCCACGGCATCCCGTGGGCCGCCAAGGACCTGATCGCGGTGCCGGCGTATCCCACGACCTGGGGCTCTCCTCTCTTCAAGAATCAGGTCCGCCCGGAGAAGGCGGCGGTCTTCTCGCGGCTCGCGGAGGCGGGGGCCGTCCTCGTCGCGAAGACCTCCGTGGGCGAGCTGGCCTGGGGGGACGTCTGGTACGGCGGGACGACGAAGAACCCCTGGAAGCTCTCGGAGGGGTCGAGCGGCTCCTCGGCGGGCTCGGCGGCGGCGGTCGCGGCGGGCCTGGTCCCGTTCGCCATCGGGACCGAGACGCTCGGGAGCATCGTCTCCCCCTGCACCCGCTGCGGGGCGACGGGCCTGCGGCCGACGTTCGGGAGGGTGAGCCGGTACGGCGTCATGGCGCTCGCGTGGAGCATGGACAAGATCGGGCCGATCAGCCGCTCGGCGAGGGACTGCGCCCTCGTCTTCGCGGCGATCCACGGGGCCGACCCGCGCGACCCCTCCACGGTCGACGGGCCGTTCGCGTGGCCGCCGTCCCGGAGGCTCTCCGACTTGAAGGTCGGCTACGTCCCCGCGCTCTTCGACGAGGACCGCACGGCGAAGATGAAGGCGACGGCCAGGCCGGAAGAGGTGACCCGGGCCCGCGAGTGGCAGGAGATCGACCGGAAGAGCCTCGACGCCCTGCGGGCGCTCGGCGTGCGCCTCGTGCCGATCGAGCTCCCGAAGAAGCCGGCGGCCGGCCCGCTGTCGGTGAGCTTGACCGCCGAGGCGGCGGCGTCGTTCGACGAGCTGGTGAGGAGCGGCCGCGTGAAGGAGATGGTCCGGCAGACGGCCGACGCGTGGCCGAACGTCTTCCGGCTCGGCGAGCTGATCCCGGCGGTGGAGTACCTCCGGGCGAACCGGATCCGGACGCTGCTGCAGCGGGCGATGGACGAGCTGATGCAGTCGGTGGACCTCTACCTCTCGCCGACCTTCGGGGGCGACAACCTCCTCCGGACGAACCTGACGGGGCATCCGGCGGTGGTCCTCCCGAACGGCTTCCGCGCGTCGGACGGGACGCCGACCAGCATCACCTTCACCGGGCGGCTCTTCGGCGAGACCGAGCTGCTCCAGGTCGCCTCCGCCTGGCAGGAGGCGACGGGCTCCCACCGGAAGCACCCAGCGGGAGGAGCATCGTGACGGAGAAGGACGGGAAAGAAGGCTGCGGGGACGGCTGCCCGCACGGCGTCAGCCGGCGGGGCTTCATGACGCGGGTCGGCGCCGGGACGATCGGCCTCGGCGTGGCGGCGGCCGCGGGGACGGCCGAGGCGACCGTCCACGAGATCCCGCCGGGCGAGCCGCACCGGGTGACGCTCACGGTCAACGGGACGACGCACCGGCTCCTGGTCGAGCCGCGGGAGACCCTCCTCTACGTCCTGCGCGAGCGGCTCGGGATGACCGCCACGAAGCCGGGGTGCGAGAGGGGAGAGTGCGGCGCCTGCACCGTCCTGATCGACGGCGCGGCGCGGTACGCCTGCCTGACGCTCGCGGTCGAGGCCGAGGGGCACGAGGTGACGACGCTGGAAGGGCTGACGAAGGGCGAGGAGCCCGGGGCCGTCCAGCGCGCGTTCATGGACGAGGACGCCTTGCAGTGCGGCTACTGCACCCCGGGCCAGATCGTGGCGGCCGAGGGGCTGCTGCGGGCCCGGCCCGACCCGACGCTGGAGGAGATCCGGACCGGCATGAGCGGGAACCTCTGCCGGTGCGGGGCCTACGTCCACATCTTCCGGGCGGTGAAGAAAGCCTCGGTCCTCCGGAAGGACGCGGGGAGGTGAGCGATGCGCTCTGATCTCTACTTCCTCGCCGCGATTCCCCCCGAGACGCCGAGGCCCGAGGGCGAGCTGCCGCCGTGGGGCGAGGTCCGGATCGTCGGGAAGCGCCTTCCCCGCGTGGACGCCTTCGAGCGGGTGAGCGGGAAGGCGGTCTACCCGCGCGACTTCTCGCTCCCGAACATGCTGCAGGCCGCGATCCTGAGGTCGCCGCACGCCCACGCGAGAGTGAAGTCGATCGACCTCGAGCCGGCGAAGCGGATGCCGGGGGTGGTCGCCGTCCTCGGTCCCTCGAGCCCCGGCGCCGACATGGAGTGGTTCGCCCGTCCGAAGGCGAAGGGGGGGCTCCTCCTCGACCCTCACTGCCGGGCGGAAGGGGACGAGGTGGCGGCCGTCGCCGCCGAGACGCTCCCCCAGGCGCTCGACGCCCTGAAGGCGATCCAGGTCGAGTGGGAGGTCCTCCCGTTCGTGATCGACCCCGCCAGGGCGCTCGACGAGAAGGCGCCGAAGGTGTGGGACGAGGGAAACCGCGTCGCCGACCCGGTGATCTACGAGCGGGGCGACCTGGCGAAGGGCTTCGCCGAGGCGGACGTCGTCCTGGAGGAGAGCTACCGGACTCCGTGCGAGATCCACGTCCCGATGGAGGTCCACGGCAGCGTCGTGGCCTGGGACGGGCCGCGCCTGACGGTGTGGGACACGACGCAGGGGGTCTACGCCGTGCAGGGGACCGTCGCGCAGAGGCTGGGCCTTCCCCTCGCGAACGTCCGCGTCATCGGCCACTACATGGGCGGCGGCTTCGGAAGCAAGCTGGAGGCAGGGAAGTACACGGTGATCGCGGCCCTCCTCGCGAAGGTGGCGGGACGGCCCGTGAAGCTCTTCCTCTCGAGGGAGGAGACGTTCCGGGTCGGCGGCAACCGGCCCGCGAACGCGATCCGGGTCAAGGCGGGCGTGAAGAAGGACGGGACGATCACCGCGATCGACTGGAAGAGCAGCGGGACGCCGGGGGCCTACCCCAACAACACCAACACCGCGTTCCAGGCCGCGGACCTCTGGACCTGCGCGAACGTCAGGACCGAGGAGGCGGGCGTCTACACGAACGCCGGCCGTGCGCGGGCGTTCCGGGCCCCCGGATTCCCGCAGGCCAACTGGGCGCTCGAGCAGATGATGGACGCCCTCGCGCGGGCGATCGGGATGGACCAGGTCGCGTTCCGGCTGAAGAACGTCCCGACGGTCAGCCAGCGGCGCGGCAATCAGCCCTACACCTCCACCGGCCTCGCCGGCTGCCTCGGCGAGGGGGCGAAGGCGTTCGGGTGGGGGACGAAGCCGAAGGCTCCCGCGGACCCTGCGATCAGGAAGGGAATCGGGATGGCCGGCGGGATCTGGGGGTACGGCGGCGGCCCGCCGTCCACCGTGATCGTGAAGCTCTTCTCGGACGGGAGCGTCAATCTGAACATGGGGGCGGCCGACATCGGAACCGGGACGAAGACCGTCATGGCGATGGTCGTCTCCGAGGAGCTGGGCGTCCCGGTCGAGAGCATCCGGATCGAGCACGCCGACACCGGGACCACCCAGTACGCGACGCCGAGCGGAGGGAGCAAGACGGTCCCGTCCGATTCGCCGGCCGTCCGGGCGGCGGCGGCCGACTGCAAACGGCAGATCCTGAAGATGGCCGCGGCCGAGCTGAAGCTCCCGGCCGCGGAGCTGAAGCTGCTGGGGAAGGAGGTCGTCTCGGCGGCGGATCCGTCGAAGAAGGTGGCGATCTCGGCGATCCCGGCGTTCCAGCGCCAGCAGCTGGTGGTCGGGATCGGGTTCCGGGAGCCGAACCCCGACGGGAAGGTGATCAACCCGTTCGCCGCACACTTCGCGGAGGTGGAGGTGAACACCCGGACCGGCGAGGTGACCGTCACCCGGTTCCTGGCCGCGCAGGACTCGGGACGCGTCCTGAACCGGATGACGTTCGACAATCAGGTCTTCGGCGGGGTCGTCTTCGGGATCGGGTTCGCCCGGACCGAGGAGCGGATCCTCGACCGGCAGACCGGCAAGATGCTCAACGCCAACTGGCACGACTACAAGGTCCCGACCGCGCTCGACGTCCCGGCCGACCAGGCGACGCTCGTCGTCGACGCCCGCGACACGGCCAACTCCACGAACACGAAGGGGGTCGGGGAGCCGGCGACGATCCCGACCGGGTCGGCGATCGCGAACGCGGTCTTCGACGCCGTCGGGGTTCGAGTCACGGAAGGGCCGATCACCCCTCAGCGGCTCCTGGAGCTGCTGGCCAGGCAGAAGGCGAGAGGCTGACCATGATCTCGAGCTTCACCTACGCGCGTCCGAAAACGCTCCAGGAAGCGGTGGAGCTGCTCGCGAAACCGGGGGCGAGAGCCCACGCGGGCGGCACCGACCTCCTCGGCTGCCTCCGGGACGAGGTCTTCTCCGCCGAGAAGGTCGTCAGCCTGAGCGGCCTCTCCGAGCTGAAGACGATCGTCCCCTCCCCGCTGGGCCTCCACGTCGGAGCCCTGACGACGCTCGCCCAGGTCGCCTCCTACAAGCCGATCTCGGGGATGTACCGCGCCCTGGCCGAAGGCGCCGCCGCGGCCGCCAGCCCTCAGCTGCGCAACCAGGGGACCCTGGGCGGCAACCTCTGCCAGCGCCCCCGCTGCTGGTACTTCCGGGGCGAGTTCAGCTGCCTCCGGAAGGGAGGCGAGACCTGCTACGCCTACGACGGCGAGAACCAGTACCACTCCCTCTTCGGCCCGGGCCCCTGCTTCATCGTCCACCCCTCGGATACCGCCTCGCCGCTCGTCGCCCTCGAGGCGAAGTTCCGGATCGCCGGCCCCGCCGGGACGCGGACGGTCGACGCGGAGGCGTTCTTCGTCCTCCCCGACGCGGAGGTCCAGAAGGAGAACGTCCTGAAGGCGGGCGAGATCCTGACCGAGGTCTTCCTTCCCGCGCAGGCGGGGCTCCTGTCGACCTACCGGAAGGTCCGGTCGCGCGGGGCGTGGGACTTCGCGCTCGCGGGCGCCGCGGTTGCGCTCGTCGTCGCGGGAGGCAAGGTGGCGAAGGCGCGGGTCGTCCTCTCGGGCGTGGCGCCGGTCCCGTGGCGGGCGAAGAAGGCGGAGGAGGCGTTGACGGGGAAGGCCCTCGACCCGGCCGTGATCCGCGCGGCCGCGGAAGCGGCGACGGCAGGGGCCCAGCCGATGTCCGGGAACGCCTACAAGGTGGACCTGCTCCGGGGGGCGGTCGAGGAAGCCCTCCGGGCGATCGCGTGAGGAAGAGATGAGCCCGCTCCCCGGCCTCTTCGAGATCCGGTCCCTGACGGGGATGCTCCCGCTCCTCTTCGCCGGCCTCCTGTTCCTGATCCTCGTCGTCTCGTTCCGCTCGCGGGCGACGGTCTTCTGCCAGTACCTCGAGGCGATGACCGGGATCCGCCTCGAGGCCGCGGAGGTCCGGCGCGTCCACCGCGAGAGAGGGCCCGAGGGAGTCCGGGAGATGTTCCTCGACCTGATCATCCGGGAGGACCTGAAGTCCGGGCCGATCCCGATTCCCGAAGATGCATCCCCGAAGGAGAAGAGATGACCGTTCCAGCGTTCCAGGACCTCTACCCGGAGGGGTGGAGCCACTGCTTCGGCTGCGGCCGCCTGAACGAGAAGGGGCACCACATCCGGAGCTTCTGGGACGGCGAGGAGACCGTCTGCAGGATGACGCCCGACGCCTCGCAGATCGCCCTGCCCGGCTTCGTCTACGGCGGCTACCTGGCCTGCCTGGTCGACTGCCACTCCACCGGCTCCGCGGCCGCGGCCCTCCACCGGGCGGCGGGATCGCCGGCGGACGAGGGGCCGTACCCGCGGTGCGTGACCGCGTCCCTGAAGGTCGACTACCTGAAGCCGACCCCCCTCGGGCCTCCGATCGAGCTCCGCTCGCAGATCGTCTCGGTGAAGGGCCGGAAGGTGGTCGTCTCGACGTCGCTCCGGGTCGACGGGGTCGAATGCGTGCGCGGCGAGGCGGTGCTGGT
>CAIMWE010000187.1 GCA_903845115.1 uncultured Acidobacteriota bacterium | reverse complement strand
ATCTGCGCCCCGGCCGACGAGTCGAGGTTCGCCGTCGGCTCGTCCGCGAGGAGCACCGGGGGCGCGCCGGCCAGCGCCCGCGCGATCGCCACCCGCTGCTTCTGCCCGCCTGACAGGTCGCGGGGCAGGAATCTCATCCGGTCTGCAAGGCCAACGGCGTCGAGCACGCGCTCCGCCTCCTTGTGCGCGGCCGGGCCCTTCAGCCCTTTCACGTTCAGGGCGTACTCCACGTTCTCGAGGGCCGAGAGCGCCGGGAAGAGGTTGAACTGCTGGAAGACGAACCCGATGGAGCGCCGCCGGATGGAGGGGAGCGAGCCGGGTCTCGCCGCGTCGACGGGCGTCCCGTCCACGACGAGGTCCCCTTCGCTGGGGGTCAGGATGCACCCGAGGATCGAGAGGAAGGTGGTCTTGCCCGAGCCCGAGGGGCCCTCGAGCGAGACGATCTCCCCTCGTGCCACCGAGAGGGAGACGCCTCGGAGCACCTCCACCGTCTGTCGGCCCTCGGTGAAGCGCTTCACGATCTTGCTCGACTCGAGGACGGTCATGGGTTCGGTCCTTTCATTTCGGTTCCCCGTGCTCTTCGCGCGGCCCTGCCGCTCAGCCCCGGAAGACCAGGGCCGGGTCGATCGACGCCACCTTCCGGAACGACACCATCGAGGCGGCCAGGCAGAGGACGAGGGTCCCGAGAAAGACCGCCCCGGCGAGCGGGGGCGGGACGATCAGCTTCAGGTGGATCCTCTCCATCAGCGGCGAGGTCGCCGCGGCCATCGCCGCCCCGACGACGAACCCGGCGACGGCCGCGATGACCGCCTGCTCGGCGAGGATCCGGTAGATGTCGGCGTTGCTCCCGCCGATCGCCTTCACCGTCCCGAACTCCTTGATGTGCTCCATCGTCGACGTGTAGAGGGTCTGCGCGACGACCACGGTGCCGACCAGGATCCCGAGGAAGACCGTGAGGTACATGTTCATCCCGATGCCGGTCGAGGAGACCCAGTAGGACCGCGTCTTCGACGCCCACTCGGCCCTCGTGTAGACGTCGTTGTGCGGGAGGCGGCGCGCGATCTCGGCCTTGGCCGCAGCGATCCGGGCGGCGTCGGCGCCCCGGGCCAGCTTCACCAGGACGTAGGTGGTCCTCCCCTGGAGGCTCTCGCGCGAGAGCTCCTGCGCGCGGCGGTAGTCGATGAAGGCCATGGGGGTCGTCGTGAACGACAGCGCCTTCTCGCTCCGGCCGATGATCTTCAGCCGCCGCTCGAGCACCTCGCGGTACTCGCCGACCTTGAAGGCGCCGAACCGCTGCTCGGCCGAGCCGTCGAGGAAGAGGAAGTCCCCCCGCTTCAGGTCGTCGAGATTCCCCTCCTTCACGTCCCACGGGATCCCCCACGCCCTGAAGTCCTCGAGCGCGTACGTCACGATCCCCTCCTGCGCGCCGTTCGGCAGGGCGATCTGCATGAACCAGACGATGAGGTTGTCGGCGCGCGCGACGCCCGGAACGGACCGAACCCGCTGGACGAGCGTCTCGGGGAACGTGTGGGAGAAGTCGACGTTCGGCGTGTTGCGCGACGTCACCCAGAGGTCGGCCCCGATGTGGTCGATCGTCACCGACGCGTTGTCGAGCAGGCCGAGGAAGAGGCCGACCTGGACGAAGACGAGCGTCACCGCGAACGAGACGCCGGTCACGGTGATGGCGAACCGGAGCTTGTCGTGCAGGAGGTTCCTGCGGGCGAGCGAGACCACCGGCGCTCCGCCGTCCCTACGCGGCCTTCCCCAGCGCTCGCGCTTTCGCCAGCCAGCTCGCCCGCTTCTCGGGAGTCGAGCGCCGGACGCCGCCGAAGCTCGTGATGCCGACCGGCTTCACGCCGCAGAACTCCAGGACTCCCCTTTTCATCATCCGGTGGCCGGGCTGTCCGGCGAACCACCTGTAGTACCAGGGAGGGCTGTCCATCGTGACGATCAGCTCCGCGCTCCGGCCGGTCAGGAGGCGGTCCCAGAAGGCCCCCTTTTCCCTGTACCGGAAGGCGAAGCCCGGCAGGAAGACCCGGTCGATGAACCCCTTGAGAAGGGCCGGCATCGTCCCCCACCAGACGGGGTAGACGAACACCAGGTGCTCCGCCCAGAGGATCGCCTCCTGCGCCTTCGCCAGGTCCTCCTCCAGCGCCTGCACCGAGTGGTAGCCGCCCCGCAGGATCGGGTCGAACCGGAGAGCGTCGACGGCGAGGAGCCGCACCTCGGCTCCGTTCTCCCTCGCCCCCTCGGCGTACTGCCCTGCAAGGGCGTGGTCGAAGCTACCCGGGGTGGGGTTGCCGACGACGATCAATACTCGCTTCTTCATGGCCACGTTCTCCTCGAGTCATTCGTTCAACGGCGAGGCAAGTCCCGCGCCGGATCCGGGTTGCCGGTCACCTAGACCGGAGGATCAGGGTCTCCGGGGGCCCGGGACGGTCATCCCCGCCAGCGCGGCGTCGATGACGGTGGTCGCGACCTTCTTCGGGGGGCAGAGTTGCATGTTCGGATCGCCGGACATCACGATCTGGAGCGACGCCACGCCGTGAGTCCCGGACCAGAGGGCCTGGGCGACGACGTCGGGGTCCTTCAGGTCGGGGCGGATCCGGCCGGCGGCCATCGCCTCCACGACGGTGGCGCGGAGGAACGAGTAGGCGTCCTCGTCGACCGGCCTCTCCTCCGTCGCGCAGGCGAGATCGGCCTTCACCGGCTTGGAGGTCATGAACATCAGCCGGTAGTGGTTCGGGTGGGCCAGGGCGAAGTCGACGTAGGCGTGGCCGATCTTCCGGAGCCGCTCCACCGGGTCGGGCTCCTTCGCGATCCGGGAGAACGCCTTTGCGAGGGAGAGGAAGTCCTCGTCGCACAGGGCCCTGAGGAGCGATTCCTTGTCGGCGAAGTGCAGGTAGATGGCGGTCGGCGAGTACTCGATCGCCTCGGCCACCTTCCTCATCGTGACGGCCTCGTAGCCGTCCCGGACGAAGAGCTCCCGGGCGGCGTCGAGGATCCGGACCCGGACCTCCTGCTTCTCCCGCTCCCGTCGTTCCTTGATGCCCATTTCGTTTCTTACCTTCGTTCTTTCACTTAACGATGTTAAGTATAGGAATCGGATTCCGGCTTGTCAAGGGGCCGGGTCGAAAAGGAGGCGGGGCGGGAGGAGCGAGGGAACGCCGCCTCGCGGGCCCGGCCGGACGTCGCTTTCGAAGTTCCGGTAGATTCCGGCGCGCGTGCTCCAGTTCGCCGCGGCCGTCGCCGTCTACGTCCTCGCCTACGCGGCGCGGGCGGTCCGCCTCAACACCCTCCTCCCGCCGGCCGACCGGCTCGGGTTCGGGCGGGCGTGGGCCCTCTCGGGCGGGACGACGTTCCTGCTCCAGGTCATCCCGTTCCGGGGCGGCGAGGTGGCCTCGCTGGCGCTCTACCGCCGCGAGCTCGGGATGACGTGGAGCCGCTCGACCGCCGTCTTCGCGCTCGTGAAGCTCCTCGACAGCGCGGCGATGCTCCTGGTGGGCCTCGCAGGAGCGGCGTTCCTGGCCCGGCGCCGCGGCGCGCCGGTCCTCGGCGGGGCAATGGTGGCCGCGGTGGCCGCCGGCGCCCTGGCCCTCCTGGTCCTCCCGTTCCTTGGGGGAAAGCTGCTCGGCTGGCTGGCCGGGAAGCTCCCGGCGGAGTCCCGGCGGCGGGCCGTCGCGCTCGACGCCGCCGAGGGGCTCCGGGTGGCGCAGGAGAAGCCGGCGGCCTACGCCCTCGCCCTCGGCGGCTCGCTGCTCTTCCTCGCGGGCCACCTGGCCATGCTCTGGCTCGTCATGCAGGGACTGGGCGTGAAGGCGTCGGTCGCCGGCCTCGCCTTCGCGTCGCTTTCCTCGATCCTCCTGACGCAGGTCGTTCCCTCTCCCGCCGGCACCTTCGGCCCGATGGAGACCGGCTTCGCCGCGGCCCTCGTCCTGGACGGCGTCTCGCCCGGGACCGGCGCGGCAGCGGCCGCAGCCGCCCACGTCCTGGCCACCGCCGTCGCGGGGCTGCTCGGCCTCCCGCTTCTCCGGAAGGCGCGCCCCGCCGCCTGAGAGCCGGCCCTCCTTCAGGCCTTCTGGGCCAGGAACCGCGACCCGGGCGCCACGACGGGCTCGCCCTTCGCGCAGAGCGGGCAGGCCTCCGGCTTCCAGGCCGGGACGTCCAGCTCCAGGAGGAACGCCGCCGGGACCGAGTCGATCGGCTTCCCGATCTCCGCTCCCCGCCGGTCGACGATCCCGGAGGTCGCCACGACCTCCGCGCCGACCGAGCGGACCAGGTCGAAGACCTCCCGCGTCGACTTCCCGGTCGTGACGACGTCCTCCACGACGACGACCCGCTCGCCCGGCTCCAGCGCGAATCCGCGCCGGAACGTGAAGACCCCTTCCGTCCGCTCGGCGAAGATCGCCCTACAGCCCAGGCCCCGCCCCACCTCCTGGCCGATGATCAGGCCGCCCATCGCGGGGGAGACGACCACGGTGGGCGAGAACGCCGAGAGCTTGGCGGCGAGCGCCGCGCCGAGCGCCTCGGCCCGCGCCGGCCACTGGAGGACCTTCGCGCACTGGAGGTACCGGTCGGAGTGGAGCCCCGACGACAGCTTGAAGTGGCCGGAGAGGAGGGCCCCGGTCCCCTCGAAGTGCTTCCTGACGGCCTCAGGGTTCATTCGCCTTCTCCTTCGCTTGCCGCGTCCGCCACGGCCTCCCCGCGGTCGCGCCGCAGGCCGTACCGGTCGATCTTCTTGTAGAGGTTCGACCGCGGCGTCCCGATCGCCTCGGCCGTCCGGGTGACGTTTCCGCCGAACTCCGCCAGCTTCTCCACGAGGAAGAGCTTCTCGGCCTCGTCCTGGAACGCCTGGAGCGACGGGATGGCCACCAGCTTCGGCCACGTCCCGTCGGTCGCCGCCGGCAACGGAGCCGGCGCCTCCTCCTCGGCCTCGCCCTCGGGACGGACGACCCGCCCGCCCCGGACGACGACGGGAGGCGCGGCCCCCCTCGCGGCCGGCGCCGCTCCCCACCCGGCGAGCTGCGGCCGGTCGATCGTCTCGCCCTCCGACATGATCATCACCCGCTCGATCAGGTTCCGGAGCTCCCGGACGTTCCCGGGCCACGGGCGCGCGGCCAGCTCCTCCAGCGCCGCATCCGTGAAGCGGCGGGGGTGGTAGTTGTTCGTCCGGGCGAACTGGGCCGAGAAGTGGAGCGCCAGCTCCGGGACGTCCTCCGGGTGGTTCGAGAGGGGCGGCGTCGCCAGCTCCAGGACGTTCAGCCGGTAGTAGAGGTCCTCCCGGAATTTCCCCTCGCGGATCATCCCCTCGAGGTCCCGGTTGGTGGCCGCCACGACGCGGACCTTCACCTTGACCACCCGAGGGCTTCCGACCGGCTCGACCTCGCCCTCCTGGAGGACCCGGAGGACCTTGGCCTGCGCCGGGAGCGACATGTCGCCCACCTCGTCCAGGAAGATCGTCCCGCCGTCGGCCTCCACGAACTTCCCCACCTGCTTGCGGTCCGCGCCGGTGAACGAGCCCCGCTCGTGGCCGAACAGCTCCGACTCGATGAGCGTCTCCGGGATCGCGGCGCAGTTCACCTGGACGAACGGCCCCGACCGGACGAGCGAGCCGTCGTGGAGAGCGCGCGCGACCAGCTCCTTCCCGGTGCCGCTGGGCCCCCGCACGAGGACGGTGGCCGGCGTCGGCGCCGCCCGCGCAACCTCGGACAGGAGGCGCTTCATCCGCGCGCTCGACCCGACGATGCGCGTCAGGCCGAGGCGGCCGCGCAGCTCCTCGTTCTCGCGGCTGAGGCGGCTCGCGTCGAGCACCCGGCGGAGCGCGTTCAGGACGAGCTCCGACGAGAGCGGCTTCTCGAGGAAGTCGTTCGCCCCGGCCCGGATCGCGTCCATCGCCGTCCGGATGTCGGCGTGGCCGGAGATCATCACGACCGGCAGGCGCAGCCCCTTCTTCCGGACCTCGGCCAGCGTCTCCAGCCCGTCCTGCCCCGCCATCTTGATGTCCAGCAGCAGGGCGTCGGACTCGGCCGCCTCGGAGACCGCCGCCGCTCCCGTGGAGACGACCGCCACGTCGTACCCCTCGTCGCGGAGGAGGAGGGCCAGCGACTCCCGGATGTCAGCCTCGTCGTCGCAGACCAGAATCCGTCGGCTCATGGCCCCGGAGGATAGTGGAATCGATCATCCGCGGCACCTCCATCGCTTCCCGGGCGCGCTCGCCATCGAACGCCGGGCCGGGAGAGGCGAAGAAGTGGGCGAGGGCGAAAAAGAAGCCGCTTCGCGCCTCGTCCGAGACGAACGGGATCTCCGGGGCCAGGACCCAGAGGGCGTCGGCCAGGGCCCGCGCCGCGGCCTCGTCGCCGTCCCCCCGGAGCCGCTCCTCCACCCGGAGGAAGTCGCGAAACGCCCCCGGCGGGTCGGCCGGGAAGGCCCGGTGGAACCGGTCGATCAGGAGGATCAGCTCGTCGTGCTGCATGTTCGAGACCCCCCTTCGCCTGATCGCGGGAGCCACGGAGCCTTCCGTTCCGGGCGAAGTCTGGCGGAAGCGTGTGGGGGTCGAACCCACCCGCCGCCCCTTTCGGAACGAGCACACTGGTTTTGAAGACCAGGAGGGCCACCGGGCCCCATGCGCTTCCGAGGGCGAGTCTAGCAGCCGGGCGGCCCGCGAAGATCGTGCGTGGGATCACGGCACCGGCCGCCACTCCTCCCCGAGCGGGCCGCAGGCCTTTCAGAAACATTGTTGCCATGGAGGCTCGAAGGAGGCGTAGATGGGTAAGAAGTATTCGGCTCTCTTCGTGGTGCTACTGGCGGGGCTGCTGCTGGCCTGGCTGCCGGGGAATGCGGTCCT
>CAIMWE010000186.1 GCA_903845115.1 uncultured Acidobacteriota bacterium | reverse complement strand
CGGATCGAAGATGCGCTCGATCAGAGCGGCGTCCATGCCTTTGCCGGTGTCCCTGACAGAGAGGCAGGCAAAGAGGCCCGGGCGCAAGCCCGTGAGCCGCCCGGCGGCCGCGGCATCGAGAGTGACGGCCTGGAGCTGGATCTCGATGCGCCCAGGCCGATCATCGAGGGCGTGCCAGGCGTTCGTGCAGAGGTTGAGGATCACCTGTTGAATCTGCGTGGCGTTCGCGAGGACGGGAGGGACGTGGGCCGCGAGCGCGAGAACGATCTCGACGCCGGACGGAATGGTGGCGCGCAGGAACCTGGCGGCTTCGGTGACGACCGGCTCGAGGGAGAGGACGCGCCGGTCCTGGACCTGCTGGCGGCTGTAGGTGAGGATCTGCTGGACGAGGTCCTTCGCCCGGTTGCCGGCCCGCTGGATCTCTTCCAGGCTCACGCGCGCGGGATGACCGGACTCCGTGTCCTCGACAGCCAGCTGGGCGTTGCCGAGGATCGCGGCGAGGAGATTGTTGAAATCGTGGGCGATGCCGGCGGCCAGCTGGCCGACGGCGTCCAGCTTCTGCGCCTGCAGGAATTGCGCCGCCAGCAGGGCATGGGCTTCTTCCATCCGCCTGCGCTCGCTGATGTCCTGAACGAAGACGACCGCAGCGGGTTGACCCTGGTACGTGATCGGAGACGCAGTGGCCTCCACCGGCACGGGTGTACCGTCCAGCTTGAGATAGACCTCCTCCTGTGGCGGAGCCACTCCTCTCTGCCCCTGGAACACCCTCACGGCCCGCTTTCGAATGCTCTCGTGGCAGTCCGGATGGATGCGGGAAAGAATGGGTTGACCGAGCACCTGTTCCGGCGTGGTCGCCCCGAACAGCCGCAAGGCGGACGGGTTGAGGTACGTGAACTTCATCTCCAGGCTCACGAAAATGGGCATGGCCGCACCTTCGACCACCCCCCGGAAGCGATCTTCGCTCTCGCGCAACGCCGCCTCCGCCCGTCGGCGGTCGGTGATATCGCGCACGATTGCCTGAGCTTGCGGCTTCCCTTGCAGCTCCAGCCAGTTCAGCGAGACCTCGGCGGCAAAAGGCGTCCCATCCGCCCGGCAGTGCTCCCATTCGAAAACCTGTGGTCCGGCCGTGAAGGCCAGATTGATCTTCCTGATCGCCTCTTCCTCCGAAGGCTGCCCATCGGGCTGCATCGGCGGCGAGAAACGGCTCGGAGGCCCGCCGATGATCTGCTCCCGCGTGCAGCCGAAGATGCTCAACGCCCTGGCGTTGCAGTCCACGAAGCGACCGTCGGCAAGCAGCAGGATGGCCCCTTCTGCGGTCTCGAACAGGGAGCGGAACTTCAGCTCGCTCTCGCGCAACGCCGCCTCGGCCCGCTGGCGGTCGGTCATATCGACGTCCAGACAGAACATCTCCGCGGCGCGCCCCGGAACCTGCACGACGGCATGGCTGGAAAAGACCGCCAGGCTCGAGCCGTCCTTTCGCCTCAGGGAGAGCTCGGACGCGGGGATGGGCTGCCCTGTCTCCGCCATCTGGCGCATCGCCTCCCTGACGCCCTCCCGCGCTTCCGGCGGAATGACCAGATCGAGCAAGCTGCGACCCATTGCCTCTTCTTTTGTGTAGCCGTAGAGCGCTTCTGACGCTTTGTTCCAGTAGGTGGTGGTGCCATCCATCCGGTATCCCTGCACGGGCACCCCAGGCACATCCTGCAGCAAATCGCGAAAGCGCCTCTCGCTTTCCCTGAGCGCCGACTCGGCGTCCTTGCGCTCGGTGATGTCCACCAGAGTGTGCAAGCTGGCAGGGCGTCCATTCCATTGAAACGGCACGACAGAGTTCGCGAGCACCCAGCAGGTGCTTCCGTCCTTGGTCAGAAGCCGGAACTCCCGGACGGCGGGGAGCGGCTCCCCCCGCATTCTCCTCTGGTAGTTGTCCACGATTTCGGCGCGATCATCCGGGTGAACGAACAAGGGAAAAGGGGTCGCAACGAGTTCGTCCGCCGAGTATCCGGTCATGGTAGTCCCAGCAGGGTTGAACTGCTCGATCAGACCATCCTGGATCACCACGATGGCCTCGAAGGTACTCTCTATCAGCAGCCGGTAGTTTTCTTCACTCTCCCGCAGCGCATTCTCGGCCTGCCTACGCTCGGTGATGTCCTCGAAAACGCCGAGGATACCCTCGACCTGACCATGGATGTCGAACAGGGGAATCTTGGTCGTCTCGACCCATGTCCATGTGCCGTCGGCACTCGGCAGCTGTTCCACGATGTGATGTGTCGCCATGCCGCTACCGACGACCTGCGCGTCTTCCGATCGGTACGCTACGGCCTGTTCCCGAGACCATGGCAAGTCGAAGTCCGTCTTCCCGACGACTTGCGCCGTGTCGGTCAAGCCCGCCGCCCGGGCGAATTGCTGGTTGCATCCGAGGTAGACGCTGGCCTTGTCCTTTCGGAAGATGGCCTGGGGGACCGATTCCAGGATCTCTCGGAGAAGCGCTCGATTGGCCCGTAGGTCCTCCTCGGCCTTCTTGCTCTCCGTGATGTCCCGGGTGATCTTCCCGAAGCCGAGCAGCTGACCCGACTCGTGCCGCAGGGCGGTGACGACGACGCTCGCGAAGAACCGGGAGCCGTCCTTGCGAACCCTCCAGCCTTCGTCCTCGAAGCGCCCTTCCGCTGCCGCCACCTTCAGTTCCCGCTCCGGCTTCCCGCTCTCGATGTCCTCGGGCAGATAGAACAGGGAAAAGTGCCGCCCGACGATCTCCTCCGGTCGATACCCGTTGATCCGCTCGGCTCCAGCGTTCCATCGCAGGACTCGGCCAGCCGGGTCGAGCATGACGATGGCGTAGTCTTGGACGCCCTCGACCATCAGGCGGAAGTCGGTCTCTCGTTCGTGCAGCGCGCTTTCCGCTTCGTCCCGTTGTAGTTGGGAACGGTTCGATGCATGGATGCTGGCGAGGCTCAGCTGGATGCTGTCTCGAAAGCGCTCCATCAGATGGTGGATCCGCCGAGGGTACGCGGCTTCCTTCCCGTCGAGTATGCAGATGGTGCCGAACAGCTCGCCGTTCGGCCAGGCGATGGGAAGACCGCTGTAGGAGATCATGCCCAGCTCGAGATCCGGATTGTGGTCCCAGTCCGGGTCTTTCCGGGCATCGGGCACCAGCAGCCTGCGGCGGGTGCCCAGGACTGTCTCGCAGTAGAGTCCCGCGTTCAGGGGCGCCCTTTCCCCGTGATGGTAGACGTTGCCGGGACTGTGGCTGCTGACGAAGACCTCGATGTCGTGCGCATGCACTCGCATGATCAAAGCAGCCGGGGCCCCTGCGATCTCCGCCAGCAGGTCGGCCGTGATCTGCCAGTTCTCGATCAACACCTCGGGCACTTCGATGTCGTCGAGAATCGGGTAGCGTAGCGTGCTTTCAAGGTCTGGCGTCATTCGCTCGTCTCCAAGAACAGCGCGGGCTCGTTGAACCTCGAAGTCGTGGTTGTTCAGCTCGGATAGAGGACGCGGGACCGAGTACCGGCTGGAGCCGCGAGTTGGCCGGGCGTTTCCGGCGAAGTCAGCCCGTCGGATCGAGACGGCACAGAGTTCGTCAAGGACTCCAGTCTATCGAATATTCCTGAAGGTGGTGTTGTCGGGCGGAACGTACATTACCCTGAGCCGGACGACCTGATCCTCGTCGCGTTCTGTGCCTCAAGGATGACCAATGTCGCCGCCCTGACGTGTGCCGACCCGCCCCGCCATCCTCGAGGACCTCTCGCCCGCGCCTCGCCGAGGTTGTCTGGCGGATGAAGGATCCGGCGGAGGGGACCGGAGACGGAGCCCTCTTCGAGCGCGACGCCGAGCGCCTCCTCCGGCACATCGCGATCCGGAGGGCGCTCCTCGGCGCCGGGATCCACGAGCGCTACCGTGAACGAGAGCCTGGCCAGGAGGTACCGGCCGATCCTGGGGTCGCATCCCAGGTCGAGGAGCGGCAGGAACGGGTCCAGCGGCCTGGGGGTCTCCTGGCGAAAAGACCGCGAGGCCCCTCGGCGAGCGCCTCGTAGGTGGCGATACGGGAATACGGTAATGTGGCTCGAATGAAGACGACCGTCGACATTCCCGACGACCTCCTCCTCGCAGCCAAGAGGGAAGCGCTCGAGTCGGGCCGCACGCTGCGCGAGCTGGTCACCGTCGGGCCCCGGCACGAGCTGGCCGCTCCCGCCCGTCCCCGGCGGAAGCGCGCGTCGTTCCGGCTCGTGACCGTGCCGGGCAATCTCGCTCAGGGCCTCGACCTCTCCAGTCGGGAGGCGATGCACGATTACCTCCGCCGGACGCGATGATCGCCCTCGACACGAATCTTCTCGTGTATGCGCACCGCTCCTCGGAGCCCCAGCACGCCGCCGCGCGCCGCGCCCTCGAGCGGGCCGCGGCCTCTCCGGATGGCTGGGGATTCTCCCTCGGAGCGGTCTCGGAATTCTGGAGCGTCGTCACGCACCCGTCCGCACCGCACCCCTCTGCGCCAGAGAAGGCACGGGAATTCCTCGAGGTCCTCGTCCGCG
Source organism: uncultured Acidobacteriota bacterium (assembly GCA_903845115.1). Classification (GTDB taxonomy): domain Bacteria; phylum Acidobacteriota; class Thermoanaerobaculia; order UBA5066; family UBA5066; genus CAIMWE01. The sequence goes on along the minus strand of CAIMWE010000186.1, from coordinate 476 downwards.
ACGCCGAGGCCAGGGTCTTCACACCCGGGCCCGGGTTCTCCGGGCGCCTCTCGGCCCTTGCAACCCGGCTCGGCGTCCGCGGCGTTCGGATCTTCGACCTTCAGATTGGCCTCGCGGCGGTCGAGGCCGGAGCCTCGCAGCTCTGGACTCACGACCGCGGATTCGTCGCCTGTCCGGGCCTCGAGGTCCAGCACCCGCTGTGATCGTGGGCTGTGGACGGAGCTCTCCTCGACGACGCAGAAGAAGTCGTCGGGCTCAGGCTCAGGTGTCCGGGGCGATCTCGATCCGGTAAGAGTGGCCCTGCTCCGTCAGGAACAGCTGCCGGTGGTGGGCGAGCTCCTCCTCCCGGGTGTCGCGTGAGACGAGCGAGAAGAAGTGGGCCAGCCGGCCATCCGCCTTCGGACGAAGGATGCGGCCGAGCCGCTGGGCCTCCTCCTGCCGGGACCCGAACATGCCCGAGACCGTACGAGACCGAT
>CAIMWE010000185.1 GCA_903845115.1 uncultured Acidobacteriota bacterium | reverse complement strand
TGAAGGTTACTGACGGAAAGAATCAAAGTGCGGCCGGCTCATCCGAGTCCGGTACATCACAAGACGCAGACCCACACGGCTTCCGTCGCCGGCTACCTGTTCCTGCTCGCCGTAACCTACAACCTAAAGACCTGACCCCTTCTTGGGCTCTATCGCGGGAGTAGCGTACGCGGGTCCCCGGTCGCCCGGTCGATGGCGGAGGCGTAGGCGCCGAAGCGCCCTCCGGACGTGGGAGTCGAGAGGACCAGGGCGGCACCCGAGATTCCGGTGATGCCGAGGTCGCTCCCGACGTTGAGCTGCGCGAACGCGAAGGGGCCCAGGGTGACTCGCCTGGTGGCCAGGATGCCCCCGCCGGAGGCCGCCAGGGCGACGTCGACGTCGATCGGAGTGTCGGAGGTGCTTGCCAGCATCAGGTTGGTGCGGAACGAGACGTCCTCGGCCACTCCGACGATGGAGCGCGGCGTCGCACCGACGAGGCCTTCGGGCGGGACGGCAGGAACGCTCTGCCCGAAGGTGCCTCCGCCGCCCGGCGTGAACGTCTGCCCCTGGACGACGAGGTTCTGGCTGGAGGTCACCTGGAGGGGCCCGTAGTCGCTCGAGAGGCCGAACAGGCTGCCCAGCACGTCGGGATAGGTCCTCGTCTCTCGGCCGAGAAGCGTCACGGACCTCTCCGGTCCACTCCTTCCGTCCCCCCCGTGTCCGAGGAACTTGACGGTGGCCGTCGTCGGCGAGCTCTCCGTGTTGCGGATCGTCAGGTCCGTCGTCCAGAAGGTCCCGATGCCCGCCGCACGGGCGCTGGACGGGAGGAGCCATGGGCCGGAACCGGCCGCAGAGCCCGGCAGGAGCGTTCGGGGGTCTCCCGTGATCCGGTCGATCGCGGAAGCGTAGGCGGCGAAGCCCCCTCCGGCCGTCGGAGTAGAGAGGAGGAAGGCGGCACCCGAGACTCCCGAGCCGCCCAGGTCGCTCCCGACGTTGAGCTGCGCGAACGAGAGGGGGCCCAGGGACACACTCCGGGTCGCCAGCGTTTCGCCGGTCCTGGCAACGAGGGCGACGGCGACCTCCACCGGGGTCTCCGACGCGTTGGCCAGCATCAGGTTCGTACGGAAGGAGGAGTCTTCCGTCACGCCGACGATGGATCGAGGGGCCGCTCCGACGGCGTCGGAAGCAGGGGTGGCCGGAACGCTCTGCCCGTACGTGCCTCCTCCCCCCGGCGTGAAGGTCTGCCCCTGGATCACCAGGTCTGCGTCGGACGTCACCCGGATGGGACCGTAGTCACTCGAGAGGCCGAACAGGCTGCCCAGGACGTCGGGGAACGTCCTCGTCTCCCCGGCCGCGAGGGTCACGACCCGCTCCGGGCCGGACCTCCCGTCGGCGGAATGCCCCAGGAACTTCACCGTGGCCGTCGCGACGGAGCGGCCGGGGTTGCGGATCGTCAGGTCCGTCGTCCAGAAGGTCCCGATGCCTTGGGCCCGGGCGCTGGAGGGAAGGATCCAGGAGCGACCGGGGGCCGCGCCGACGAGGGCGCGCATCTCCTGGAGGTCGAGGCCGTCCGCGGCCAGCTCGCCGGCGAAGATCGACGCGAGCCGGCGCGGGTGGTAGCGGTCGTCCTGGCGAACGATCTTGTCGTAGTCGGGAATGCCGCCGATCGACCAGACTTCCGACGGGAACGCCGTCGTGGGGGTGTTCAGGAGAAACGGGGTGTACTGGTCGACGAAGCGCACCCGGACGGCGGGCTCGGCCGCGCCGAGCTCGTCCACGGCCTGACGCGCCCGCTCGACGAAGCGGTGCCTGACGAGGGCGACGTAGGCCTCCGCGGACTGTCCGCCCCGTTGGTCGTCCGGCATGTGGCCGGTGACGACGACGATCGGGTCGGCCCGGCACGAGGAGCCGCGCGCGAGGAGGAGCACGAGCTCCTTCAGCTGGGCCTTGTACTCTTCGTCGTTGTCGTTCCCGAAGTCGTTTCCGCCTCTGGAAGCGAACGCCAGGTCGTAGCAGAAACTACGGCCCTCGAGCTCGGCGCGCCGCTGTTCGAGCCAGGACGGGATCGAGGTCCCGGAGATCGCCGAGGTGGGTTCCGGCGAGGCGGTGGGGTAGGTCCCGGTGTACGGGCTGTCGTTGTCGTCGGACCAGACGTCTGAACCGACGAACTCGAGGTCCAGGTCGCTCGCGCGGAGGCGGAGGCGGTCGCGCAGCGGCACCATCCAGCCGTACTCGTCGTTGTCGTTGCGCAGGTCCCCGCCGCCGCGGGCATTGAGCGCCCCGGTGCTCCCGAACGGGGGCTCGACGTACCGGTTGCGGTGCTCGATGCTCTCGCCCGCGACGTAGACGCGAATCGGCCGTGCGGCGACGAGGCGTCCCGGTTCCACCCTCGTCGGACCGCCCTCCGGAGCGTTGGCTCGCTCCGCACGGACCGCGTCAGGTGCGAGGACCGAAAGGAGGACGAGGGAACAGGCCGCCAGGGCTCGACCCCCCGGAACTGGGCAAACGACCATCGTCATCCCGGCACGCCCCCTTTGCTGTCCAATCGTAC
>CAIMWE010000184.1 GCA_903845115.1 uncultured Acidobacteriota bacterium | reverse complement strand
GGTGCTCGCCAGACCGAAGTTCGCCCTCCCGCGGGATCTTCTTCGGAGATGGGCGCGCCTGCTTGAAACCGTCACGACGCGGGTCGAGGTCCTCGAGCCGTTCGAGTTTCCCCGGGACCAGAAGGACGCGAAGTTCCTGGCTTACGCCCTTTCTTCGGAGGCTGACTTTCTGATTACGGGCGACCGTGACTTAGAGCAGGCGCAGCGCCTCTTGAAGACGACCATGGTCTCGGTCGCCATGTTCGAGAAGAACGTATGCCGCGTCTGGGCCCGTTCCTGAGCGAGGGGGGGCTATGTCTCTACTCTGTGATTTCGACCTCCCGCCCTTGGTCGCCTCGAACGGCCCGACTACCTCCTCGAGGGCGTCCACGATCTCCCGGTAGCGCCGCCACGAGGCCGGTCCGCACCGAGTTCAGCGCCACGTCCCGGATCAGGGTCCTACCTTGCCCAGCAGCGCGAGAAACCGTTCCCGTTCCCGGTCCTCGTCGTCCGCGAATATCGAGTGGAGCTCGTTCCCGCGGGAGGTGATGTGCCAGATGGCGCCCGGAACCTCAGGCCTGAGGGGTCGGCTCACTCGGCAGCAATATCACAGTGTTGAGACCTGACCCCCTGTCTGCTCGACCGGACGGGCCTCCGCCTGGCGCTGCTGGATCTCCTTGTAGTACGCGAGAAGGCGTTGCGGGTCGTGGTCAAGCTCTGCCGAGATCTCGTGACGCACCTGCCGCGTGCACGCGATGGCGTCGAGGGTCTCGCCGGCGTCAGTGGACATCAGTATCTCCTCCAAGCTCGAGAGGCGTGACCATGGCCGGAGTAGGAACGCGCAGGAGGGAGTTGATGCGAAGAATGTGACCGAACTTGTTGGCGTTCGCTAGATGCTCGCAGTTCCATGTGAGCAGGAAGTCGCAGCGATTGAAGGATGCGAGCGCCAGGTGAAGTGCATCGCCGAGGGGATCGCGAGGCATGAGGCTCGCGACGAGACTGAGTGCCTTGTCCCTGGAGGGAAATGCTCCTCGGGCAAGTTCGTCGATGACGGCGCTGCTGGTCACGAGGTCGTACGCCGCGGCGGCGCTGTCCCACCAGTGACGTGTCCACTGGCGACGGGCCACCATCTCGGGGGTGGATCTGGTCTCGAAGTAGAAGCTCGGAATCGTGGTTTCGATGTATACGCGCGGCTTCATCGTCGAGAGTCTACCGCCGCAGCGGCGAGCAGCAGCCCCAGAGCGAGAGGTCTCTACTCTGTGACCTTCAGAGGGCTCGAGCGGAGGCGCTTGCGGAGCGCCTCCGCTTTCCGGGCGAAATCACGATCCTCTCGCTGAAGCGTCTCGCCGCCTCGGCGGCCACGAACCGGATCAGGATCCTACCTTCCCCAGCAGGGCGAGAAACCGTTCCCGGTCCTCGTCGTCCACGAAGATCGAGTGGCGCTGGTTCCCGCGGGAGGTGAGGTGCCAGATGGCGCCCCGGAACCTCGGGCCTGGGGGGCCGGCCCACCCGGCAGCAATATCACAGTGTTGAGACCCCTTTCTTATGACCCCTTTCTTATTCCCGTATAGGTATAATTTGGAAGTGACCGACTCCGTCAGACCCCTCTTTTGGGTTGCCTCGGCGAGAAAGGACCTCAGGGCCTTGCCGGATCAGGTCCAGGACGTATTCGGCTTCGCGCTCTACCTCGCCCAGGTCGGAGAGAAGCACCTTCAGGCCAAGCCTCTGAAGGGCTTTCACGGCTCCGGCGTCCTCGAGGTCGTCGAGGACCATATGGGGAACGCCTACCGCGCCGTCTACACCGTCAGGCTGCGCGAAGCCGTCTACGTCTTGCACTGTTTTTCAGAAGAAGTCGGTCCGGGGCACGTCGACCCCCAAGCACGACATCGACCTGATTCGTGAACGGCTGATGGCAGCCCAGGCACACGCGGGAGGAACCGGAGAATGAGCGACGTCGAGAGGGGCGGCGGGAACGTCTATGCAGACCTGGGGGTCGCCGACGCGGCCGGAATGGCCGTGAAGGCCAGCCTCGCAGCCAAGATCGGCGAGATCATCAAGCATCAGCACCTCACCCAGTCCGGGGCAGCTGCGATCCTCGGCATGCCGCAGCCCAGGCTCTCCGAGATGTTGCGCGGCCGGTTCCGCGGGATAAGCGAGGCCAAGATGCTCGAATGCCTGAACCGGCTCGGGAGAGACATCCGGATCGTCGTCGGGAAGCCCTCCCGCTCCCGCGCTACTGCGACCGGGAGGACGAGCGTCGTCTTCCTGTGAGCGAGAGGGGCCAAGCTCTACTCTGTGACTTTCAAAGGGCTCGAGCGGAGGCGCTTGCCGACCGCCTCGGCTTTCCGGGCGAAATCACGACCCTCTCGCTGGAGCGTCTCGCCGCCTCGGCGTCCACGAACCGGATCAGGAACCTGCCTTCCCCAGCAGCGCGAGAAACCGTTCCCGGCCTCGTCGTCCACGAAGATCGAGTGGCACTCGTTCCCGTGGGAGGTGAGGTGCCAGATGGCGGCCGACCCCTCAGGCCTGAGGGACCGGCTCACTCGGCAGCAATATCACAGTGCTGACCCCGGCCCGTAATCTCAGGACGGAGACCTCGGCTCGAACAGCTTCACCTCCTCGAGGGCGTCCGCGATCTCCCGGGAGCGCCGCCACGCATACCGGCCCGCACCGGGTTCGGCGCCACGTACCGGATCAGGATCCTACCTTCTCCAGCAGCGCGAGAAACCGTTCCCGGTCCTCGTCGTCCACGAAGATCGAGTGGCGCTCGTTCCCGCGGGAAGTGATGTGCCAGATGGCGCCCGGCCCCTCAGGCCTGGGGGAGCGGCTCACTCGGCAGTAATATCACAGTATAGAGACCTGACCCCCGCTTGACCCGAGAGCGTCCGCGATCTCCTTCGGGGTGGGCGGTGCCGGCCGCAGCTGGCTCCGCGGAACGTCGCGCGGCTCGAGCGGCCTGACCTTCGAGAGCGAAGGGGGGCCAGGTCTCTACTCTGTGATTTTCGAGAGGCTCGAACGGAGGCGCTTGCGGACCGCCTCGGCTTTCCAGGCGAAATCACGACCCTCTCGCTGAACCGTCTCGCCGCCTCGGCGCCACGTACCGGATCAGGAGACTACCTTCCCGAGCAGCGCGAGAAACCGTTCCCGGTCCTCGTCGTCCACGAAGATCGAGTGGCGCTCGTTCCCGCGGGAGGTGATGTGCCAGATGGCGCCCGGAACCTCAGGCCTGGGGGGCCGGCTCACCTGGTAGCAATATCACAGTGTTGAGACCTGACTCCGCCCCCGTGTATCCCATATGATACCATCCTGGCGGATGGCGGTCGTCTACACCACGGAAGCGTTCGACGTCTGGTTTGAATCCCTTCGGGACAAGCAGGCCGCCCGAAGGATTCAAGCCCGGATCGATCGAACCGAGGAGGGCCACTTCGGTGATTGCAAGCCGGTCGGAGAAGGCGTCTCCGAGATGCGTGTACATCATGGTCCCGGCTACCGCCTCTACTTCACCCGGCGGGGGGTGGAAATCGTGATCCTGTTGGCCGGCGGTGACAAGTCGACCCAGCACAAGGACATCGAACGCGCGCTCGCGCTCTCGCGGCAACTCATGGAGAACGAACGATGAGCCCCCTCAAACTGCGCAAGTGGGACACTGCCGAACACCTCCGGACAGAGGAAGACATGGCACTCTACCTGGAGGCCTGTCTTCAGGAAGCCGGGGACGATGCTGCCTTCGTTGCCAGGGCGCTCGGCCACATCGCACGGGCCAAGGGCATGTCCCAGCTGGCCAGGGACACGGGACTCGGCCGCGAGAGTCTCTACAAGGCGCTCTCCGGCGAGGGAAACCCCAGTTTCGCGACCATCCTCAAGGTCACCACCGCCCTGGGGATTCGCCTCCACGCGCAGCCGGCCGAGGGGGGCCAGGTCTCTACTCTGTGATTTTGGAAGGGCTCGAGCGGGGGCTCTTGCGGACCGCCTCGCCTTTCCGGGCGAAATCACGATCCTCTCGCTCAAGCGTCTGGCCGCCTCGGCGTCCACGTACCGGATCAGGAGACTACCTTCCAGAGCAGTGCGAGAAGCCGTTCCCGGTCCTCGTCGTCCACGAAGACGAAGATCGAGTGGAGCTCGTTCCCGCGGGAGCTGATGTGCCAGATGGCGCCCGGAACCTCAGGCCTGAGGGGTCGGCTCACCCGGCAGCAATATCACAGTATTGAGACCTGACCCCC